>JAGWGW010000008.1 GCA_028867135.1 Microcaldota archaeon | reverse complement strand
ACAAGCCATTGTGCAGCAGGGAAGTCAAAGCTTCAGCCAAAAACAGATCCTACTTTTAGTAGTCATTGCAGCAATAATCTTGGTAGCTGCAATAAGTCTGTTCTTTTTCCTAAAGAAAAAGCAATAAAACTAAGGCGTCTTGGGGTAAATGCCTGGGCTTTCTACCGAATAACCGCAACCCAGAGTAGGAAAATCGCATCCAGAAACAACAGTGGCAAAAGCCGACGAAGGAATCTGGCTGTCTATCGACGATGTTTTAGCAAGCTTTATGACCCCGGTTACCCCAGGACTCGTATAGCTGACATATGTCCAGTACTGCTGCCCCTCTTGAGAATAGTATCCGCTGGGCACCCCTCCGGTGCCCTGTTGTACAAGCGAGGCGTCCTGGAGCCCGGAAATCGCAGTATAGTTGCCCTGCAGCTGCCGGGAGGAATACGCAAGGACGCTCTGTCCAGAGGAGACATACAGCACGTAACCCAACGGGTCCTGGAAGATGGCGGGATCGGAAACTGTGGGCGACGAGCCAGGAGCGCCAAGAGGTATCTTCACTCTTGCCCCTGAGTCTGCCACAAAGCTGGTTCCGTTGCTGCCCTTCACCTCGGTTGCGCTCATTATGCTTTTTGTGCAGCTGGATTGGCCTGTGGGGCAAGATGCAGGATCCTGGCCGATTATTCCCGGCAGATAGAAAAGCACAATAGAGCCGTTCTGGCTCAGGATAGGGCTCGGATCCACGAATATTGTTGACGTGCCATTGGCGTACCTAAGGGCAACATTCTGCTGCGACGATTCCGCGCCAGTGCTTATATTGTAGGCCGTGACTGTGCCAGGATTGTATATGTAGAGCGTGCCTCCCCTTCTGACAAGGTCAGGAACGCTTCCTGTATAAGGTCTGAATCCATGAACCAATGTCCAATTGCTGCCATCGTCAGATTGTGCAAGATACGTCTTGTGGTTTTGTGGATTGGTGCATGCGGACCCAGTGCATGCGAGAAAGGTCATCAGATACTTGCCGGTTATGTTTCCCTGCCTTGCCTGTGCCGTGGTTGTTTGTGAGGTCGTGCTTGATGGGCTCTTTATTGTTGTGGCTGCAATCGTAGTCTGCATCGTGCTTGTCACGGCGTTTGTAGTGCCAGAAGTTTTCGGCGCGTGCAAAACAGAAGCAAAAATAACTGCAACAACGGCAACAACGGCGATCAGAGCTATGTATTTGATGTTGCTGCCAACCATAATAACAGATGGGCAAACCCTTTTATAATCCTTTTCTGTTGCGAACTGATCCGGTCATGCTTTTTACCTAGCGTCACGGCCTGACCCGCATAAAAGATGCTTTTTCGGCCATAAAACCAAACGACCCAGCTGGTTATAAAAATCAAATCGCAAATATGTATCGAGAACCGATGAAAGTAATAATCTACATGTCCATGACGGCAAATGGATACATTGCCAGAAGGGATGGGAACACAAAATTCATACTCGGCGCTTCAGACAGGGACTTTCGCAAGGTGATGTCAAAGGCAAGGGCCAACCTTGTGGGGGCCGGCACATACAGGAAAACGCTTGCAAACGGCAATTTCCCATACAAGGGGCTCAACGTAGTGATGACTAGGAAGCCTATCAAAAGCAGATGGAAAAACGTCATATTCACAGACAAAGGACCAGAAAAGGCGCTGAAATTCTTCGAGGAGGCGGGATGCAGGACCGTGATGGTCGGCGGAGGCAGGATGAACTCATTATTCATGAGGAAAGGGCTTGTAGACGAGCTGTACATCAACATAGAGCCGAGCATATTCACTGACGGCATCAGGATCTTTGACGGCCAGGACTTTGAGGCGAAGCTCAAACTTGTAGGAGCCAGGCGCCTCTCCAAGAACGAGATGCAGTTGCATTATAAAGTTTTAAGGTGAGTTAAGGCAGTGATTAGATGTCTAAGGATAAGCAGATTGGCGATAAAGGCTGGGCCGTGATCGAGAAGGATTTTGAGGCGCTGATGAAGGACCTGAACAAGGAGCTGGGATGGTTCGGCGATGAAGCATTGGCGAACACCCCAAAACGGATTACAAGGTTCTATAAGGAGCTCAAGGCAAACGAGCATTTCACTTTCACCACCTTCGATGTTCCCACGCAGCAGACGAAAGGCCTGATAATTCTGAAAAGCGTGAGGTTCTATTCCCTTTGCGAGCACCACATGCTTCCATTCGAAGGCGTCGCGACGATCGCATATATGCCAAAGGAAGGAGGGAGGATATGCGGGGTAAGCAAGCTTGCCAGGGCCGTGGTGAAGTTCGCCAGCAAGCCGCAACTGCAGGAAAGGATGACAAACGAGATCGCCGATTATCTCAAGGAGCAGCTCGACGCGCATTTCGTCATGGTGGTGCTAAGAGCGGTGCATTTCTGCCTCAGGATGCGCGGAGTAAAGCAACCAGAATCGGAGATGGTAACGTCCGCGGTAAGAGCAAACGAGGCCAAGATGGGATCCGTAAAGGACATCAATGCGCTAAAGCAGGAGGTGCTCGACTCTGTAAAGCTAGGCCACATGATATCCCTGTGAGCAATGTAGTTTCCATGCCATTCCCCTGCCAAAGTAGGTTATTTATATTTTAAACATTCCCTATCTAATCGTGTCGGGATGGTGAGCAGGGAGGAGGTGCTTGAGAAGCACAGGCATAAGCATGGCAAGATAGAGGTCATCGGCAATGTCGAGATTGAGACAAAGGAGCAGCTCTCGGTCTATTACACTCCTGGAGTCGCGCAGGTCTGCCTCGCGATAAAGGACAACAGGGAATCTGTGTATGATTACACGCTCAAAGGACGGACAGTTGCGATTGTCACGGACGGTACCAGGATCCTGGGTCTCGGCAAGATAGGCCCTGAGGCGGGGCTCCCTGTCATGGAGGGCAAGGCCCTTCTCCTGAAGAAGTTCGGGGGCGTTGACGCGGTGCCCATATGCCTCAGCACAACCGACGAGGAGAAGATAATAGAGATAGTGAAGAGCCTCCAGCCGTCGTTTGGTGCGATAAACATAGAGGACATAGAATCGCCCAAATGCTTCAGGATAGTTGACAGGCTGAAGAAGGAGCTTGAGATACCCGTGTTCCATGATGACAGGAGCGGGGTTGGCGCAGTGACATTGGCTGCACTTTCAAACGCGCTCAAGCTCGCAGGCAAGAAGCTGAAGGATGCGAAGATAGTGATAAACGGCGCAGGAGCGGGAGGAACCGGGATAGTCGAGGCGCTCGCATACGCCGGTGCAAGGAATATCTATGTCTTCGACACAAGCGGGATACTGTACAAGGGAAGGGCCGAGAACATGAACTACATGAAGGAGAAGATGGCCGAGCTGACGAACCAAAGAATGGAGAAGGGAAGCCTAAGAAGCGTTGTGAAAGGGGCGGACGTCCTGATCGGTATCTCGACCAAGGGCGCCTTTGACAGGGACATGATCAAGAGCATGGCAGACAAGCCCATAGTATTTGCGCTTGCGAATCCTGAGCCAGAAATAGGATACGACGAGGCTCTGGAAGCCGGAGCTTTCATAGTCGCCACTGGGAGGAGCGACAAGCCGAACCAGGTTAACAACCTGTCCGCATTCCCAGGAATACTGAGAGGGATTCTCGAGGCCAGGGCCAAAGCCGTAGATGACCACATGATAACGATGGCGGCAAGGGCGATAGCAAAGTCCGTTGGCAAGGGCCTTTCAAGGGAGATGATAATGCCGAGCCTGCAGGACAGCAAGACTATTGCGAAGCTGGCTTCAACAGTTGCAGCTGAGATCGTCGAAGCTGCCAAGGAATCGGGCCTCGCGAATTCCGCAGTCGACAGCAGCGAGGTAAAGAAGAGGGTCAGGGAATCATTGAGGAGATACAGGAGGATAGAGAAGCTTTCATCAAAGGGATGAGTCATTGCATAGGGTTGAGTGCGACATACTGGTCATAGGAGCAGGGGGGGCCGGGCTGCGCGCGGCCATAGCAGCGTGCGATGCAGGCGCGCGCGTTGTGGTGGTGTCGAAATCGCTGCTCGGGAAGGCGCATACAGTGATGGCTGAGGGCGGCATAGCAGCCTCTCTGGGAAACGTCGACGGCAAGGACGACTGGCAGGCCCATTTCGCTGATACGATAATTGAAGGGGCTTACCTTTCCGACTGGAGGATGGCCGAGATACTCGCAAAGGAGGCCGCTGAGCGCGTATACGAGCTCGAGAGGTACGGCGCCCTGTTCGACAGGACGCAGGATGGCAGAATAATGCAGAGGGCATTCGGCGGCCATACATACAGGAGGCTGTGCCACGTCGGCGACAAGACCGGGCTCGAGCTGCTTAGGACGCTTGAGGACCAGGTGCTGCACCGCGATATCGAGGTGATGGACGAGACCTATGTCACCAAGATATTCGCCAGGAACGGCCGCATTCAAGGCGCAATCGGCCTGCAGATGAAAACGGGAAGATTCGTGGCCTTTGAAGCCAAGGCGATCATAATAGCCACGGGCGGATGCGGCAGAGTCTACAAGGTGACCTCCAATTCGTGGGAATCCACTGCAGACGGCATCGGTCTTGCATACAACATCGGAGCTGAGCTGATGGACATGGAGATGGTGCAGTTCCATCCAACAGGCATGGTATACCCGCCAGGAGCCAAGGGGCTGCTGGTCACCGAGGGGGTGAGGGGCGAGGGCGGCATACTGCTCAACAGCAAAGGCGAACGCTTCATGGAGAGGTACGCTCCCGAGAGAAAGGAGCTTGCCGCGAGGGACATCGTCGCCAGGGCGATATACAAAGAGATAGAGGAGGGCAGGGGCACTGCGCACGGTGGCGTCTACCTGGACATATCGCACCTTGGTGAGGCTTTCATAAAGCACAAGCTCCCGTCCATGTATTCGCAATTCAGGCAATTTGCAGATGTCGACATAACAAAGGAGGCGATGGAGGTCGCGCCTACGGTGCACTACCAGATGGGCGGCATAAGGACCGATCCAGAGACAGCTGCGACGAACATAGATGGTCTGTTTGCCGCAGGCGAGGCTGCAGGCGGGCTGCACGGAGGCAACAGGCTAGGCGGCAACTCGCTTGCAGACATACTGGTGTTCGGAAAGCGCGCCGGAGAGGCAGCATCGAAGCATGCGCTTGCCAGCAAGCTCCCTGAGGTCAGCGAAGCCGAGGCCTTGCAGGAGACGCGCAGGGTCTCTTCTTATCTGGGAAAGTCGGCGAAGGGCCCGAACCCAAACGCGCTGATCGAGGAGCTCAGGGAGAGCATGGAAAACGGGGTCGGCATAATAAGGGACCGCAGCGGCCTGTCGAAGACGTTGAAGGAAATAAGCGAGCTGAAGTCGAGGCAGGCCCAGGTGCGGGTGCCTGGCACATTGGTATTCAACCATGGGCTTCTCTCCGCGCTCGCGCTTGAGAACATGCTTGTAGCGTGCGAAGCGATAACAAGAAGCGCGCTTGAAAGAAGGGAGAGCCGCGGCGCCCACTGGCGGAGCGACTTCCCAAGGAAGAGCAGGAGGTGGCACGTAAACATGGTATGCTTCAAAGGGGCCCATAGCATGAAGCTGAGGACTGTGCGCGTGAGACCCATGCCTCAAAGGCTGAAGCGCCTGATCAAGCATGAGGTATATCGATGACTACGATAAGGCTGAGCATACGGCGCTGCGATCCAATGGCCGGAATAGCGCCACATTTCCAGGAATACGATGTGCCCGTGGAGGAGGGCATGGTCGTTCTCGAAGCCGTGAGGTACGCAGCAGAGAAGATAGACACAACAATAGCAGTTAGATGGAACTGCGAGGCCGCAAGATGCGGGTCCTGCGCCGCAGAGATAAACAATGTCCCAGCGCTCATGTGCAAGACCAGGATAGACGATCTTGCAGGCAGGATCACCGTGGCGCCCATGAGGGCCTACCCGATCGTGAAGGACCTGGTTGCCGACGTCTCGGCCAACTACGAGACTGAAAGGAGAATGCCGGCCTTCAAGCCATTCAGCAACCTTAAGGAGCCGTGGAAAATGTGGCAGCCAGACGTGGAAAGGTCGAAGGAGTTCAGGCGCTGCATCGAGTGCTTCCTGTGCCAGGACGTCTGCCACGTCATAAGGGAGCACGAGACCGGTTACTTCGGGCCGCGACATGTCGTGAAGGCCGCATCCCTGGATACGCATCCATTGGATTCGTTGGACAGGTCGAAGCACATGAACGAGGAAGGGGGGATCGGATACTGCAACATTACAAAATGCTGCCAGGAGGTCTGCCCCGAGAAGATACGGATAACCGACAACGCGATAATACCCGAGAAGGAGGGCGCTGCCGACGGGGCGTACGATCCGCTGATGCGGTTTATAAGATCCGCCAAGAAGGATATAGAGGGTTGAACATGGGAACGAATACAAAAGGATACATAACTGCAAGGCTCTTGCCCCCGGAATTCCTGGAAGCCAACTGGAGGCTCTGGTCATTCCTGCTCCTGCTATTGCTTGGCATCGCAGCGCTTGTCGAGTTCCCTCTCGCGCCGTTCAACGGCTACACCGACCCGTTCTACTCGCCGACTGTAATCATACTGCCGCTGATAGGCGCTTTCAGGCTTAGCTGCTACGCCTTCAGGAAGGACTACCACAGGCACCTGTTCAGGCATCCTGAAAATTGCGCGCTCGATGAGAGGGGCGACGCAAAGTCCAGGGCATACTCTGGCGAAACCGGGCTCTTCAGGATTGAGAACCTGCACAGGTACTTCGTCTACCTGGCGATTGCGGTGATACCCTTCTTTTTCTACGACTTCCTGGCTTCGGTAACGTACTCTGGGTTCTTCACGCTCAGGTTTGGCAGCGTCCTGCTGCTTCTTGATTCGGTGATGATAACCCTGTACGTCTTCTCCTGCCACTCCGTCAGGCACCTCGCAGGAGGCGGCCTGAAATGCTATGGCTGTGCGTTCGCACCTAAACAGGGGCGCAGCATCTCCAGCCTGCAGTCCTATTTCAACATGCATCACGAAGCCCTTGCATGGTCCAGCCTGATACTCGTGATTTTTGTCGACCTCTATCTTAGGGCGCTCATCGCAGGCTGGCCGATAGATGCTACCCTAATAACGCTGCATGTGGTGCTTTAGAATGGCGAAGATACTCCCTGCAAGATTGAGGTACCCGCTCTTCTTCAGTGGCCTGCTCATGATGGAGATATCCGGGTTCTTGCTGAAGTACGCGCATCTGTCCGCAGGATACTCGGAAATCACGGTTACCCTGGGTTTCCTGCTCTTCGTGGCCTCTGTCCTGGTCCCGTGACGCATCCTTTTCAGCAGCCTATCCCGCCTTCTTCCTCAAAGGAAGATTAGGGCTTGTAAGCCTTGAAGGATCGAGTATCCTGTCGAGCTCCTTTCTGTCCATCAACCTCTTCTCAAGAACCAGTTCCCTTATGCCGATCTCCCTCCTGTCGGCTTCCTTGACAAGCTTCGCCGTTGCCGCGTATCCCAGTATGGGAGACAGAGCAGTCGCCACAGCAGAGCTCCTGCTGAAATAATATCCCAACCTTTTCCTGTTGGGCTTTATGCCTGCAACGCACCTCCTTGAGAACGCGCCCACGCTCTCGGAGAGCACCGTTACCGACTCCAGAAGGCAGTAGCCGGCTATCGGCCCGAATACATTCAGCTCGAACTGTCCTGCCTGCGCAGCCATAGCTATAGAAAGATCGTTGCCGATCGCCCTGAAGCATGCCATTGTCATCATCTCAGCCATAGACGGGTTGACCTTGCCAGGCATTATCGACGATCCAGGCTGCACCTCCGGTATTGTTATCTCTCCCAATCCGGCATGCGGTCCCGATGACATCAGCCTTATGTCATTCGCTGCCTTGATAAGCTTAAGGCCGAGGTTCCTGAGCTGCGAGCTCATCTCAGCTATGTATGAAAGGTTCTGCGTCATCGCGAAGTTGTTCTTCACAGGCACGAACCTGCTCTTCGTGCTCCTGTTAAGCTCCTTGAAGAACAGCTCCCTGAACCTTGGGTGCGTGTTGAGGCCTGTTCCTACCGCAGTCCCTCCCACGCTCAGGTTCAGAAGATTCCTATCCGCTCCTCTTATCATCTTTATCTCGTGCTCTATCGAGTAGCCGTAGAATTCCTGGCCCAGGGTTATCGGCACAGCGTCCATCACGTGCGTCCTTCCTGACTTGATTATCCTCGAGAATTCTCTCGCCTTTGCCATCATTGTTCCTTGGTATTCATGCAGAGCAGGCAACAGGTCTTTCTCAATCATCACGTGCGCCGCTATATGCACCGCAGATTGGAACGTATCGTTCGTGGACTGAGACATGTTTACGTGGTCGTTGGGATTTATTGTTTTGTAGTCCCCTTTTCCACGCCCCATTATTTCTAGGGCCCTGTTTGCTATGACCTCGTTGAGATTCATGTTGGTCGATGTGCCTGCGCCAGCCTGGAATACGTCTATGGGGAACTGGCCATTCAGCTTGCCGTCTGCTATATCGTCGCAGGCCCTGACAATGCATCTTTCCACGCGCTTGTCGAGCATGCCCAGCCTTGAATTTGCTATCGCTGCTGCGCGCTTTATCTCAGAATAAGCTGTTATGAATTCATCCTGGAACCTTATCCCAGAGATGGGGAAGTTGTCCAATGCCCTCTGCGTGAATGCCCCGTAATAGGCATCTGAAGGCACTGATACCCTCCCAAGCGAGTCCTCTTCAGTTCGCATTGAATACAAAGGTCATAATGCAGAATAAGATTTAATGCCTTTCGGGAGCATGTGTATAAAACAGGAAGGCATTCATGATGGAGGAAAAGGCCTGAGGCTGGACCAGATGATCAAGTACGCGATATCGAAGGGAGCAAGGATACTGTTCGTTGGCATAAACCCGCATCACGGCTCTTACAGGAGGGGGGTTCCGTTCTCGAACAACAAGACCTTCTGGTACCTTCTAAACAGGGCGGGCGTCATCAACGAGCGTATCGATGAGCTGAAGACTGATGAAGGGCTGAAGGACATGTACGAGACGAGGTTCACAAGGCTCTACAGCCTGAACTTCACAAACATAATAACAAGGCCTTCTCATGACGTGTCCGAGCTCAGGAAAGGGGAAGAGGATAGGGGCAGGATCCGCATACTCAAGACTATAATCGGGAACAGGCCAAGGGTCGTGTGCTTCATAGGCAAGGTTACGTATTCGAAGTTCCTCAACAGCAACAGCATCAGGTTCGGCTGGCAGAATGACATAGGTAGGTCAAGGGTGTACCTGATGCACTTTCCGATAAGGGGAGCGGCGAGGATAAGGGTAAACGAGCTCAGGAGGATAAAAGAGGTCGCGTTCAATGGCAAGGGATAGGGCAACCGCGTATACGATAGGCCATTCGACAAGGAAGCTCAGCGAGCTGGTGCGCATACTCAATCGCTATGGCATCAAGGAGCTGATAGACATAAGGACGATACCCAAGTCGAGAGCCAATCCGCAGTTCAACGAGGCAAGGCTGGGCAAGTTCCTGAAAAGGCACGGAATACTCTACAGGCACATGAAAAGCCTTGGAGGGCTGAGGCATCCGCTGAAGGACTCGGTGAACACATATTGGTACAACGCATCGTTCAGGGGTTTCGCCGACTACATGCAGACAAAGGATTTCAGGCATGCGGTAGCAGAGCTGATGGGGATCGCACGCAAAAAGCCTATCGTTATGATGTGCGCAGAGGCGGTGCCCTGGAGGTGCCACAGGTCGCTGATAGCCGATGCGCTGACAATCAGAGGAATAAAAGTCGTGCATGTCTTCAGCGCTGCGAGCTCGAAGGAGCACGAGCTCACGAAGAGCGCCGTCGTAAGGAAGACGGATATAACCTACAAATAGCGCACGTATATATACTATTATTGAGTTATTCGTATTGGGATTTGTCGGAGCAGCAATGCGCCGCGCGCGATGATGTCCATTCGGAAGTGATATTGTGAAGCACCATGACAGGATTATCAGCATGCTGAAGTCGCTTGCTGAGTACGAGGAGAAACTGAGGCACCACAACCCCGATTCGCTGCCCAATGGGGTGGACATGAAAAAGCTCGAGTCTGCATACGACGAGCTGAGCGACTACGAGTTCAGGCTTGTAAAGAAATCGGCAAGCAGGCACGCCTGATCGGTTCGCTTTGAGCCTACCTCTTCGGGTCCTCGCAGTTGCAGTACGGCATCATGCAAAGGACCGAGTACCTTGTCAAGGTATCCGATTCCTTGTATTCATGCATCAAATTCCCAGCTTTGGGATTTCCAGTCTTGTAGCCCACCCCATGGTGGCAGTTGGCGCACAGCAACTCCTTTCCGTCACTACCCCCCAAGATTATGACCTGTTATATCTCAATAATGGGTAGGAGCCCTTTTAATGGCTCTGTTTTAATTGCAATTATCGATAAATCATGCAAGGATTTCTTTTATCTGCTAAATCCTGTCATGCCCTTTTTTCGTATTTTTCGGGACCTCCCAGCTTATCCCCTTGAAGTGCCTTGCCATGTCTATGTTCCTTATTGGCAGGTGCCCCCTTATCTCGTTCGTCACCTTTGCATACCGCACCTGCGCGTTGTCCTCCTTGTACATCAGCTTGTGCATCACAACCGCGTTCTTTATCGCCTTCTCATCGTCGGTAAAGCTGCCAAGGCCGAAAAGCGTGTAGCTTCCGCTGGTGAGCGCAAGGTACTGGAAACTGTTCAGCAAAGGCCGCTGGCCGTCGACGCCCAGGTAGAACTCCTGGACCTTGCTATACCTTTCCTTGAACCCAGGCGCGAACTCGTAATTCACAAAGAAGGCGACGTTGTATATGCTTGGGACCTTGGTCGCAAGTACTGTGAACTTGTCTATTATCCCCGAGTCGAGTATCCTTCTGAACCTGTACCTTATAGTTTCCACGTCGACCTTGAGCCTCTTGGCCATCGCATTGTAGGTCATTGTCGAATCCTCGTTGAGAAGCAGCAGCATTCGCACATCGAGCGCGTCAAGCCCGAGCTTTTCAGCGCCGATTTTCTCGATCACGGAATTCGGCACAGGCACAAAGCCCGTGTGTATCATTGATATGAGCGACGGCCTTATCACGGGCCTGTAATTCAGTAGCTTCATGGCGGTGTCCAGCCCCCACGATACATACTCCTCGCCAGAGGTGGTGATGACCTTCAGCACCATGTCGAAATCCCCGTCCGTTTCCACTGCGAACTGGATGAAACTGTCGTCCTTGAAGATCTCTTTCAGCGTTTCCGTATCAGGTTTCACTCCGAACTTGACGTTCCACACGTGGTTCTGCAGTATGCCCATCTTGGACAGGTTGGGATCCAGCGTGTAGTAGAGTCCGAACTCTCTTTCAAGCGCCTTGATGTTGTTCAGTACTGTGTTCCTTGAGCACTTCAGCTTCTCAGCCAGCGCGGTCACCGAGGTCCTCGAATTCTCGCTAAGCTCCCTAAGGAGCATCCTCTTGATATAGCTATACTCCTTCACCATAAGTCCCCATCTGAACTCTGAATATCCACATAATGATTAATAAATCTTGCTGGAAACTACGTAACTGCCATTAATCATTTTGGTAACCTGTTAAGGAATTAACTGAGCAGAAACGTAGAATATAACTTAGATAATTGGCTTATTGATATCAATATATAAAAATAGTTGTGCAATATATTCTCGCGAAAAGCTTGGAGGGTGGGGACCCGCAAGGCCTTAAGCTGTGAGAGTATGGGAAAACTATTGAGGACCAAGATGAAAATCCTGGAGCTGCTGGAGAGGAGGAACATGACCGTGACCGAGCTGAGTCAGTTCCTTCAGGTATCCCCGTCTACGGTGGACCAGCACGTCAAGGAGCTGGCAGGCATGGGGATGGTTGAAAGAATAGAGAGCGAGTTCGCCAGGAAGTGGAAGTATTACACTCTGGCGCGTCCGGTCAAGGATGAGATGCAGAGGAATCCGCCGATAATGATACTTAGAAAGACCTCATTCGGTTGATCTGGAAACCGGTCGGGCAAATCCTTTGCAATGCCGGTCTCACTTCCTGCTGAGCCTCTTGTACTCTCCCTTGTCCCAAGGGAAGACGATCCACCTGTTAGTTTCAGCCATGACGAAATCCGGCTCAAATGTCGTCCACGGCTTCTTGAATAGCACTGCAGTCTTGACATCCGAAGCGCCCTCCCCCTTGATGTGCCTGACAACCGCAGCGAGCGTATGTCCCTCGTCGACAAGGTCGTCGACCACGAGCACGCGCTTGTCGCCCACGCTGTCCACAAGCCCAGAGAGTATCGCAGGTTCGCCGCGCTCGTTTATGCCTGTATAGGACTTGACCCTGATTATGTCCATCTTGATTTCTAGCCTATCAGCTATTACCTGGGCCACTGGCACCCCTCCTCTTGCAATGCCGACAATAAGGTCGGGCCTTCCCCCGCCGCTGAGCTCCCTCTCCACCTCCTTTGCAAGCTCGTTCGCCTTGGCCCCGAAAATCTGCCAGCTAAGCCTAAGAGGTTTGACTGCCCGTGTCGTTCCCATACAGCTAATGCGTGCCTTTACCTTAAATAGTTTTCGCAGGCGCGCCTCAGGCCCGATGGTATGTCACGTCCCTTTGGCTTTTCTCAGGCAGGATTATCCTTATAAGTATAGCGACAAGGAATATCACGGATACGGCGACCAGCTCCAGCAGTATGCTCCTGTAATCAGAGCCTGCGCCGGCAGGCTGCTGCGATGCGGTTGACTGGGGCGCCTGCGCAGCGGTCTGTGCAGCCAATGGCGACTGTGTCGTCTGCTGTGCTTGCGCTCCTATCTCGTAGATGAAGCCGGCCATTACGGCTGTCGCAGCGATCAGCAGGAAGACCGCCATGTATGTTCGCGCAACGGCAAATCCGATTCTCATCATGATTATCGCTTTTTAATACGGCGGACCCTTCCGGCTACAGTTGTGCCGCCCCTTTTGCCCCTCCTTTTCCCTATCCCTATATGAATGTACGTATCCGGGCTCGGTTTTATCGTCCTTATCCTCACTATCTCTCCCTTCGCCTCGGCCCTTTCCAGCTTGTCCATCCCCTTCCTTGTTCCTGATTTCTTCCTTGGCATGTTAACACTTAAATAAAAAAAGGCGGATGTTGTCATCCGCCAGTTTATTCCGCCTCAGTTAATGCCGAGGCTCGCCTGTATACTGGTCACGATGCTAGCGAAGATGTTCTCTATCTGTGCAAACACCCCAACGTTCACGTTGGCATTCGCATTTGCACCCGCATTCACGTTCGCATTCCCGTTGGCTGTGCCCTGAGCGTTGGCTCCAACTCCCGCGTTCGCAGCCGCATTCGCGTTAGCGTTCTGCTGCGCGCTCGCACCAAGGTTTGCAGTTACGTTGTTTGTTACGTTGCTTTTAGTGTTGTTTGCCGATACAACCAATGCCGACACGAGTCCTCCGCTTCCCTGCACCTGGGCCTGCGCGTTTCCGCTTCCGGATGCAGTTGCAGATCCAGAAGACTGAGCCTGCGCTCCTCCCGATGAGCTAGTGCTCTGCGATCCTGACGATCCGCTTCCGCTTGCACCAACGCCAACGCTCGCGCCCGCACTCAAGCTGGCACCGGCCTGCGTACTGGTTCCTATTCCCGGGCTGCTGCCTGCAGAAGCACTGGCCTGCGTTGCCGTTTGCGTCCCTGCGCTCGTTCCTATCCCTAGTATGGAACTGGCCATTGTGAAAGCTGGAAGCAAAGCCGCCAGAATTCCCAAAGCTGCCATACCTGTCAATTTTCCGTTCATTTCTCCACCGCAATCTAATTGGCTCGATCAATATAAATGCGGTTTGGAATATTTCGGCGATGCTTCGGTTTTTCGAGAACAAAATGACATGGTTAGGAAATGCGCGCACGGGCAAGTCAATTCGGCTACAAACTGGCAGCGGCCCAAGCACTTAACCTTCTTTAGCCAGTCGCGCCCCTATCAGCAGCACCGAAATGATGAGCGGATACGCCATCATTCTCTCAAGGCCCCCAAAGCCAAGCCCGTAATTCTGGCGGAATACGAGGTACGATACCACTGCGAAGAGCGTGACAATGCCCAACGCCCCTGTAAGGTATCCGATTGGCAGTCTCACAAGCTTGTACGAAAGCACGCAGAAAATCCCCCCTATTGAGAATGCTACTGAAGCCGCAACTATGTGCGGCCATCCTGTTGTTTCAGGAAAAGCCCCTACGCAGAAAGCCGCAAGCCCCACCACACCCACCAATATTGAGATGTACCTGCTTTTCTTGGCCTTGACCAGAAAATAGGAACCTATGATTATCAGCAGGCCCATCAGCATTATGGAGGTATTGAATATCAGCGCAGTATTCCCGACTCCCAGATCGCTTATCGCGTTCTTCGATATGCTGTATCCGCTGTACAGCGATTCAGATATGCTAAGGAAAAGGAGGAACTGCGCGGCTCCCAAAGATAGCAGAAGTCCAGCCACAGTGCCGTTGTCAAACTTCACGAATCCATATGGAAAAAGAACGTTATTAAGCCTTTTCAGCGATAGTTAGTCAGGCCTTCTCATGGCACTTTTGGAATACATAATAATAGGCGTGGTAGTCGTACTTGTGCTCGCTTTCATAGCAATGTTCAACGGCTTCGTCGCGAAGCGCAACAGGGTGCAGGACGCGTGGGCGCAGATAGACGTGCAGCTCAAGCGAAGGTACGACCTGATACCGAACCTGATAGAGACCGTGAAAGGCTACATGAAGTACGAGAAGAGCACGCTTACGCAGATAACGCAGCTGAGGAGCCAGCTGGTCTCGGGGTCCGTGCAGGACAAGGCGCAGGCAAACAACATGCTGAGCCAGGCGCTGAAGACGCTGTTCGCGAACGTGGAGAACTACCCTAACCTGAAGGCATCGGATACGATGCAGAACCTCCAGGAGGAGCTCGAGAACACGGAGAACAAGATATCATACGTAAGGACATCATACAACGACTACGTGCTTGACTACAACAACGCGATACAGCAGTTCCCGGGCAATGCCTTCGCAGGCATGTTCGGATTCAGCAAGCAGGACTTCTTCCAGGCGCCTGAAGAGGCCAAGGAGCCTGTAAAGGTCGACTTCAGCGACGCTGGCAGCGGAACTCCACCGAAAGCCCCCCAGAAGAAGCAGAAGAGATAGTAGTGGTAGGAAATGGCAAGTTTCTTCGACGAGATAGCTAGGAACAACCTAAAGTCCATACTGCTGATGCTGCTCTTCTCCGTCCTGTTCGCATTTGTCGTGTACCTGTTCGTGATATTCCTCGGAGGGGGCATATTCTCGCTGTCCATTGGGCTCATATTCATAATCGGATACGCCCTCTTCACCTACTTCGCAGGTGACAAGGTGGTCCTCGCAGTATCCAGGGCAAAGGAGGCTGACAAGGGCAAGTATCCGCAACTCTACGACGTAGTGGAGGGGCTGGCGTCTGCGATACAGGTGCCGATGCCCAAGGTCTACATAATAAACGACCCGAACCCCAACGCCTTCGCGACTGGCGCCAGCAGGAAGAAGGCGTCTGTCGCCGTGACGAGCGGCCTCCTATCGATGATGAACAGGACAGAACTGGAGGGGGTGCTGGCGCACGAGATGTCGCACATACAGGACAACGACATGAAGTTCATGATGATAGCGATAGTCTACGCAGGGGTCATAGGTCTTGTCGCAGCTTTCATAAGGAACATGCTTTTCTGGGGCGTCGGCGGCAACAGGAGGAGCGGAGGATACCTTATACTGATAGCAATCCTTGTCGGCATACTTGCCCCCATATTCGCCATGCTAATCAGGCTCGCGATATCAAGGAGAAGGGAGTACATGGCAGATGCTAACGGCGCAAGGCTGATAAGGAATCCGGCAGCGCTTGCAGGGGCATTGAAGAAGCTGCTCCAGTACGAGAAGGACCCTAGATCCGTGCCTCTTGCCAACGCCAACGAGCTCACAGCATCGCTGTATTTCTCAAACCCGTTCAAGGCGAACAGCATCATGAACCTGTTCTCCACGCATCCCCCGCTGCAGGACAGGATAGACAGGCTGCAGAAGATGTACTGACCGCAGCCTTGTCATTTGCGTAGAATATAAATAATCGCACAATGCATATTGGCTGGTACACATGAGGCTCTTGGGCGAGTTCAAGGAGTTCCTGAAGGAGTATAAGGTGCTTGGCCTCGCTGTTGCATTCATTATAGGCGTCGCCTCGACAAGCCTGATACAGTCGCTTGTCAACAACGTGATAATGCCGATAATAACGTTCTTCATACCGAACGGCTCGTGGCAGACCGCATATGCCTACATAGGTCCTGTGAAGATAGGATGGGGCCCTTTCCTCGCTTCGCTGGTCAACTTCATCATAATAGCGTTTGTCGTCTTCCTGATAGCTAAGTACGCCTTCACGGAGCGGAAGCCAGGCAAGAAGTAAATATCTGCAGGCTAAAGCCAGCCGTTTCCCTGCCACCAAGGTGATGAATCACACCTGCTTCGCCCATTCCGCTATGCGCTGCGCCAGCTCCAGCTCGTGACCCTTGAATGAATGGTCAGCGCCCCTGATTATCTGTGGCCTGTAGTTGGCGGACCTGGTCCTTCTACCCAATATCTTTAGGTAAGTGCCCACGCTCTTGGCGGCGAATTCCTCCTTGCTGCCGAATATTGCAAGGATCGGTATCCTTATGCTTGCGAATTCCCTCAACTTACCGTCGTAGTTGAATATCCTGCTCTCTATCCTCCTCTGGTTGACGGTCGAATCGAAGCGCTGCGCGGAGAATCCTGAAGGAATTCTCCTGTCCAGCTCATCGCCTCTTCCTCTCGACACCATTTTCCTTGAAAGCGCCGCGACCCTGCCGAAATTCCTGCCAAGGTCTCTCTTCGCAATGCTGTAATCGTCCGCAGGGCCCAGGAGTATGAGGGAACTTACCCGCCTGTCCTTGCTTTTGTACTGGTAGTATGCGATCTTCTGGCAGCCCGTGCTGTGACCGCAGAGCATTATCTTCCTGAAGCCCATCCTCTCCGCGACTCCTATCGCTGCCTTTATGTCGAATACGCAGTCCTCGAACCTCTCAAAGTTGGTGCCCGCCCTTACCCTTGTGCTTTTCCTGCCGTCCTCTATCCTGTAATTCGATACGGCGTCATGCCCCCTTGTGTTTATCGAAAAGAAGGAGACGCCCCTCTTTCCGAGCATCTGCGCCAGGAGCATCTGCCTTATGCCGTAGAAGTTGCCTGTCATGCCGTGCACGTTTATTATGCATGCGCGCTTGCTCCCCCCGCTGAAAAGGAAGCCGTTCAGCCTCACCCCATCGCTTGTCAGGAACGAGAGCAGTTTGCCTTCAATCATCATATCCTTTGCCTTCATCAAGAATCAACATATCAATATAGATATCATTAATTAAATGGTGTGCATATACTTTAAATCATCAAAATAGACAATGGGTCCGTAACTCAGTTTGGCTAGAGTGAGAGGCTTTTAACCTCCAAGTCAGGGGTTCAAATCCCCTCGGGCCCGCATGGTGCTTACTATGGCCGATGAAACAAAGCTTGAAAAGTTGAAAAGGCTGAGGGAGCTCGGCATCGATCCGTATCCTTACTCGTATGGGCAACTGCAGCATGCGGGAGATATAACTGACAATTTTGAAAAATTCGAGGGCAAGCAGGCAAGCGTAGCGGGAAGGGTCATGAGATTCAGGGGCATGGGCAAGCTATTCTTCTTCGACATATTGGATGGATCCGGAAAGATACAGGTGCTGGCTAGGAGCGGCACAGCCCCGGACAAGGCAATAGATGTGCTGAAGCTTACGGACATAGGCGACATACTTGGAATAAAGGGCAAGGTCATCAAGAGCGAAAGAGGAGAGAAGAGCATAGAGGCGAGCGAGATAACGATGCTCTCAAAGTCATTGAGATTCCTCCCTGAGAAGTTCCACGGCCTGTCCGATACAGAGGTAAGGTACAGGAAGAGGTACCTTGACCTGATCATGAACCCTGATGCAAGGAGCATATTCAGGACAAGGGCCAAGGCCATAAGGTACATAAGGGATTTCCTCGACGCCAAAGGCTACCTTGAGGTCGAGACGCCGATACTCCAGCCAGTGTACGGAGGAGCGAACGCGAAGCCGTTCATAACGCACCACAACGCCCTCGATACGGACCTGTACCTGAGGATAGCTGACGAGCTGTACCTGAAGAGGCTGATTGTCGGCGGCCTTGAGAAGGTGTACGAGTTCTGCAAGGACTTCAGGAACGAGGACATAGACGCTACCCATAACCCTGAATTCACGATGCTGGAGTTCTACGAAGCGTACGGAGATTACAACACGTACATGATATTGACCGAGGAGATGCTCAGCGGCCTCGTAAAGCACCTCTTCAACTCAGGCGAGATAACGTACCAAGGGCAGAAGGTGAGCTTCAAGGCCCCTTTCAAGAGGATACACTTCGTGGAGGAGATAAGGAAGAGATCCGGAATAGACATAGCAGATATCGATGACAAGGAAGCAGCGAAGATAGCGGAGAAAGAAGGGCTGAAGGTCGCGGTAAAGAGCAACTACCACGTGGCAGACGCGCTCTTCGACAAGTATGTACTCGGCACGATAAAGGACCCAACGTTCGCCGTTGATTACCCCTCGTACATGTGCCCTCTGACAAAGGACAGCAGGAAGGACAAGAGGCTGAGCGAGAGGTTCGAGCTCTTCGTGTGCGGAAAGGAGCTCGTGAACGTGTATTCGGAACTCACGGACCCTGTTGAGCAGAGGAGGAAGTTCGAGGCCCAGGCCCTGGAGAAGAAGAAGGGAGACGAGGAGATGCCGCCGATAGACGAGGACTTCCTAGAGGCTATAGAATACGGAATGCCTCCAACTGCAGGCTTCGGAATGGGTATAGACAGGCTTGTGATGCTGCTCACTGACAAGGTATCGATAAAGGAGGTGCTCCTATTTCCATCGGTAAGGCCTGAGTCGAAGAAGACCGAGAGGAGGAAAGCTTAATATCATAATCTTATCATTATCCATCAAATGCCAAGGTGGCAGAATCCGGTAACGCGTGCGCCTGGAAACGAATACCCGGAAGCGCATGACTCGCAAGAGTCTTTTGGGTTCAAAATAAACCATTGTTTATGAAAATCCCAACCTTGGCGTTCATGTTCAATGATAGGAATCGCCTGCAAGATCCGACCCACAAGGCTTAAAAACATTGCAAGCGCAAATGTCGATTATCACCGCTCGTTTCAGGCTATAGAAAGCTATTTTAAGCTGTTTTGCCATTGTTAATAGCTTTTTGTAAATCTCAGAGCATTACATTCAGTGGTTTATTGGCTGATAAGGACAAGGAACAAAAGGAGGAGAAGCAGCAGAAGGAGCCTCGCAAGGAGGAGAGCATAGTCAGGATGTCGGGAAGGGACATCAACGGCTCATTCAGGATCTCCAAGGCGCTGAACCAGATAAAGGGTATAGGAAAGAACCTCGCCAGCGCCCTCACCCTTTCCATAGAAAGGACCCACGGGATACCCCCCGAGACGAAGATAGGCTCGCTCAGCGATGAGCAGCTCTCGAAGATAGAGGCTGTGGTAAAGGACCCGAAGGCTGTGAACATACCCCCATTCATGCTTAACAGGAGAAAGGAGCACGACTCCGGAGCAGACATGCATCTTGTTGGCACCGACCTCATCGTAAAGGTAAGGAACGACATAGACAGCGACATAAAGATGGAGACATGGAGAGGCTTCAGGCACAGGTACGGCCAGAAGGTTCGCGGACAGAGGACAAGAAGCACCGGAAGGACCGGCGCTACGGTGGGAGTCATGAAGAAGACAGTTGAGGCTGCGGCAAAGGCAGCTACGCAGTCTGAAAAGAAGCCTGGAGCAGGAGGCGGAGCGGCTGCGCCAGCGGCAGCGGCACCAGCAGCAGCGCCCGCCGCGGAGGAGAAGAAGTGATGCCATGGGCGACCCCAAGAAGATAAGGAAGAAGTTCGAAAGGCCCAAGCTGATGTGGAATACCGAGAGGATAACCAGGGACCACGGCCTCAGGGACAGGTACGGGCTCAAGAATCTGAGAGAGCTGTGGAAGGTTTCTACCGAGGTAAGCAGGATAAGGAGGAACGTCAGGGAGGTTCTCTCAGGCAGGTCATCCGAGAAGGTCGGCACCAGCATAAGGGACAGGCTGGCAAGATACAGCGTAATCAACAAGGAGGCAACCCTCGACGACATGCTCAACATAACCCCAGAAGCCTTGCTGGACAGGAGGCTCCAGTCGCTAGTGTTCAAGAAAGGACTCGCAAAGACGCCAAAGCAGGCCAGGCAGCTGATAACCCACGGATTCATAGCCGTCAACGGCCAGAAGGTGAAATCACCCGGATACCTCGTAAGCATGGACGAGGAGAACAAGATAGGATACTACAAGTCGATAAACCTCGACTTCAATGTCGTTGCACCGCAGACTGTAACAACTGCGCCTGGGCAGGGCCCTGCAACAGACGAAACCCCAAAAGCTGAATGATCATTATGCCAGACAAAAAGAAGAAATCGGCAGATTCAAAGGCAAAGCAGAAGCCGCAGGAGCAGCAGGAGGCAAAGAAGAAGGGAGCAATATCATACGAAGGCGCGGTCCAGGAAGCTCTCCAGAAGGCTAAGCCCAAGGCAACCAGGTGGGGAGTCGCGCACATCTATTCATCCAAGAACAACACGATAATAACGCTCACTGACCTTTCAGGATCCGAAACGATAGCAACCGGCAGCGGAGGAATGGTCGTCGACGCTGACCATGAGGAAGGATCGCCATATGCTGCAATGCACGCAGCATATAAGGTAGCAGCAACGGCTATCGAGAAGCAGATAACCCACATCAACATAAAGATAAGGGCGCCAGGAGGGCACAGCTCCAAGATTCCTGGGCCCGGAGCTCAGGCCGTAGTAAGGGCGCTCGCAAGGTCGGGCTTCAGGATAGGAAGCATCGAGGATGTGACCCCGATACCAACAGATACTACAAAGAGGCCTGGCGGAAGGAGAGGAAGAAGGGTATAATTCTATAAAAGAACCTGTTACTGTCGGTAATATTGCTCTAAAAAGACCCATTAGTCCAACAAACAATACCCATCTGGTTTATATACCACAATTAGGTTAATCATTTAGTGGAGATATGGCAAGGACAACACAAATTGAACAACAAAGGGCTGCGCCTGTATTTTTATCAGATAAAAGAGTTCCTGCTTCAGAAGCAGAAGCCGCGGTACCTAAAGGTTACAGATTAGCTACTTTGCAAGAAGTCAGTCTTAGATATAAGCATGATGCTCATTTTAGGCAAGAATTATTCGATAATGGTTTAGCTTGGACTTCACAGCAGGGACTTAGAAGCTCAGGTCATCATAAAATAACTCAAGAAGGCACATTTGTAGGTGTACCGGAAAACAGATATAACGAAATCGCCTCAGAGGATAGGTCGTATCATTATCCAGGAAATGGCCGTGTAGCTGTAGATATAAATAGCTTTGATATTTTTGACATAGAGAACAGAGCGCTCAAAATTAGTGCTAATGTAAAGTCACTCAATGGTGCCGGTGTAGCCTATGTAAAAGAGGATAATCTAAATATATCAACAAATGGCACTGGTGAAATAAGAATACCGAAAGACAAATTCAATGCTGCAAAAGAAGCATTTAGAATAGTAGAACCTACAATTCGTCAGGACTTAGTTGTTGTTTTTAGAGAATTATTCGGAGATTAATACGCACTTGCTAGTTCTAAATCAGTAAGATATAAGTATCTATTTCTCATAAAATTAGTATGGTACAAGATATAATACTAATTCTTGATTTCGGCGGCCAATATTGCCATCTTATATCAAGAAGAATACGAGAAAATAACGTACGCTCCGAAATAGTGCCGCACGATATTTCCTTAAAAGATTTACAAGAACTTAGCTTAAAATTTAATATAAAAGGGATTATTCTTTCTGGTGGACCCGCAAGCATATACGAAAAGAACTCTCCTAGATTTAATAAAACCATACTCAAACTCGATATTCCAATATTAGGAATATGCTATGGTCATCAGCTTATTGCCCATTATGCCGGAGGAATAGTTATTCCTGCCAAAACGAAGGAGTACGGAAGTTCAGTTGCTCGTATAAGAAAACATGAAGACATATTCAGTGGTCTTAAAGATAACGAACAGGTATGGATGAGTCATGGAGATACTGTACTAAAGATACCAAAAGATTACACAATCATTGCAGATACTACGGATTGCCCTATAGCTGCATATAAGAGCAGATCAAAACACATTTATGGCCTACAATGGCATCCTGAAGTGACACACACTAAAAATGGTTCTAAGATACTAAAGAACTTCATATTTGGCATTTGTAATGCACGACCAGATTGGAAAGTAGACGCTCTCGTTAAAACCTATATTAAAAATATAAAAACGACAGTTGGAAATAAAAAGGCCATAATAGCATTGAGTGGTGGTATTGATTCGACAACTGCTACATCGCTTGCTGCCGTAGCCCTACATAAAAACCTAATAGCGGTTTTTGTAGATCATGGTTTTATGAGAGATGGAGAGCCTGAAAAGATAGACGCAATTGCTAAAAATCTAGGAATAAAATATATGCATATCAATGCAAAAGGACGTTTTCTGGAAAAAATAAAAAAGATTATTAATCCAGAGACAAAAAGAAAAATAATAGGTAGGGAGTTTATCAAAGTTTTTGAAGAAATCGCTAAAAAGGTAGATGCAGATTATCTTATTCAAGGAACTATATATCCAGATAGAATCGAATCTGGCCAATCTAAAAAATCTGAAATAATAAAAACCCATCATAATGTAGGTGGTATGCCTTCAAAGATTAAATTCAGAGGATTGGTTGAGCCACTAAAAGAATTGTACAAGGACGAAGTTAGAGAACTCGCCGTGAAACTTGGATTGCGTGAAGATATCATATATAGACAACCATTTCCAGGCCCAGGCCTTGCTGTGAGAATAATCGGAACAGTGACTCCGAAGAAACTTGCTATCTTGAAGAGGGCAGATTCAATAGTGACGAGCGAAATCGAAGATAATTTAAAAGAAAGACCTTGGCAATACTTCGCAGTTTTGACCGATACGAAGAGTACAGGAGTCAGAGGTGATGGGAGATCTTATGGATATGTAATCGCAATAAGAATTGTGGAAAGCGACGAAGCTATGGCAGCGGCGTTTTCAAAGGTGCCCTATACTATCTTAGAAAGAATCTCCACTAAAATAACAAACGAAATTCCAGAAGTTGTAAGAGTTGTTTATGATATCACCAATAAGCCCCCTTCCACTATAGAATGGGAATAATGATTTTAAACAAAATCTAACTAATGTATTTTAAAACATTATGATAACCTAAAAGCAAATCTAAAGTCTTATATATGAAGAAATCCAAAATTTATTGTTGTGGAGAGGGTTCAGAATATAACTCGGGGAGTTAGAGTTTCGGAAGGGCAAGTAACAGTAATCGGAGCTGCAGAAAGAGTTACGATTGTAGCTGAAAGAGCACTCAAATCGGGAACTTTCGGCGTAGGCGCCCTTTTAATTGGTAGAAACGGAAGAGTTTTTGCTGAAGCAATAAATTCTGTAATCCAAAATGGCATAAGAGTGGATCCTACCGGCCACTGTGAACGCCAACTTGTAGATTGGTATTTCCAAAATAGAGCCGAACTAAAGCTGCCTCATCCTTCAGAATTGTTAATTGTATCCTCTTTAGATCCCTGCAATATGTGTGCTGGTTCTATCTTAAAAGGTGGATTTAGTGCGGTGGCTGTGGTAGAAGAGAAAAGAGGAGGAGTGCATAGAGATGGTGTGCCGCATAGGATGCCACGCGAGTTGTGGGAAATAGCTGAGAATCGACTTGGTCTTTTTTCTATCCATTCACACTATGAAGAATTCTTCTCTATCTCAGGCGTGTCACATAAATCAGAATACTTATCTTTTCTTGATGCTTTGGCTCTGCGTTGCAAAGAAGCTATTGACGAATCAGTTAAAAATGTAGATTTAGTAGTCAGGAAAGAGTCCGAAGAACAGATACAGAAGAAGGATATTAAAGCATTACTTAGGGAATTTGAAAAAGAATTGCCTTTAGGCATTGAACTCCCGCCTTCTGATTTGAACACAATAAGCGGCGCAAGTAAACAAATGCTTACGGAACTATTGAGAGATGGCCGCACATGTCTTGTTGATGGTGAAGGTGTACCAATTATAATTGCAAGAAGTGCCGAAGATTTATCTCCGATAAGGAATAGTGTATTAGAAATATCACGTGGTTATGTTTCTATCCGCAATTCTGTATATGATAATTATGGCGTATTTCTACCTTCTCATACTACCATGTCCATTCTTAAACATATGGCGCCTTCGACACCGCTTGATGGATTGCTACAACTAGGCTCATTGGGCAATTTCCTAGGTATTGAATTTAAAAGTAAATTTGCATTGTTTACATTCTTAGAAGGTTCAGAAGACCAAGTAAGGCAATGGATGTCACTTTTCCCTCCTATTTATACAGATTATGAAAGGTTTTCTGCATCTTTATTTAGATGATGGTCTATCCTGTCTTCAACTAATAAATCTATATTAGAAAATTCATAATTAAATCAAGGCAAAAGATACTGCGCAGCGCCGTCCGCGAGCGCTATAATTGGTCCTGGATACACGCCGAACACTATCGTGACGACAAGGCATACCGCGACAACTGCAAATACCCCAGAGTCTATTGGAAGGTGCCTTGCGTGTGCCTTGTTCGCGTATACCGCCATTATGATCCTTGCATAGTAGAACAGGCTTATCGCGCTGTTGATTATGCCGGCTATAGCAAGCCAGAGCAATCCTGAATTGATGGCGCTTATGAACAGCAGGAACTTGCCTACGAACCCTATGGTGAACGGAAGGCCGACAAGCGACAGCAGGAAGACGCTAAGCGCAAAAGCCGCGAACCTGTTCTCGTTGTTCAGGCCTATGAGCTCGTCCACCTCCAGCCTGTTCCTGGACTCGAGCCATGCGAGCAGCGCAAGCGTGCCTATGAAAAGGAACATGTGGGCGAATACCTGGAAGATGCTTGCTCCGATTCCCTGCGCCGTTGCAGTCGCAATGCCTATGAGTATGTATCCTGCCTGCGATATCGACGAGTATGCCATGAGCCTCTTCAGGTTGTTCTGCAGCAGCGCCACAACGTTCCCGTAGAGCATAGTGAGCAGCGAGAGCAGGGCCACTATCTCGAATGCTGGCTTGTACGCTATGAATACGAGGACCAGAACCTGGATAAACGCGGCAAAGCCCGCCTTCTTGTTGACCCCTCCGAGCATGCCTGTGATGTACGCTCCAGATCCCTGGTAAACATCGGGTATCAGGACGTTGAACGGGAATACCGACGCATCAAAGCTCAGCCCTGCCACGAAAAGGAACAGCACGAACGCTATGATGCCTCCGGGTCCGTATTTGGACAGCGCAAGCGTATTCGAGGTGCCGTAGAGCATCACTATGGCGAAAGACAGTATCGCTATCGATATCGATGCCATTATGAAGAACTTCGCCGCAGCCTCGATGCTCCTCTTTGAGAGCAGTATCATGAAGATAGACGGTATGCTGGAAAGCTCGATGCCTACGAATATCGTGACCAGGGACACGGACGACGCTATGAGGTACATGCCTATGAATGAGAAATCCGCAAGCAGCGCAAGGTCCTTGTAGCTTTCAGAGTAGCTGTACGCCATCAGGTTGAAGAGCAGCATGCCGAAAGCGAACAGGAAGCCCATGAACGACGAGAACTGGTTGGCGTTTATCATGTTCATGTAGGTGCCTGATACGGGCAGTATGTCCATCAGCAGGAAGATCAGCGCTATGGAAAGCAGCAGCGCGGAGTTGAAGGTAAGCTGCAGGCTCCTCGCGCCCCTGATCCTTATGATTATGCTGCCAAGCACCAGCATGGCCATGAGTATGAGCTGTATGTGTATGAGGTCGAAGGTCATCTAAGCACCACGTATGCATACGCGAAAAGGAGCAGCAGGCTTGCCACCACGACCAGCGCGTACGCGTTTATCTCCCCTACGGAGAACCTCCTGAAAAGCTTCCCCGTGTCCATTGCAGCCCTTCCGAAAGCATCAAAGAAGTTGCTTATGTGCGTGTCGATGAGCGTTGCGCCTGCAGACAGATAATAGGCGAAACTGGAGAACTTGATGTAGAACGCATCCGCCACCGTGCCCTTCCTTGCATGCATCTCCTGCTCCTTCGTCTTTCTTCTCCTTGCTATGTTCACGTAATAGCTGAGTGCGGCTCCTATAACAGCGAGGACCATGAGAACCAGCGCATCCGCAGCCCCCGCACTCAAGCCGTTAGAGGTATATGCTGGAAGATAGCCGCTGAAGAAGCTCGGCATGTAGAAGAAGAACAGCGAGGCCGCAAGCGTCATGGCCGCTAGCACCGCCATTGCCAGTTTCATCTGGGCAGGCAGCGCAGCGTATGCTATCCCTATGGATTTGTTCTTCGGTTGACCGGAGATCCTGAAGACCCACCTGAATATGTAGAAGCTTGTCGCTATCGATATCAGGGATATGATCAGGTAAATGGGGACGTTCGCCCTAAGCGACGAAGCAAGGCCGGCGCCAGCGAAAAATCCGCTGAACGGGAAGAAGCCGGCCAGCGAGAGCACCCCGAAAAGAGTCGTGATGTAGATGAGCTTGCTGGACCTGATCCCTGTCACGTCGTCGATATGCTCCTTTCCAGTGGCCTTCATTCCAGAGCCCGCGGAGAAGAACAGCAGCGCCTTGTAGAAGCTCTGCACGAAGAAGAAGTAGATGCCTGCCAGCACCGCGTTCGCGCATAGCGCGATGATCATCAGCGACAGCTCCTGCACAGTGGAATAGGCTATGATGCGCTTGACGTGGGTCTCCACGATCGCATAGTATGTCGCTATCACGGCAGTCAGTATCGCCAATGTGAGCAGCACGGCGCTTATCCCCGTGGAGGCGAACAGCGGAAGAAGCACTGCGACAGCGAACACTCCCGCCTTCACCATCGTTGTCGAATGCAGGTATGCCGATACCGGTGTCGGGCCTTCCATCGCATCAGGCAGCCAGTCGTAGAACGGGAACTGGGCTGACTTCGTCAGCACAGCCATGAGCAGCATCAGCGTGCCTGCGTAGATCATCGGGTTGCCTGAACCTGCAGCTGCTATTATCGCTGAGAACTGGAGCGATCCTGCAGCGTTCCAGAATATTGCGATCGCTCCTATCAGGGCAAGATCGCCCATGAGCACTATCGTTATCGCCTTCCTGGCTGCCCTGTTCGCCCTCTCCTTGGAATGCCAGAAGCCTATGAGCAGGTAGCTGGTGAGGCTGAGGAACTCCCACGCAATGAACAGCGTTATGAAGTTGCCGCTGAGCGAGAATGCGATCATGGCTATGCTGAACGCCAGCATCTCGATGTAGAAGCGCTTCTGCTCTGTCACGATGTCCATGAAGCCTGAGGAGAACAGCAGTATTATCGGCGTTATCGAGAGGACGACTGCCAGCAGCATGTAGTTAAGCTGCGTGACGGCTAGCGCTATTGGGAACGAGTATCCTCCCGTCCTGAGCCACTGGATGTCGTAAGAGCCGTACGCTATGAACGGCAGAAGCGCAAGGCTGACCAGGGAGCCTGCGAGGGCCGCATACCTGGCGTACCTCGTGCCCCTTGAGAACGATATGTACGCCAGTGCTGCAAGGAACGGGACAAGTACGATGACCGGGTTCATGCTACCACTTCATCCTCGAGAGCTTGGTCACATCGAAATCCACTCCCCTGTACTTCATGTAGATGTAGAACGTGACCAGCGCTATCGTCTCAGCCGCAGCAACAGCCCAGAGCGCTATGAGGAACACAAAGCCGATCGGATCCGGTGCCTCGTTGTACGAGATGAACGCGACCGTCGCGATCATGCTTGCGACAAGCATCACCTCCACTGCGAGCATTATTACGACAAAGTGCCTGTCCGTTATTATGCCTGCGAGCGAGACCCCCAGCAGCGCAGCGCATGTTCCGATGATGTATCCCAGATAAAGCATCAGACCACCAGCCTCACGAACTTCTTGACGACAACGATGGTGCCTATCGTGGCTGCCATGAGAAGGAACATCATCGCGTACAGCAATGGATAGTAGGTTTCGAACGCGGACGCTGCCATCGAAAGGAAGCTGCTGCTGCCGGCGCCTGTCGCGCTTGGCACGGCTCCAGCGATCAGCGACAGCACCAGCGATATTGCGACGGCAGCCGCAATGAATATGTACGGGCTGTAAAGCTTTGCGCCCTTCTCCTCGGCAGCAATCGCGACTATGAGGTATGTGGAAATGCCCCCGACAAACACGAGAAGCTGCACCAGCGCTAGCAGTGCCTGCCCAAGCTCCAGGAATATGAGCGCACTGCCTGCGAAGACCAGGGCGAGCGCTATGGCAGAATAGATGAGCCTTTTCTGCACGAATATTAGGATTGACGAAAGAACCGTGATTATTGAGATTATCGCATAGGCGTATACATCCGCATTGGTCGGGTACATATCTATTCCAGCTCCTCAGGCCTCCTCTGCAGCTCCCTCTTGTCGTAGGCCTCGAAATCGAAGCTCTTGCCCAGCGTAAGGCACTTGGGCGGGCAGACCTCCTGGCACAGCGCGCAGAAAAGGCAGCGCTCAAGCCCGACCTGCGGCATTATCTTCGTGCCCCTGTCGGTCAATACGTTCACCATCGTTATCGTCTTGTTAGGGCAGATTATCGCGCAGGCCGAGCAGCTTATGCATGTGCTCATGTCAAGCCTCAGGGACCCCTTCGCGTTGTCCGGAAGGGATTCGCGTTCCTCAGGAAACTCGACCGTAAACCTCTTCTCGCCTATCGTCTTGATCGTTTTTGCGACGGGCTCTATCATAAAATCCACAACAATACAATATAGGTTATTAGAAGATTTATTAATGAGAGCGGTATCAAAACCAACCATCCGAGGTGCAGCACCCTGTCGATTCTCATCCTGAACATCGTCGCCCTGATCACTATGACGAACAGGGCCACGAGCGTGGCCTTTATCAGCATCCACGCTATCCCAGGAAGGAAGGACGGGCCGAGCCAACCGCCAAGGAACAGCAGCGATATTATCATGCTGCCCAGGAACATCCTGGTATAATCAAGGAAGAGCACCAGCGCGTAGTACGGCGCGCTTATGTCAGTAAGCCATCCTGCAATCAATTCCGAATCTGCTTCGCGGAGGTCGAACGGAGGCCTCTCGAACTCTGCAAGCATCGCAACGAACATCACTATGAAGCCCAGCGGCATGACGAGCGCGAACCAGCGGTTTGCCTGCGCGGCCACTATCCCCTGTATGTTGTAGCTGCCTGTGGCCAATGCTATGGTAACTATCACTATTATCATTGGCAGCTCGTAGCTCAGGAGCATGAGCACCGACCTCTGCGCGCTTATGTCGCCGAACTTGTTGCCCGTTGAGAACCCGGTAAGGAACACGAACATCGGGAAGAATGCGATGGTCACAAATACCAGCAGAAGGCCGAGCCCAAGGTTAGTCGCCTGGAGCGACTGCGAGAACGGCAGCAGCAGGAGTATGAACACAGAAAGCGAGAGCATAAGAGGCACAGATATCCTGACCATGAAGTTGTCCCCCTGCGCCAGGCGTATCTCGCGCTTTGAAAGCAGCTTTATCAGGTCTGCCATATTCTGCAGGAACCCGTACTTGCCAACATACGTCGGCCCGTGCCTGTACTGCGCCCTTGCTATTATCTTCCTCTCTATCCATCCGAACGTGTACCCGAATACCGATAGCAGGACCATGACTATTACCGCGTACACTATTATCCCTAGGATATTGTACCAGATGCTTCCAGAGCCGAGCAGGCCCTGGATTCCCACAATATCGGCCATGTCTGCCTGCATAAGCTCACCTATCCACGCAGCCCATCACAAGATCAAGGCTGCCGAGTATCGCGAACAGGTCTGCGAGCCTCTGGCCCTTCGCTATGTGGCTGAGCGCCGCGAGGTTTATGAAGCTGGGAGACCTTATCGAGAGCCTGTACGGCTTCTGCGGGTCAGCGACCATGTACATCAGGCATTCCCCCCTCGGAAGCTCCCTGCTCAGCTTCGACACCTTGTTCACGGGCTCCGGGCTCCTGAGCCTTATCGGCATGCCCGCCATGTCGCCGCTAGCAGGCATCCTGCCGAATGCCTCCCTTATCAGCCTTATGCTCTCCTTGATCTCCATGATCCTCACCCTGTACCTTGAGAAGTTGTCCCCCTTCTCCTGGCTCTTCATGCTGAAATGCAGGTTTTCATACACGTAATAAGGGTTGTTCTTCCTGACATCGTATTCGACCCCTGATGCGCGCAAAACAGGCCCTGTCACTCCAAGGTCCTTCGCGTCCTTTGAGCTCAGCACCCCAACTCCCTTCATCCTCTCCATGAACACGGGGTTCCTTTCTATGTACCTCTCGTATTCGGCTGTCCTCTTCTCCATGTAGTCCATGACCTCGAGAGTCTGCGCCTCGAAATCCGGAGGGAGTTCGCGCTGCAGGCCTCCCAGCCTCACGTTCACGTAGAACATCCTGTTTCCGGACGCTTCCTCAAGCAGCTTGAGGACCATGTCCCTGTCCTTGAACGACCACATGAATACAGTGAACATCTGCCCGAGGTCGTTGCACATCGTTCCCAACCAGAGAAGATGGCTCGCGATCCTCTGCAGCTCCAGGAGTATCACCCTTGCATACTGCGCCCTCTCCTTCACCTCTATGCCTAGCGCCTTCTCGACCACCGCAACGTACGCCTCGTCATAGGAGAGAGGCGCAACGTAATCGAGCTTCTCCATGTAGGCTGGGCTCTGCATGTACATCCTCGTCTCCACAAGCTTCTCCACGCCCCTGTGCAGGAAGCCTATGTGCGTCTCAACCCTCTCTATCATATCGCCATCAAGGTCCACGACAAGCCTCAAGACCCCGTGGGTGCTCGGATGGACAGGACCAATGTTTATTCTTGTAATAGCCAACGGATCACTCCTCCTTTGCCTTGTACTGCACTCCCCACACGAAATCCTTCCTCAGCGGCGGATTCGCTCCGTCCCACTTCTCGAGCAGGAGCCTTTCCGCAGTCCTTCCCCTTATCTCTATGCCGAACATCTCGCTCAGTTCCCTCTCGTACCAGTCCGCGCCCCTGTAGCTCCTCATTACCGATGGTACCCAGAGGTCATCGTTCTTCAGCTCCACCTCCAGGGACTCGTCCTTTCCAGCGTCCAGGTTCCTGAGCATGTATATCGCCTCCACGTGGTCGCTGTAATCGACAGCGGTTATCTTGACAAGGTAATCATAGCCGTTCTTCTTCATCCTGTCCACCTGCGAGGTAAGCTGTTCCCTGTCAATCTTCAATCTCTCCACCTATCTTCTTCTGCAGCTTTATCAGGGCAGCGAAAAGGCTCTCGGGCCTAGGAGGGCATCCTGCAACGTACACGTCTACGGGAAGCACCTGGTCTATGCCCTTGATTATGTTGTAGCTCTCGAACCACGGCCCTCCGCAGGTCGCGCATTCGCCGTATGACACAACGTACTTCGGCGACGACATCTGCTCGTACAGCCTTTTTATCTCCGGAATCATGGACTTGGTGACCCATCCTGCGACGACCATCACGTCGCACTGCCTGGGCGTGCCCCTGAACAGCAGGTACCCCTTCCTTTCCGCATCGACCCTCGCGCTGCCGAAGTCCATGAGCTCCATTGCGCAGCACGCGAGCCCGAACTGCATCGGCCACACAGAGTTCTGCCTTGACCACCTTATCATGTCCTTTGTCACTGCAGCCGATTTCGTTATCTCCGCAAGCTTTGCAAAGATGACGTTGGGCCTGAGCTCCCTGCCTTCCAGGGATTTTTCCACAAGGCCGTCCATCTCCTTCCTCGCGTTCCTGAATTCTTCGCCATCGTAATCCACCATAGCCATCAATCCCCTGACCTTGCGACCATCACGACCAGCAGCTCCATGACGAACGCTGCCAGCACAAGCCCGAGCATGTATATGTCGGTGGCGACGCCGAGCTGCCTGCCGAGCGGCGCCCACACCGCTATCACGGCGACCACTATCTCAAATGATATGAACATCGGGAAGTAGTGTATGTACTCGTTCATTATGCTTATCCTACTGCCACTGCTCTCCTCCGCGCTCTCGTAAGGCGCGCTCTCTATAGGGTTGCTCCTTATGAACGGCCTGAGCATCCTGGACGTGAGTATCATCGAAAGGGGCATGAAGATCGAGAGGAGTATGAATACTGCTATGGCGATGTATGTCAGGCTCATAATTGCTTAGCGTGTTAAAGGTTAATATTATTGTATGGCAAATTCAATCTGGTAGGATGGAGCTCAGCGACAGCGCAAAATCCGCGCTGGTGTCGGGATCAGTAAAGATAAGGCTCAGAAGGGACGGCATGTTCCAGCAGCTCACCTTCGCGGTCAAGAAGATAAAGATGGGCAACCTCGAGTACTCGGAGCTTTTCACCGATAGGATAATAGACGTCAGCGAGCTTTCAAGGATTGCAAACGAAGTCGGCCTTCCTGTGGAGGCGAAGAACGGCCGCGCATTCCCCAGCGGCACTTCAGCAAAGGACTTCCAGGGCCTGTAGTCATCTCCTGCCTGCCCTGCATGCGCTGCACACTCCAGACCTTGCATCCATGTGCTCCCTGCAGGCTCCTCTTCCGCAGAGCGTGCATACCCTCTCCGCTTTTCTCCCGCATACGTGGCACATCGTGTATATCCCTGCCATATCCTCACTTCTCAAGAGCTAGTATGCCCTTGAACATCTCCCTGGCCTTGTCAAGCGACAGCGGCCTCATCTTCTTCTCCCTAGCATACCTGCACTGGTACTTTATGTAGGTCTCGTTTATGCGTGTGTCGGGATTCAGCATCTTGCATTTCTCTATGTACCCTGTTATTATCCTTGCAGCGCTCTCCTCGTCAAGACCGCGGACATTGACTAAATAGGGTGCGAGTATGAGGTTGACTGCCCTGTGCCTTACATCTGCAATAGGGTTCTGCAGCACCGTCTCTATCCAGGCGTAGTTGCCCTTCACCCTGGTCTGCGCGACGGCCTTCTCAGCAGGCACCTTTACAAGCCTTGAATAGTCGACCACCTTCTTCGGCAGCTCCTTCAGCTTTATCGGAAGGTTTCTGGATATCAGCTCTGCTATGGCTCCTTCCATCACCTTGCACGTGCTCTCCTTGGGCAGCCTGACGCATCCGTCGCTTAGCCCGTGCCTTATCAGCGAGAATTCAGACGACTTCGGCGCGAACATGAGGAAGTCCGCAAATCCCAATGAGAAAAGGCCATCAGAATAGGATAGGTTCAACAAGGTTTCCTTAGCCACCTTCAGCACGCTCTCAACGCTGTCCTTCGCGAGCGCGGACCCGAAGCGCGCGGCCTCTGCACGTATGTACCTGCCGATGTAGTACCTGTTGTTGATTGCGCTGACCAGCATCCTTGAGTACACATAGCTCAGTATGTACGTCTTCTTGACGTCGTCAAGCATGACCTCCGTGAACTGCACCCTCTGGCTTTTGAGGTCTTCCTCAAGCCTCACCCTGCCGCTCTGCAGGTACTTCTCGCTCACGCTCTGGTCCATGCTGCTGAGTATGGACCTGGCTTCGCTGGAGAAAGGGTACCTGTACGCGAAATCAAGCGCATCCCTGTCCAGATCAGCCATAAACCTATCTGCCATGCAAGGTTTTTAATTTATCCCAACCATATAACAGCTGTGGGAGCATGGCCGATAGAAACATTACCTTCAGCGCAGAGGCAGATGTCATAATAGACGACATTGACAACGAGACAAGGGGAAAGTACGACTTCAGCATAAGGGAGCTGTTTAACGGCGCAAAACCGACGCAGCAGCAGCTCAAGAGCGCCAGAAGCGCTGTTGACGACTATTTCTCCGATGCAAAGAAGGCGCTTCCTGGAGAGCGCGATAGGTTCACCAAGGAGCTGGAAAGGGTCGATGCGGAGTACAGGAAGATGGACGACGTGATAAGGAACAAGGCCGTGACAACAAGGGTGCCGTACATAAAGCCCTCATTCATAGACGCAGACGAGAGCGGCCAGGAGGAGATAACGATAGACGGCTACAGCAATGCCGTCGACCTGCTCATAACCAGGCTTGTGGGCATGTCCACGTACATTGCAGACACATCCGGATCGTACGACAAGTACACCCTCGGGTCATGGATCTTCTCAGGCCAGAAGACCTACGCCATAACCATCAATCCGCCTGCAAGCCAGCTGGTGATGCTGGAAAGGAGCGAGAGTGAGATAGACGCCGCACTCGATTCGTTGTCTGCAAGAAGCCCCGCGAAGTAGAATCCATGAAGGCGATAATAATAACAGGCACCCCAGCTACAGGCAAATCAAGGATAGCGGGGATCATCTCAAAAAGGATCAGGGATTCCGAGCTGATAAGGGCAAACGACATAGTCAACGAGAAAAGGCTCTTCTCGTCGGTCGAGAGGGACGGCACAAAAGTAGTGAAGATGCGGGCGCTGAAGAACGAGATAGAGAAAAGGATGAAGGAGTCGAAGAGAAAATTAGTCATAGTCGAAGGCCATCTCCTCTGCGACATGAGGATAAGCGGCGCAACTGCAATAGTCATGAGGGAGCACCTGGGCAAGCTCATCGGAAGGATGAGGAAGAGGGGATACAGCTCAGGGAAGATACGCGACAACATCGTATCCGAGGCGACCGACTACTGCGGGGCTAACGCATCTGCAAATTACAAAAAAAGTTTCGAAGTCATGAACGACAGTCGTGCGATTGCAAGGATCATGAATATAGTGAAAGGAAGATATCCCAAGGCCAGGAGCATAGACCTATTGGGCGAACTCAATGATGTAGCGATGAGGAACAGGAAGTACGCATTCTGATCAAGGCAGCGAGAGCCTTTTCTTCAGCTCGTAATAGGTGCTGTGCATCAGCTCCTTCGGCACTTCGTTCGCATAAAGCCTGGCGCCTTTGAAATCGATATGCTTGCTCTTGAGCGGAATCCTGCCTTTCGCCAAATCCTCCAGCATGTGCCCGATGGTTGGATACCTGCCCTTCTCCAGCGCAAGCACGCTCCTTCCCCTTATGGCAAATCCGAACGCGCCCTTGTGCTTGCCTATGAAGCTGTCCGACGCATTCCTGATGAATATGTCCGGCCCTTTCAGCAGCCTTGATGTTTTCCATGATTTGGGCGCAACAATCCCTATAACGCCGTTCTTGCCGCTGATGTACGGCATTGAGATATAGACTTCGTATCCATAGCGCGCAATCTGCCCTTCAAGTATCTCTGACAGCTTCCTAAGCTGCGGCCATGTCGTGTCCTCGCTCTCATCCGGCACCTTTGTCACAAGCAGGTAAATGTCAAGGCCCGTATCCTTCATGAGAGACGCCAGGTATTTGGGCACGTCATCATGCGAGAATTTTTCGCCGTAAAACAACCCTGCGCTGGGGCGTTTGACAAATTCCCTTGCAAGGATTACAAACCTTCCCAGGGATTCCACTGAAAGGCCAGCAGCAACATTCCTGTTGACATCCACAGGGTCCAGCACTACGAAATCCGAGTTGAACTTCTTCGTTATCTTTGGATCCTCTACGTTGGCCCTGTCCGATGGGTCGAGTATCAAAGGGAGCTTGTACGAAGCGGCTGCCTCAAGCAGCTTTGCAAGAGAACCGTAATGGTATACCAGGAGCTCGCACAGGTATCCTGGAAACCCGCCAACCTTCACCTCGGCCCCGTATATGTTGTGCTTCTTGAGCAGGAACTTAAGCAGCCTTACATCGTCCCTTTGCCTGTCCGACATCCTGCCGTTGATGAATTCGGTGTGCAACGGAGTCCTGTCCACCATGGTTCCCATTTCATCTGCGCTCTTTATCTTCCACGCCGGGACGATGTCCGCTTTTATGCCCATGTCCTCCACGTACACCCTCACATAAGGATGCTCAGCATACTTTATCTCGAACCTGCTCTTCTCTGCCTTCGCGAGCGCCTTGCCATACGAAAGACCATGCTCCACCAGCTTTTCCCTCGAAGTGCCCTTTTCGAAAAGTAGGAAGAAGTCTATGTCAGCGTCGCCCTTCAAGTTAGTCCCTCTGGCAACGGAGCCCGCCACCCTGATTTCAATATTCTTCGGTACTATCCTCTTGAGCGCAGCAGTGAGCCTGTTCACGTTTGCGGTTGTTGCTTCTATCTCGACCTTTGTGGGCTTTATGTCCTTCAGAATCCTCTTGAATATGGCAGTTGCCTTTTTATCTTTAGAAGCGCCCATCATAAGACTATTAATAACAAAAGATAGATAAAATAGCATATTAATGTCTCAAAATATAACAGAGCGTAGATAGATGAGATCATGAGTGCAAACATGAGTTCAAGAATGGCTTATGTACGAAGTTTTATTGCAAATACCACCAGCATACCAACTCTTGATAAAGAAATATACGAAATTTTCGGTATTTGTTTGGGTGATGGCTGTCTGTCAAAATATTATAGCAATTACGATAACGCCATTAAATACGAAGTTAAATTTACCGGAAACTCCAAAGATGATCTTGAATATTATCAAAATTTTTTATTGCCAACTCTAAAATCAAAATTTAATATAAAGTTATCCTATCGCATCCGAAAAGATTGCAATGCAATAAATATGAATATAAACAATAAGCAAGTATTTATGTTCTTTAAAAATCTAGGAATGCCCATTGGCGATAAGAAAAATAAAATTAAGTTGCCGAAGAAAATATTTAATTCTACATCCGATGTTAAAGCCTCAGTTTTGCGCGGTCTTTTAGACACCGATGGGTGTATTTTTGCTAGAAAAGATGAAGGGTACAAATATCTGCATTTAGAGATAGCTAGTGGCACACTAGGCTTTTTGCTTCAACTTAAAAAACTAATAAGACAGTTCGGTATGCCTGCCTATGTTCATTGGACTGAAGGCCATGGAGGCAATGTACTTATACGCGGTAATAAGAACATCAAAATATGGATGGATAAAATCGGAACTTCGCATCCTATTATTAAAGGGAGATACCTAAAATGGTTAAAGGCAGGAATACTATTACCAAAAGGGCTCGTAGCACAGCGGTAGTTGCGCGCCGTTCGCAACGGCGAGGCCGCGGGTTCAAATCCCGCCGAGTCCATTTTCAGCTTACGAGGGAGCAGGGTATGAATCCCTAACACAGCATATCTCTACCCCTACAGTTTGATAGAAATACTAATATTTATAAATGTGTAGGGGTAAGTATTATCATGGTAAATATAAGGGAAAGAAAATACGGCAAGAAGAAGTACTATTATATCGAGCACTCGTTTAGGCTTAATGGAACTGTTATTAAAAAAGAGAGATATTTAGGAAACAGCATACCTAAAGATTTGGACAAAATAAAGAGTAATTTTCTCATACAGGTTTACACCCAGAAATGGTATCTATCTTTAGATAAGATAAAATCAGCTTATACAAAGGATATTAATTCCGCAACTGCTTCTGAAAAAGACAAAGAAATTGAAGGGTTTATGATAAAGTTTACTTATGACACTCAAAAAATAGAGGGTTCAACATTAACTTTAAAGGAAACAGCTAATTTGCTACAGCATGGGATAACTCCATCAAATAAACCTACCCGGGATGTTAAAGAGGCAGAAGCACATTCTAACATCTTCTATAATATGATTAAATACAAAAAAGACCTAACTCTGCAACTTGTTTTGGGATGGCATCATTCCCTTTTTGAAAATACAAAGAAAGATATAGCTGGAAAAATACGCACGAGGCAGGTTTGGATATATGGTAGCAAGTTTATACCTCCAAGCCCTGTAGAAGTCATGCCTTTACTTGATTATTTCTTTAGTTGGTATAATAAAAACAAAATAAAAATACATCCTGTTGAGTTGGCTGCGTTGGCGCACCTAAAATTTGTTACGGTGCACCCATTTATAGATGGAAATGGAAGGCTATCGCGTCTTGTTATGAACTTTATTTTAAACAGACTTGGTTATCCGATGCTCAATATATCTTACAAAAATAGGATAGGCTATTACAATGCCTTAGAAAGAGCACAAGTCAAGAAAATTGATTCGATCTTTGTACTGTGGTTCTTTAGAAGGTATATAAAAGAATACCAAAGATATCTAAAATAACCAATAATATTTATCGTGAGCAACTGTGGATGATGGTTTTGATGTTAAATACTATCAGGTAGTGGTATTTGTACAACATACTCAACCTCTGACGTCCGCCGAGTCCATTTCTGTTCAAAAGAAGCATGAACCTCACGATAGGCTCTCACGATTGCCATTGGGTGTATCAAGCCATTAAATACTTTATTGTGATAGTTGGATATGGCACCCAAAAACTTACAGCTCGTTGCAATAATTGCGGCGGTCATAATAGCCGGCGTGCTCGTGCTTTCCACTATTAATGCGAATCACTACGCGATGAATCAACCGACGACAACACCGATACATAATGGTAGCGTTAACCAGACGACCGTGCCTACAACTAGCACGCAAAGTGCACCTGCATCTACAATAGCGCAAACGGCGCTCACGACAATCGTCACGAATACAGTTACCTACGCTACCGAAGCTTCAGATAGCCCTTACTTCGATACAATGTATGTAAGCGATCACTTCAAGGTGTATTTCAGGCTGGCAGACCAGGGAATGGCAAACGTGCTTATTCAGACTCTCGAACATGCCTATCCTATAGATTCCAGGATATACGGAGGTGATCTTCCCAGCAAAACGGACCTCTACATGTTTCATACTTTTTATGATGCAAAAGGCTTGATGCCAATGTCATCGACCGCCAGCCCCAACAGTAGCGGTGGTGGCTGGAGCGTGGACCCTCCACTTGGCGATGGGATAAAGATCTACAATACATTGCCGCATGGAGATCCAAACAACCTTTCCAACGTAGAGAATATTGACTGGTACAGGGGAGGCATGGCGCATGAACTCGGCCATCGGTTCTTTTACTATCTATATCCAAACATAAGAGCACCAGTTAGGCCAAACTGGCTTGATGAGGGAATTGCCATGTATGATTGGGCGGAGGCCGGAGGCGATATAGAATATGGGTTTGGAGTTGCAAGGGAAAACATTAGTATAAATGGCCCTGTCCTACTTAACTCCCTGGATAAACTCCAGGAATCTAGCAACACGATTGAACTCTTTTATGGTGAAGCATCAACTGTTATTGATTACATGGTTAGCAGGGCAGGGGAAAGGGGACTGAGAGAGTTCCTTGACACATACAACCAGACTAAAAACCTGAATAGCTCGTTTGTAAAGGCTTTTGGAGTGAACGAAACTGTCTTTGAGACGCAGTACGACAACTGTACTAAGAAAATATCACTGGAGGCCAGCAATGGAAGCGGTTTTTATTATCTTTTGAAAAAAGGTTGCTGATGTTGTATATCGTTGAGTTCAAGAGGAATATGCATGAAGTGGATAGTAATCAGCGGAAGTTGGAAAACTGTGAACAAGAAAGTGGAAAAGGACGTTAGGGAAACGGTAAAAAGGGTTATGGCACCGCCGACGCCATAAAGAAAGCCAGGATGAAAGGCATGCCTACGAAAGTTTTTTCTTACACTATTAAAATCACTAGATTGAATAGCAACGAAGGGCCTCGGAGCCATGGTGTGCATATTTAAACGTTGATTTCGTTTATTCTAGCATGGAAGCAAGAGCGCATATCCTACCCTGTCTGATATCACTCATATTTTTTGTATCTTTAGTAGGAGCACTTAACGCATCCGTACAAGCTAGCAACTCATCCAAGGCTATTTTCTCTTCTTACGTAGTAGTGGATGCGTCAAGACCGCAGATTGTTTATTCCAGCGGGGAACCATCAATATACATAGATGGCTCAAGTGGTGACTTGTTCGTGTCTGCAATAGCGCCAACCCAGTTGTACGAATCTACTAATGGCGGTAGCTCATTCTCCTACATGTCTTTGCCTTATGGAACATGGAACCAATCCGGTTCGGACGCCCACATCATAACGGACAATGCCGGCGAGATATACGCACTAGACCAGATAGGCTCGCAATGTGTGTTTTTCATGAAGTCTTCTGACGGTGGGAAAACCTTTTCCACTATGACTGATTTTGGCAATGGAACATTCTCTAGCGGCACATCAAAAATCTGCACGG
>JAGWGW010000023.1 GCA_028867135.1 Microcaldota archaeon | reverse complement strand
CGAGCGACCGCACGACATCGCTATCGCCTCTGCAGCGAACTTTTCGGCCAGCCCCATCTGTATCGACCTGAATGAAGGCGCGAGGGATCCCTGCGTCATGTATATGATTGGGGTCACCTCGTCCTCCTTTGCGTTCTTGAATGCGTCTGTCAGCTCGTCTATCATTGCGAGCCTGGACGATATGCCCTCGAGCTTCTCGTAGTGCTTCGAAAGTTCTGAGAAAAGCATGCAAACAACAATATAGTTAACCCGACAAAGGTTTTAATGCGTTCTATGACTTGCGGCAGGCTTGAAATCAGAGTCCCGGAAGGGGTGTACGAGCCCAGGGAGGATTCGCTATTGGCCAGGGCCGCGCTGGGCGAGATAATAGAAGGCGCAGGCAAAAGCGGACTAACCGTGCTCGATGTCGGTACAGGCAGCGGCATTCTAGGGCTTTCCGCAGCATCCTATCCTAATGTATCAAGCGTCACGATGTCGGACATAAACGAGAAAGCCCTATCAGCTGCTAGGGAAAACCTTCAAAAGAACAGGGCAGAGATGCACGCCAAGTGCACGTTCATAAGGAGCGACCTCTTCTCAGGCATACGCGGGAAATTCGGCATAATAATCTTCAATGCGCCATACCTTCCGCATTCATCGATCGATACCGGCATGGAGTCCAGGGCCTGGGACGGCGGCGAGGAAGGAACGGAGCTATCGATAAGGTTCCTGGATGGGGCCCTGCCTCATCTCGAGGAAAATGGAGAGATACTGCTCGTCGCAAGCTCGTTTGGAAACATGCTTCAGCTTAGGAAGGGGATTGAGCGCATGGGCCTGAAGATTGAAAAGACATTCAAGGAGCATTATTTCTTCGAGGACATAGCTGCGCTTGTCATCTCGAGGAGGTGACCAACGGATCAATTCTTGCTTTTTATCCTAAGTACCGTCTTTACCCTGTCTATCGCACTTACAACCTTGTCCACATCCTCCTTATTGTTGTATACGTAGAAGCTCATCCTTGCTACCGAGTCCTCGTTGAGAACGGAGTTTACAAGGGGCATCGCACAGTGGTGGCCTGCGCGTATCGCTATCCCCTCGCTGTCGAATATCTGCGCTATGTCATGCGGGTGAGCGCCTTCGATGCTGAACGATACCACTCCTATCCTGTCATTTATCCTGTCCGCCTTCAGGCCATGCACCTTCATTCCAGGTATTTCCGAGAATCTCTTAAGCGCATATCCCGTAAGCTCATCCTCGTGCCTCTTCACGTTCTCCATTCCTATATCGCCAAGATACTCTATCGCAGCGCCGAATCCTATGCCCCCCTCAATGTTCGATGTACCTGCCTCGAACTTCCATGGAAGCTCATTCCATGTCGAGCTCTGGAAATCCACGCTCCTTATCATGTCTCCTCCTCCGAGCACAGGATTCATCTCCTCAAGCAGCTCATCCTTGCCGTACAGCACTCCTATGCCTGCCGGGCCGAGCATCTTGTGGCTTGAGAAAGCAAGGAAGTCGCAGTCAAGGTCCTTGACATTCGTCTTCATATGCGGCACAGACTGCGCCCCGTCAAGAATGACGAGAGCCCCGTTATCGTGCGCGAGCTTAGTTATCCGCTTTGCGTCGTTGACTGTGCCGAGGACGTTTGATGCCATTGTGATCGACACTATCCTCGGTTTTTTGCCCAGCTTGCTCTCCACGTCACTCATGTCCATGGATGACCTGTCATCAGCGACCCTGGCGTATTCAAGGACTGCGCCCTTCCTCTTCGCGAGCATCTGCCACGGCACTATGTTGCTGTGGTGCTCCATGGTGCTTATGAGTATCGTGTCTCCTTTGTTGACCTCCTCACCAAGGGACATTGCAAGGACGTTCAGCGATTCCGTCGTATTCCTGGTATAGACTATGTTCCTGTACGAATCCGCGTTTATGAAATTTGCAGTCAGTTCCTTGCTGCGCACATATTCCTCAGTGGCCCTTATCGATATCTCGTACATGCCCCTGTGTATGTTGGCATTGTACGTCTTGTAGTAATCGGATATCTTTTCTATGACCTGCCTTGGCTTCTGCGTGGTAGCGGCATTGTCAAGATAGACTAGCCTCTTGCCATGCATCGTCGACTCGAGGATTGGAAAATCCATTCTTATGCGGTCAGCGTCAAGTGCCATAGTCTGTCATCGCGTCAATCAAATTTATAGCCTTCCTTCTCTATCTCGTGGATCAGGTCCTTGCCCCCTTCCTTGACTATCCTCCCGTCTTTCATCACATGGATGAACTGGGGCTCCATATAGTTGAGTATCCTGCTGTAATGTGTTATGAGCAGCAGGCCTGCATCGTTCTTCTTCTTGAAGTCATTGATGTTCTCCGCTACAATCTTGACTGCGTCTATGTCAAGGCCTGAATCTGGTTCGTCCAATATCGCGAGCTTAGGCTTGAGTATGGACATCTGCAGTATCTCCATCTTCTTCTTCTCTCCTCCTGAGAACCCGTAGTTCAACGACCTGCCGATGAGGTCGTCCCTTATCTTGAGCCTCTCTGCGCTGCCCTTTATCTCGCCCATGAACTCTTTGTACGACGGCTTCTGCTGGTTCAGCGATCCTTTTGCAGTATTAAGAAAGTTGACTATCCCCAGCCCTTCTATCTCTATTGGATTCTGGAACTGCAGGAAGAGTCCGAGCTTCGCCCTCTCGTTGACGAGCATGTCCTTTATGCTGTTCCCATCCACGAAAATGTCGCCCTTGGTCACCTTCGCCTGGGGATGACCCATCACCGCCTTTGCAAGCGTGGTTTTCCCGGAACCGTTGGGCCCCATAAGCACATGGAACTCGCTGCCCTTTATGGTAAGGTCTATTCCCCTGAGCACTTCCTTGCCCTCAGTTTCAACATGAAGATCCCTGACTTCCAATATCATAAACTCATCTCCTGCCGCTTGAAGTTGCCCATACTCCTCTCGCCGATATCTCATGTGCGTTCCCGAAGCTTCCGTTCTCGAGCTTGTGCAGCATCAGCGACATGGCAACCTCCTTCGCAATGCCGTTGCCCATGTTGGACAGATACTTTGCTATGAATGCAGTTATAAATAGCTTTCTTGCGCTCTCCTCGCTTATGCCCCTTGATGTGAGGTAGAATATCGCCTCGCTGTCTATCGGCGCTGTTGCCGCGGAGTGCGTCGCCTTCACCTCGTCGCTGTAGTCTATCGACATGTCGGGAAGCGCGTCGATGTGCGCGTTGGGGCTGAGTAGTATGCCCCTCTCTGTTATCCTGGAGCTAGCGGCCTTTGTCCCGTTCGCAACCTTTGCAAATCCCTTCAGCATGCAGTGAGCGCTGTCGTTCAGTACGGCGCCCGACTCAAGGAGCACGGTTGTGTACGGTTTTGAGTTCGCTATGTAATTGTAAAGATCGAACTTCTGCTCCTTGTTACCGAATGCTATCTCATTCACGACAATCTCGCTGTTCACACCGTCTGCGAGCGATATGCATCTAGACTTAGTGGACGCGCTGCCGTTGTATACGAGGTTCATCTTCAACCTCGAATGTTCCTCCGCAACCGATTTGCACATGCTTATCACGCTGGTCTTCTCATCCTCGTCGTGCACTATGTCTATCTCGGCGACCGCGTTCTTTCCCAGCACAATCTCGTGTAGTGTCGGCGCAACTATCTGTCTATCTGCCTTGGACGCGTGGAATTCGAAAAGGCTCAGTTTCGCCCCCTTCGCAACATTGACGATGAACTGAACAGGCATTGTTGCATTGGCATAGAACAGTATGCTGAGCTTCTCGTCCTTCTTCACGTCTATCAACACAAACCGCATGGCTGTGGCATTTATGAAGGCCGCAAGCTTGTCCTCGCTGCTCTTGAAGATCTTGTTGTCCAGAATACTTTTGTCCAATTCCCCTGTTTTCAATATCCTGATGCTGTCGTTGCTGCTCCTGCACAAGGAATCTGATACAACAGCGTCGAACTTTATTCCGACCTTGTCGACGAAATCGTTTATCTCGCTCTCCGCATCCTTCAGAGCTTCGCCATGCTTCATGTTAATGTCTGTCGGTATGCTAACGCTGTACTTCTTGTAAAGGTCTATGTGCTCGTAATCAAGCGCGTTGTAGTTCCTAATAGCATCCTCAACAAATTCTTTGTAGTACTGCAAACAAGCACCTAGCCTACTCCCCTGCTGGTATCTAGCTTAACGAGCCTCTTCAGCTCTATGGAATATTCAAGCGGAAGGACCTTCGTAAGGTCGTCTATGAACCCAAGGACGATCATCGCAGTCGCATCGTCCTCCGATATCCCCCTCGACATCAGGTAGAATATCTCCTCTGCAGATATCTTGCCCACCTTCGCCTCGTGGCTTATCATCGCGTCGCTCCTGTTTATCTGGTTGTACGGGAACGTATTCGTCTTTGCCGAGCTGTCGAGAAGTAGAGCGTCGCAGGAGACGTGCGCCTTTACGTTAGCCGCATTCTTCGCGATGTGCATAAGCCCTCTGAATGTTGTGACTCCGGTTCCTTTTGAAACGCTCTTCGAGATTATCTTCGATTGTGTGTTTGAAGCCAGATGGTAGATCTTGCCGCCTGAGTCCTGGACCTGGCCGCTGCCTGCAAGCGCTATCGAGAGCACCTCTCCCTGCGCACCTTCACCCATAAGGAATATACTCGGATATTTCATATTCACCTTACTGCCTATATTTGCGTCGATCCACTCCACCTTTCCGTTCTTTGCAACGTGAGCCCTCTGTGTCACGAGGTTGTAAACATTCTTAGACCAGTTCTGGATTGTCACGTATCTTATGTGCGCCCCTTCCATAGCAACAAGCTCGACGACTGCGGAATGCAGCGCGTCTGTTGCGTATACCGGCGCAGTGCAACCCTCGATGTAACAAACATCCGCGCCTTCATCTGCTATTATCAAAGTTCTCTCGAACTGACCAGCGTTCTTGGCGTTTATCCTGAAATAGGCATTAAGCGGCATAGGAACCTTAACCCCTTTCGGGACGTAAATGAAACTTCCGCCCGACCAAACTGCGGTGTTCAAGGCTGCAAATTTGTTGTCTGTAGACGGTATTACTGTGCCGAAATACTTCTTCATTATCTCAGGATACTTCTTTACCGCGTTATCCGTATCTGTGAATATGACTCCTATCTTCTCCAGTTCCTCCTTTATGTGAGAGTAGACCACTGTGCTATCGAATTGAGCCTCAGCGCCTGCAAAGAACTTCCTCTCAGCCTCAGGAACGCCGAGCTTGTCGAACGTATTCTTGATGTCTTCGGGAAGGTCCTTCCAGTCCTTGACCTCCTTCCCCTTCGGTTTTAGGTAATAGTAGAAATCATCGTAGTTTATCTTGCTCAGGTCCGCTCCCCATTTAGGAGTCGGCTTGCTCTCGAATATCTTAAGCGCGGTGAGCCTCTTCTCAAGCATCCATCCGGGCTCGTTCTTCAGCTTGGATATGTCCCTTACCGTTTTTTCAGATAATCCCTTGTGGAACTCCTCGTACTCGACATCCTTGCTGAAGCCGTATAGTTCCTTGTAATCGTTCTTCTCCACTAGTTCCTGTAATCCTTCATTCAACATCGCAATGACCTTCCCTGGCTTACACTGAGGAGAACCTGCATCCGAACTCGTTCAGGTGCTTGCATACAGTGCATATGCACATGTTCGCATAGCCTTCCTTCCCCTCGGCTATCTTGCTTATGTACTTGTCAACGCACTTCATGTCTATCTTGCTTGTTATGGCCTTTACCCTTTCAGAATACTTGCCTGCAAGGTACTTGCTGACAGCAGCCTGCGCGACGGAGAGCCTCTCCGCGATCTCCACCTCCCTCATGCCGTACTTCTCCTTCAGCTCCTTCGCAATCAGCATCCTGACTGCAGGTATTATCTCCTTCGTTGCCCTCTCGTATCCGCTAGCCATAAGCTCCCCATATAACTCGGTTATAAATACATGCCAAAGAACTTTTTTATAGGTATCTATATGCAACAGGCCCTGGAACCAGCGCAGGTTACGAAACTGTGCGCAAGATATATTATCCTCAATTACCGTATTGATTCATGAAGCTGAACAAGCTGACAAAGGAAGAGGAAAGGGTAATAGTAGGCAAGGGCACGGAGTTCCCGTTTACCGGAGAGTACGACAATTTCTGGAAACCAGGAACGTATGTGTGCAGGAGGTGCGAGGCGCCGCTTTACAGATCCGATGACAAGTTCAACGCGCACTGCGGATGGCCGAGCTTCGACAAAGAGATAAAGGGCGCTGTCAAGAGGATTCCCGACAAGGACGGCGCTAGAACAGAAATACAATGCGCAAAGTGCGGCGCACATCTGGGGCATGTCTTTGAAGGCGAAGGTTTCACCGCTAGGGATACCAGGCACTGCGTGAATTCTATATCTTTGAAATTCATACCCAAGGAGGATGAAAAAGATGGCAGGTAAGACAGAGAAGATAGTGTTCGGAGGGGGATGCTTCTGGTGCACGGAAGCTGTATTCTCAATGTTCAAGGGCGTGGTCGCGACCGTTCCCGGATACGCTGGCGGCAATTCAAAGAACCCCACATACGAAGAGGTGTGCACAGGCACGACGGGTCATGCGGAGGTGCTTGAGATAGAATACGATCCTGGTGTCGCGCCGCTAGAAAAGCTGCTTGACATATTCATAACAATGCACGACCCCACTTCGATGAACAGGCAGGGGGCTGATGTAGGGTCGCAGTACCGTTCAATAATACTTTACATGAACGATGAACAGAAGAAGACGGCACAGGAATTCCTTGCCAGTCACCAGAAAGATTTCGGCAAGCCTATTGTGACGGAGATAAAAAAGCTTGACCAGTTCTATCCGGCAGAGGGCTACCACAAGAAATACTATGACAAGAACAAGCTCAATCCCTACTGCATGCTTGTCATAGGGCCAAAGGTAGACAAGGTAAAAAAGAAGTTCCGGCTTCGCTGATAAAGCCCCGGATTCGGATCAGCCTTTAGCGTGGATTTCTATGAATTTCCTTATCACGTCCATGAGCCCGTTCGAATCCTTCCTTCGTATCCCTGCCATCGACCACACATTCCCATTGGACGACCTTTCAGGGGAGGAACCCAGCAGGTGCAGGTTTACAGTAGATAGCAAAAGGCCATGCGATACGTCAATGCCGAGTATGTTCTTGTAGGGAACAGTCGCTACATTTGTCCGCGACAATATGTTATGCCCAACGTGGAGACCCCAGAAGGAATGCTTGACGATAAGCACCTTCGAGTCTGTCGCAACAATTGTATCCGGCGATATCGATGCGAGATAGCTCTGTTTTAAAACCAGCAGCGTCTTCTCGTTTTCAGACAGAAACTGCGAGACATATTCCATGTCGCGTTTCGAAAGTCCCATAAGCAGACCTAATCTTAATATCCTAAGCCGTTCTTATAAATGTATGATTTATGAAACCTTGAGCAAGGGTGGCAAAACATGATCAGAAAAATCAAGGGCAAATACGTTGTGCTGTCGGAAACAACCGGCAGGAGATTCGGAGCTTATTCTACCAGAGAAGAGGCAGAAAAAAGATTGAGGCAGATAGAATTTTTCAAGCGTGCCAAGCCAGGTCGTAATCTAAGGAAGAAGGCGAAGAAGAAGCGGCCATTTTTAAATAAAGCCCCGAGAGGGATTTGAACCCTCGACTTCCAGTTTACGAAACTGGCACTCTTCCAGGCTGAGTTAACGGGGCATAACTTATAAATACATACATCAGGAATATAAATGAAGTTTATATGTATGTAAACAAGTCCATTTTTAACGCACAAGAAGTGCCTTCCCCTCCCGGTCCGAATCCCAACCAGGGCGTGCCAAGTTCACCCAGTCCAAGCAACGTGCCAGATGCTCCTGTGCAGCAACCTCCAGCACCTGTTTCTACCCAGCCGCAGCAGCCCCAGTCTCCTTCGCCTCCGAGCAGCCAACCATCTCCCAAGCCAAGGATCCCCAACGGGATCAATAAATCCCTCCTGATCAAGCTACTCGCCGTAGTAGTTGTCATAGCCGTAGTCGCTGTGGCATATTCCCAGTTTTCCAGGCTTCCGCACAGCACCGCAACGACCAGCAGCTCGGCGCAGACCACGATAAGACTTGCCAACATAAACTCGTGCAAGGCGATAAGCTCCCCTGGCGAATACTACATCACCTCAGACATATCGACAAACATACAGAACGGATCATGCATAAGCATCCGGAGCAGCAACGTTAAGCTTGTAGGCAACGGCCACAAGATGACAGGCAACGGGCCGTTCGTCAATACCTCTCCGTACTCGTACGCGATAAGCATAAGGAACGAATCCAATGTCACGGTATCGCAACTCTCGATATCCAAGTTCTCGTACGGCATCTACGCATACAACACAAGCGGCAGTGCTTTCTCGGACATGAACATAACAAACTCGACTGTAGCAAGCGTCTATCTCTACCGTAGCTCCAACAACAGCGTATCAGGCTCCAAGCTGTCCGGTGCGCAGGGCAAGGAGGGCAGCCTCATCCTTGTAGGAGGATCGGGGAACAAGGTCGAAGGCACCACGATCAACTTCAACACCTACTATGGCATATACATAAACTCCACAGGCGCCTCCTTGACCAATGATACGCTCGCCAACAATCCCGCAGACCTTTTCTGCGCTCCTGGAAAGGGCTATCCGTCAACGAGCAGCTTCAGCGGCTCCTCGTGCTACGTCAACGACTACTGCAATTTCGCACAGTGCAGCCAGACTAATCTGGTGCAGGACCTGACAACCGTGCTGCTCCCGTCAACGATAAGCAGCTGCGGCAACATAGAGGGCTCTGGAACCTACACCCTTTCAGGCAACCTCTCAATGGGCAAGTACCTGAACAGGTCCAACCCCGCAACGAACTCGATAGCCTGCATAACCATATCCGCGCCAAGCGTCTACCTTGACTGCAACAACATGACGATATCCGGTTCCGGCATAGGCATCTACTCCTCGCTCACATCCAATGTGGTCGTAAGCAACTGCAATGTAAAGGGCAGCACCACAGGCATAATGTTCAAGCAGATGGTCGGCGGCAGCATACGCGACTCCACAGCATCCAACAACATCTACTCGGTATACCTTGACAATTCGTCTCTCATCAACATCACAGGAGTGAAGCAGTCAAGGAGCAAATACGGGATATACCTCAACTCCTCCTTCATAACCAACGTGAAGGGCGTCAGCTCGCAGAACAATAGCTACGGGATGTACATAGACAACGCAAACGTCACCTCGATCATCAACTCGACGATCGTGTCGAACAGCAAGACGGACCTGTTCTGCGCCCCGAGCAGCTACAACTCCACAACCGATTCCCTCATAGGCACGAAATGCGGAAGCACTGACTGCAGCTGGGCCTCAAGCTCGTGCACCAATTACGTGCTTCCTCCGATAGCAACATTCCCGATAAGCTCCTGCATGACGATATCCGCCCCTGGCAACTACTCGCTATCGCATGATGTAAGCTCGTCGGGCACATGCTTCAAAATAGCCGCAAGCAACGTGAAGTTCGAATGCGGTAACCACATAATATCGACTTCCACAGGCACCATGGCCGCATTCAGCATAGACGGCCAGTCCAACGTGAGCATCAAAAACTGCGACGTACTCAACTATGCATACGGTGTAAAAGCAAATGACACACGCAATCTCAGCATAAGCGGCTTCAAGATCAACGCCACGCAGACAGCTGTGCTCCTCAGCAACTCCAGCCTTGCGAAACTATCTTCAGTGATAGCGAATGTATTCGCAAAGTACGGCTTCGCGTTCGATAAGGTCACTTCGTCCAACATATCCACTTCATCGGCGCTCGCAGGTGCTAGCAACACAACAGGCTTCTCCATAACCAATTCCACGGG
>JAGWGW010000001.1 GCA_028867135.1 Microcaldota archaeon | reverse complement strand
GAAACGTAGCTTTCCGTCTATTTCTAATAGAACCGTTTCCTCGTAAGGCAGGCTGCCCTCCGTATCTATGAATAGGGTGTTGCCGTCAAGGCCCCCTTCGCTTATTGGCAGCTGCGCGTTGACAGCCAGCTGGAAGCCGAGTTGTGTCTTGCCCGAGGCGAACTTGCCGTAGACCTCCGTTATGGCGTTGGTCTCGACGCCACCTCCGAGCAGGTCGTCAAGGCTCTTCGACCCCGTCTTTATCCTTCCCAGGGCCTTCCTTGTCTCGTAGATCTTCGATCCTGACTCGAATTCTAGGGTTGTGGCCTGCTTTGCCGCATCAACTGCCTTCTTGGCGTTCTCCACGCTTATTCCTGATACTTCGGCTATCTCGAATGGCGATGCGGTGGCTACCTTCTCTATCGTGTCGTAGCCGGATGCCTTCAGCTTCTCAGCTGATGCCGGCCCTACTCCAGGAAGGTCAGACAGCTCCTTTATCCCTTTCTCCTTTGCCACGAAATCCCTAATAGTATTATATTGTTGTAATGTGTACTGCAGTACAGGAAGATTAGATGCGTAATGAGTTATGCAAGAATAAGGATATAAACATTCTGTTGGCTAATGCTTTTACGATACAAAAAGGAAGAGGCCAGCAAACGTGTAAACACGCGCTGGCAAGGCGACCAGTTACTCCTCCTATGATAGAGAACTCGTAATTAAACATGCGTTAAGTAGATTTAAAAGGTTTTCTAAATAGTGGAATTTTTCATAAACATGGTTTTATGGTAGGCTTGTTGACGCTTGATTCTAGGGGCATTGTGGCCGCTTTTGTCCTCGCTGTCTTGATATTCCTGCTTGGCGGAGCCTACGGTTTCTTCTTCATAGCCGTCATCCTCACATTCCTTGTCATATCGGCCCTTGTAACGCTTGCAGGAAGGAGGGAGAAGCTGGCAATGGCCAGCTACAGGAGCATGCGCGGCTGGAGGAACGTTGCTGCAAACGGCATCGTGCCGCTGCTTGCGGCTTTGGGGTACTCCCTGGGCGCAGCTGGGCCCTACGCTCACGCGTTCGTGGTCGTATATGTTGCGAGCGTTGCGGCTGCTGCGGCAGACAAGTTCGGGAGCGAGCTCGGCGTGCTTGACGGCAGTCCCGTGTCTATTGTGACATTCAGGAAGGTTAAGAAGGGCGTCTCGGGAGCCGTGACTCCGTTCGGGCTCGCCATGAGCCTTGTTGCTGCTGTTGTCATAGCTGTTTTCGTCTTCGTTGTCGGCATGGGCTGGCCAGCATTCGTCATTGTGGCCGCTTCTGGCTTCATTGGCTCTCTTGTTGACTCGCTGTTCGGCCATTTCGAGGAGAAGGGCATAGGCGACAAGTACACAACAAACATCATGTGCGCGGCCTCCGCCTTCATAGTTGCGTTCGCGCTTAGCCTCATATGAACGTGAGCCAGTTCGTGAACTCCTTGTTCTCCCCGGTCACTATCTCGAAGTACTTGTTCATGAGGAGGGTTGTTATGGGGCCTGGCTTCCCTGCGCCTATCCTTCTTGAATCTATGCTGACTATCGGCGTGACCTCGGCAGCTGTGCCTGTGAAGAACGCCTCATCGCAAAGGTAGAGCTCCTCCTTGTGCACCCCGCGCTCCTCAACCTCAATTCCTATGTTCTCGGCTATCTTAATTATCGAGTCCCTTGTTATGCCCAGAAGGATGTCTGAGGCCTTTGACGGCGTTATCAGCACGTTATCCTCAACGATGAATATGTTCTCACCCGGACCCTCTGCAACATGGCCCTGGCTGTCCGCCATTATCGCTTCGTCGTATCCGGACTTCTTTGCTATTGTTGATGCCAGTATTGAATTGATGTAGTTTCCGCTTGCCTTGGCTTGCGGCGGCGTCGAGCTTGAGCTTATCCTCTGCCATGGCGACAGCGCGCACTTTATCCCCTTGTTCTTGTCCTTGAAGTACTTGCCGAAGGGAATGTCTGCTATTGCGACGCTTATCTTCTTTCCGATCACGTCTGGGGGTATCGATATGCTGTTGTAGAACGCGAACGGCCTTATGTAAGACGAGCCGTAGTTGTTCCTCCTTACGAGGCTTACGGTCGCGTCTTCCAGCGTGCTCGGTGCGTACTTTATGTCCATCATGTATACGCTGGCTGTCCTGTAAAAGCGCTTGATGTGGTCCTTGAGCCTGAATATGGCTGTTCCTCCTGCCGCTTCGTACGCGCGTATGCCCTCGAATATGCCGCTGCCGTACTGCAGCGAGTGCGTCAGCACGTTTACCTTGGCATCCTCTGCGTTGATGAACCTGCCGTCGAGCCACATCTGCTGTTTTGCCATTTTCCCACTTTTATGCAATGGATATATTGCCATGGTTAAATTTATTTGGTTGCTGTTTGTTTGGTTTGCGCCAGCCGGGATTTGAACCCGGGTTATTGCCTTGGGAAGGCAAAGTCTTAACCAGATTGGACCACTGGCGCCTGATGCTAAGAATTAGTTGCAGAAACTTTATTACAGCTTGTCAGGAAACCGCACCCCTTAGAATTGAGATTGGTATCGTTAAGTATTTAATTTTCCCTGTAGATGCATGTATGTCCGCAGGAGGAAACTCCGCAACGGATTTTGTGGGATCTTCGTATGAAGATTGACTTAGGATATGGAGTTGTCTGACTAACGTAAAATCCGAAAATTGCAATCCTGGCTTAAAGTGCTGGTTGCTCAAGACCGAGTCAATATTCAGAGATGAACTACCGAGGGAGAATCGGGAAGTAACGCCTTTGGAGATATTTGCCTCTACATGTGCAAAGTCGGCACATGCAAGCTGTGTCGTTGAATTAGGAACTATATTTGTGATGTCCGTTGCATCGCATTGGAAGCCCATGGGCTATCGTGGGAGGATCTCACCTTATGTACGTAAGGTTCTCCTTGTTCTGCGGCCCGTACTCCTGCGCCTTGGCTGCGTCCTCTACCTCCTTTATCAGCCTCTCCGTTTCCTTCTTTATCTTGTCTATGTTATCAAGGCTTATGTCTATCCCCAGCAGCTTCTTGAGCACGTCAAGAACCGCTTTTGCCGCGTTGGCGTCTATCTCGAGCATTGCGGTCTCCCCCATGAGGCATGCGCCCTCAAGGCCGTTCTTCCTGGCGAACGCCGGAATCAGGCCTGCTGAGCCCCATATGGTTCCCGCTGCCTTTCCGAAAACAACACCCCTTGCGGCGAGCTCCTTCCTCATGTTCTTGCTTGTTGCGACTCCGAATACCCTTGGGTTGTGCACGAACTGGTGGCCCGCGCTGTAGCCTCCTATTGTGTATATCTTCTTGCCCCCAAGGGACTTGAAGAACTTGACAATCTTCTCGTTCACCTCGTACTGGCCCTCCGGGGTTCCTGCCTGCGTATCCCCTAGAAGTATGACTATGGTGTTCTTTCCCTTGTTGTCCTTGTAGTAGAACCTGTTGTTGATCAGTCGCATGCCCCCGTTCTTCAGCATCACGGTCTGGTGCAGGAAGTGCGGCGAGTTCAGCGTCGCGAACCGCCTCGCATGTATCGAGTCGCGTATGTGCTCGCAGACCAGGCTTCCGACGTTCCCTATGCCTGGCAGTCCGACTATGAGTACCGGGTTCCTCATCCTCGTCTTCTTGTAGTATATCTTTGTTCCCTTCATCTACTGCGCCTTTGCCATCTCCATGTGGAACGCGTGTCCCGTGTCAAGCCTTTCGAATATCTTCTCAGATTCTTTAATCTTCGCTTCTGCCTTGGGATAGCTGCTGTCCGTCGACACGAGCTTGTAGTGCGGCGCCCCCAAGTACAGCACCTCGACCCCGATCTTCTCCACCTCGGAGAGGATCTCCTTGATCTTCCTTGCACCGAACTTCGGGTCTGTTGAGCGCATCTCCATGTTGTATGAGACCGTGTAGCTCTTCGGCTTTATCGTTTTGAAAACGAGGTCGTAAAGGCTCTGCCTGAACTGCTTGTCGTTGAATGCTGAGAGCGGGTCTTTGCCCTCGTATATGTCGTTTATCAGCTCTGTGTATGTTGGTGTTGTTTTTGAGATCTCTTTCTTTATGGCTTCGGATTCGCCGGCCTTGCCTGCGGTCTCTATTGCCTTGTTGAATATCCCCTGCGACCTCTTCTCGAAGTTGTAGTCGTCTATCTTGGTCTTCTTGTCTTTTGTCGTGGCCTTCTTCAACGACACGTCGACTGCTCTTTTTGCCTGGTCGACAAAGATTGTCTTCGCCACTTCCTGCTGGCCTTCCTTTATGAACTCGTGGATGTTCTTTATCCATCCTGAAGCGACCTCGGCTATCGGAAGGTATGCGTCCGTGTTGTATTCTACCAGCCTGCAGTACGCCCCGTGTGGCATTATCTTGGTTATCTTCACGATTACGAACTCTCCGTTGTCCGGGAGTTCCTTTTGCAGAATCATTTTGCTACCTGCTTATCTCGAGCTTCTTCTTGGTTCTCTTCCCAACGACCTTTTCTGTGGTCTTCTTGCACACCGAGCACAGCATCATCACCTTCTGCTTCTTGCCTGTCTTTTTCGGGTGTATTTTCGGCTCTACGCTGCCTACATAGCCTTTTATTGCCCGGTTGTGCCTCCTGGTCCCCACGCTGAGCCCCGATGTCGGTTTCTTCGAGTAGAGTTTAAGCGTGTGTTTTGTGTGTTTGTTGCAGAACCTGCAGTAGGCGTTGATCTCTTTTGCTATCTTCATTTTACCACTATATTATCTCGCCTATCTTGTTGTCGATTATAAATTTGATGTTGTCCGTGTCGCCCGTCTTGACTATCTCGTTCTGCCTGAACGGACCGATCTTGCTGCCTTTGGTGGTTATTATCTCGGGGATATCCGCCGATATCCTTATCGTTGTCTGGTTTGTCGGGGCGCTTTCCTTCTTTAGTATTCTCTTTATCTGATTATATAAATCTTCTTCTTCTGTCGGCAGCGGCGCGGGAACCTGTTTGCCATAGGCGATGTACACGAGTATTTTCTGGGCCCGCTTCTCCTTTATTGTGTTTATTGTCTTGACCATGTTGCTCTTTTCCTGCTCGTCTTGCATGGACGCGACGAGGCGGTTCGCGTTGTTGTAGAACTCCGCTTCCAGCGGTATTATTTCTCCGGTCTTCTTCTCGTTCTTTAACGCTTCAAAAACACTTTCCCAAGACAACATCCTGACCACCCCTCTCTTCCGCTATTTTCCGTTTTGTTTTTCCAGAACCGTGCTGTTAAAGGTATTATGATTATGTCATATATATAACATACAGCACCGAATAGTGGAATTGTGGGGATAGCGAGAAGAGGATTTGAACCTCCGATCTCCGGGTTATGAGCCCGGCGGGCACTCCAGGCTACCCTACCTCGCTTCGTTATTCTATACGTGTCAAATAATATAAGGACTAGCGTTTCACGCGGGGGCGCCCGCAAAGAGGGCCTGTACGCCCTCCCTATCCAAAACATCAAGCTGCTTTCCGCAACGGCACCTGAAATCGGTCTCGAACGCGGTATCGAAAGGAAGGACCTCCTTCTCCTTTGTGTAACACTGCTTGCAGACAAAATAGTCGTTGCAGTTTTCCGACAGCACAAAAGAAGCGTCCTGCCTTGCGTTCCCAAGGCCGCCGACGAACTCGGTTAGCTTTTCACCGTCTATTCTCCATTTGAATATAAGCCAGCCCCTCCCGTCCTTGTTGACGTCGTATCTCAATATGCTGTATCCATTCATCACGTTGAGCATCCTCCTGACGTCGTTTATCTTCAGCCCCAACACCTCGGCGAGCTTCTCGTCGGTCTGCGGGCTTTCAGACAGGAGCTTCACTATGCTCATGGCCTCGTTGCCCACATTAGATGTTATGTACTTTGAGAACTCCTGGTTCTCGACCAGGCTTCCAACATTCCTGAAGCTCTCCAGCACATGCTCCTCTACCCGCGCGCTGCCGACCCTCTTCTTTCTTGCAACGACCCTGGTCTTGTGCACCTTCCTGGAAACCTTTACGTGCTTCTTATGAATAGCCTTCTTGACCCTCCCTACCTTCTTCGCCTTCTTTGTTTTTGACACATAAATCGCCGTTCCAAGGATATTATGGGATTTTAAGTATTTAAATATATTGAAATGTTGCAATTTAAACCAAAGCTTCTGTTATTTTGTAACGTATCAGCACGACGGTACGGGCACAAGGCGCGGTCTACGGCCGATATTATTCTGCAAGAACCTATATATACTCTAGCAAACGCACCCCCATGGCAAAGATAAACGGACCCGGTGGGATTCGAACCCACGACTTGCTGGTTAAGAGCCAGCCACTCTAACCAAACTGAGTTACGGATCCTTAAGCATCCTATACTTTCTCCCGAAAGCTCTTATAATGCTATCAAAAGCCTTTCCTTTAGGGGCCAGGTCATAGCTTACGTGCACTATGGGCTTGTCTATGTTGACGAGCCTTTTCAGGTCTATCGGCGTCGCGGAAAGGACGACGTCGCAGTCGGCACGCACAAGCGTACGCTCAAGGTCATTTATCTGCTTCGCACTGTACCCCATGGCTGGCAGCTCCTTGTCGAGCCTTGGATATTTTGAATAGACGTCCTTGATCGTCCCGTAAGCGTATTGCTTTGCGCTTACCACCTCTCCGGCCCCGAACTTCTTCGCGGCAACGGTCGCGGCTCCGACGCGCATGCCCCCGTGTGTTATCGTGGGTCCGTCCTCCACCAACAGGACCCTCTTGCCCTTCAGCAGGCTTTCGTTATCTACCTTGACGACAGATTCTGCCAGAAAGACTTTTGCCTTGCCATTTATTCCTTTTATGTCTGTGCTTACCCTATCTATCTCCTCCATAGTAGCAGAATTTACCTTGTTTATGATTATCACGTCTGCCATCCTCGCAACCGTTTCGCCAGGATAGTAGGTAAGCTCGTTTCCGGCCCTGAGGGGGTCTGCAACAGCGATCTGCAAGTCGCTCTTGAAGAACGACGCGTCGTTGTTTCCGCCATCCCACACTATCACATCGGATTCCTTTTCTGCAAGTCTGAGTATCTTTTCATAATCCACCCCAGCATATACGACGAAACCGAGTCTTACCGGAAGCTCATACTCCTCCCTTTCCTCTATAGTTGTCTTATACTTATCCAGGTCCTTCAGCGTTGCGAATCGCTCTACGGCCTGCTCCTTGAGGACGCCATAGGGCATCGGGTGCCTGACAATGCCCACACGAAGCCCCAAGCCTCTCAAAAGCCCTGCAACATACCTTGTAGTCTGGCTCTTCCCCACGCCCGTCCTCACGCCACAAACCGATATAACCGGCTTTGAAGATTTGAGCATTGTCTTCTCCGGGGCGACAAGCCAGAAATCAGCACCAGCAGCATTCGCAATGCTGGCCTTTTCCATAACATCCTGATACCTCAAATCGCTATACGAAAGCACGCAGATGTCGGCCTTATGCCTCTTGATAAGCCCCTCCAGTTCAGATTCGTCGTATATCCCGATACCTTCAGGGTAAAGGTTCCCGGCCAGTTCCTTTGGGTACCTCCTGTTTGTTATGAACGGTATCTGCGCTGCGGTGAACGCGACCACCTCGTAATCCTTATTATCCCTAAACAGCACGTTAAAATTTTGGAAATCTCGTCCGGCCGCACCTATCAAAATTACTTTTTTAGGATCCATGAAAACAGATAAATGTTGCAAAGAAGATTATTAACCCTTTTTAAAGGAAAACCCGACCCACCAAAGTTGTTTTGTCGTCGTAAAACCGCATCGAAAAGGTTTATATTACTTTAAAGCGGAAGAGTATACGGGTTACTTGGTTTCTATGAGTGCAGAACTAGTCAAGGATAGCTATAACGCTTCAAAAATTGTGGTCCTTGAAGGACCGCAAGGAATAAGGAAAAGGCCCGCGATGTACATCGGCTCCACGGGCCCTTCAGGAGTCCTCCATCTCCTCTACGAGGTAGTGGACAATGCCGTGGACGAGGCTATAGCCGGATACTGCAAGAACATCTCGATAAGGCTGTTCAGGGAGGACGGAGGTGACATAGCGGAGGTGACCGATGACGGGAGGGGCATACCTATAGACATGATAGAGAAATACAACAAGAACGCGCTCGAAGTGATTATGACAACACTGCACAAAGGCGCAAAGTTCAACAACGATGTATACAAGGTGTCCGGAGGACTCCACGGCGTCGGCCTCACAGTGGTCAACGCCCTGTCAGAGTATACGGACGTGCAGGTGAAGAAGAACGGGCATGTCTACAGGCAGTCATTCAGCAAGGGCATTCCGTCAGGCCAGCTTGAGATGATTGGAGACACGCAGGAGAACGGCACAACAATAAAATTCAAGCCCGACAAGGAGATATTCTCCACGTCGGTGATGGACTCCACGATACTTAAGGAGAGGCTTAGATACACCGCATTCCTGAACCCAGGTCTTTCCATAAGGCTCACAGACGAGAGATTCGAGAACAAGGAGACCGAGGTTTTCTCATCTTCTGGAGGTCTAGCAGATTTCATAGCCTTCCTGAACAAGGATTCCGGCACGCTTACGAATATTATACAGTCCAAAAAGCAGGAGGGTACCATCAGCATCGAGTTTGCGCTGCAGTACGTCGACACTTATGAAGAGAGGCTCGACTCGTTCGTCAATAATATCAAAACCCCGGAGGGAGGTACGCACGTTTCAGGGATGCGCGCGGCAATAACAAGGGCCGTCATGAACTATATCGACAAGAACAAGGTCAACATCAGAGATGTCAGGGTAACCGGAGAAGACACAAGGGAAGGGCTGACTGCCGTCCTGAGCGTGCTCATGCAAAACCCCGAGTTCGAGGGCCAGACCAAGCAGAAGCTTGGAAACGCAGCAGTCAAGGGAATAGTGGATGCGGCCGTTTATGCAAGCATATCGCGCCATCTAGAGGAGCACCCCGCAGACGCGAAGGCCATAATAGGGAAAGTGCTCAGCGCAGCGAACGCGAGGGAGAGCGCAAGAAGGGCAAGGGATCTAGCAAGGAAGAAGAACATCTTCGATAGCACAATATTGCCAGGAAAACTCTCCGACTGCATAGACTCGAACCCCGAGAACACGGAGCTGTTCATAGTCGAAGGCGCGAGCGCAGGCGGTTCAGCAAAGGAAGGCAGGGACAAGAACGTGCAGGCCATACTCCCCCTAAGAGGCAAGATTCTCAACGTCGAGAAAGCAGGGGACGAGAAGATATTCGACAACGCGGAGATAAAGGCCATGGTCACGGCATTCGGCACGGGAATAAAGGAGACCTTCAACGCAGAGGCAATAAGGTACAAGAAAATAATAATAATGACGGATGCCGACGTCGACGGCAGCCACATAAGGACGCTGCTGCTTACGTTCTTCTACAGATACATGAAAAAGATCATAGAATCCGGGTATGTGTACGCGGCGCAGCCGCCTCTCTACAAGATATCAAAGGGCAAGAACGAGGCTTATTGCTACAATGACGGCGAGCTTGCGGAGAAGCTCAAGGAGCTCGGTGAGGACAGCGCCGTGCAAAGATACAAGGGGCTTGGAGAGATGAATCAGGAGCAGCTTTGGGAAACGACAATGAACCCAAAGAACAGGAGGCTCAAGAAGCTTGCCATAGCAGACGCGCTCAGGGCAGAGGAGCTTTTCAAGATACTCATGGGAGTCGATGTCCCGCAAAGGAGGAAGTTCCTGCAAGAACACGCAGAGGAAGTAAAAGCGCTTGATGTGTGAAAAATGTCCGGAATAGAAAACATCTCCTTGGAGGATGAGCTTCAGAACAGCTACATCGATTACGCGATGAGCGTCATAATAGGCAGGGCAATACCCGAAGCGAGAGACGGCCTAAAGCCGGTGCAACGACGAATACTCTACGCAATGCATCTTCTCAAGAACCTCCACAACCAACCCACAAAGAAGAGCGCAAGGATCGTAGGAGAGGTCATCGGAAAGTTCCACCCCCATGGCGACACGGCTATTTACGACGCGCTTGCAAGGATGGCACAGAGTTTCTCGATGAATCACCTGCTTGTAGAAGGCCAGGGAAACTTCGGATCCATAGACGGAGACCCTCCTGCCGCTATGCGTTATACAGAGGTCAGGCTCACGAAACTCTCAGAGGAGATGCTAGGCGATATCGAGAAGGACACCGTGGACCTATTTCCAAATTTCGATAACACAGAAAAGGAACCGTACCTTCTGCCATCAAAGGTGCCGAACCTACTTGTCAACGGCGCAACAGGAATAGCTGTTGGGGTCGCAACCAGCATGCCTCCCCACAACCTTTCCGAGGTTTGTGACGCCATAATCCACGTGCTCGACAACCCGGAACCCAAGATGGACGATATCCTCGGAATAATAAAGGGGCCAGACTTTCCCACGGGCGGAATAGCGCTGATGTCGCAAGGCGCCTACAACGGCTACAGGTACGGAAGGGGCCAGCTCACGCTGAAGGCAAGGGTAAAAATCGATAAGAAAAGGATTACGATAGACCAGATACCATACAACGTAAACAAATCAGCGCTCATACAGCACATGGCGGATCTTGCAAAGGATAAGAAGATAGTCGGGATAAAGGACATACGGGACGAAAGCGACAAGAGCGGCATAAGCATTGTAGTCGAGCTTAGGGACGAAGACGCGGGCGAGCAGGTGCTCAACATGCTTTACAAGTACACGCAGCTACAGACCACGATGCCGATAATAAACTTGGCGATAGTCGGCAAGAGCCTGAAGAACCTGAACGTACTGCAGCTGATCACCACCTTCATCAACCACAGGCGGGAGATTGTACTGAGGAGAACGAAGTACGACCTCGAGATAGCGAGGAGCAGGCTGCACATCGTGGAGGGCCTGCTGATAGCGATCTCCGATATAGGAAACGTCATCGACATGATAAAGGCGAGCAGGGAAGTTTCCGAGGCAAGGAAAAGGTTGATGGAAAATTACAAACTGAGCGACAAGCAGGCAAACGCGATACTAGACATGAAGCTAAGCCGGCTGACCCACCTGGAGAACGACTCACTTGAAAAGGAGAAGAAGGCTCTCGCAAAGGACATAGGGGAATACAGCGCGATAATAGCAGACGCTTCAAAGGTCGACAAGATCATAAAAGAAGAAACAATTGAAGTGAAGAAGGAGTTCGGAAGGCCCAGAAAGACGGAAATAATCCAGACAGAGGAGATCGGAGACATAGAAGACGAGGACATGATAAGCAACGACATGGTCACGATAATATTCACGAATAATGGCTATGTCAAGAGGCTAGGCGTTGACAGCTACAAGGAGCAGGCAAGGGGAGGCAAAGGGCTCATATCCATAAACCTCAAGGAAGGGGACTACGTAAAGCAGATACTCACATGCCACAACAAGGACTTCATAATATGCATAACCGACCAGGGAAGGGCATACTGGCTCAAGGCTTATAGGATTCCAGAAGGCACAAGGTACTCCGAAGGCAAGGCGATAGTGAACCTTCTCGGCACCGAGGAGAAGATAGTCAAGCTGCTTCACATAAAGGACTTTGATGGCTCTAAGATTGTCTTTCTGACAGCGAGAGGGCTCGCAAAGAAACTTACTGCAAAGCTGTTCTCAAAGCCAAGGGCAAGCGGCGTCAGGGCAATAACCCTCGTCCAGAACGACCAGATAGTCGACAGCATAGTCTGCAAGGACCAGAAATACCTTATAATAACCACCGTGAAGGGCAAAGCGGTCAAGTTCGACGAGGGCCTACTAAGGCCGATAGGAAGGGCAGGCATGGGGGTAAGGGGCATAAGGATATCAGGCAACGATGCTGCAAGGAACATCATAGCCGCAAGCGAAACTGGCAGCATACTTACCATAACGTCCAACGGCTACGGCAAGATAACCGGCATAAACATGTACAGGACGCAGGGAAGAGGAGGCAAAGGCGTCATTAACCTAAAGGCCAACCAGAAGACTGGTGATGTGACAAAGTCCCTGTTTGTCAGCAACGAGGACAAGGTGGTGCTGATAAATTCGAAGGGGGTGAGCATAACATTCCCGCTTTCATCAGTCAGGGTGACAGGAAGGGCCGCAAGCGGAGTCAGGCTTATGAAGCTGGAACAGGGAGCCAAGGTCGAGGACGCCATGCTGATGAAGGAAGAGGCATAGCACTCATTTCCAATACTTCCTGTTCTTTACGAAGCTCTTCTGTGCCTCTAGTATGTCTATAAAGAACATCTTGTAGTCCTTCCTTACGAACTTCAATACCCTTGCTGCTGTCTCAAGCCCTATCCCGTAAGTCGATAGCGCTATCAGCGCCCTGTCCCCATAGGAGCTGATGAGCCCCGATTCCCTGACGGCATCAGCATATGCCCTCTTTTCCCCTGCGCTCAGCACCTTATCCTTGAGCTTCTTCTGCACCGCCTCGTTATACGGGTCCTTGTACCTGACGACCATGGGACTCCTGCAGAATCCGCACAGTATCCTCTTTTCCGGATAGTCGCCGATCTCATTGTGGAACGACAGTCCGCAGAAGGTGCACAGCATCAGTATCTTTTTGCCCCTGCTCTCCTCAAGAAGCCTGTTTATCGCGTCATCCTTTCCGTAACCTTGCGATAGGAACTCTGCATTCCAGTATACAGAGCGCAGGAGCTCCTGCGAGAGCGGCGATCCTGCCCTTTTTGCATACTCGACTGCTATGGCCCCCTCGCCCAGCTCCCTTATGAAACGCGCAACGGCGGCCTCGTCGACATAGTTTTTCTTCACGTCCCTCAATACGTCGTCAAAAACTATCGAGTCCTTATAGAAGTTCACTATCCTTGTGGCCGTGCTCCTGGTGACATCAGAATCCTTGCTTACTATCCCTATCGCCTTCGCCGTCTGCACGAACTTGTACCTGAAGAGGTCCGTGCCAACAACAAAGCTCACGTACTCATCAGGCTTTATTCCAGACAGCCTTGCAAACAGCCTTTTCATGTCTGGCCTTCTGGCAGCCATGCTGCAGTCCATTATTATTGCGTACGGCGTCGCCTTGCAGTTTATCTTCGAGCCGGACTCCCACGACGCTATGGTCCCGATGATCTTGGCCATGAGGCCGTTGGCAAGCGTGCCAAGGGCCGCGTAGATTATTATGTAGTCGTCGAGGTCCTCGACAAAGACCGAGCTGTTGCTTATCCTGAAGAATCCTTCCTGCCCCGAAACTAGCCTTTTCGCCTCTGCCAGCGCGTGACTTTCCACGATGCCTTCATGCCCAGAAAGCCCCTTATCAAAAATGTCGAATACGGCCTTGGATATTGCGTTCGGCACAGGCAGGTCCTCGCCCTCCCAATCAGGCACAGCGGCCGATATATCGGTGCTGTACTCAACGAATATCGTGTTGTTCTCTACGCTCACTACCTTCCACGCAACTCCCTTTGTTATGAAGGATGCCCCCTCCTCGATATAGTTGTACACGAACTCCTCGTCAAGCACTGATATTATCCTGTTGCTCTCAAGGATCTTCACAATGAATTTCTTCGTGTCAGGTATGAGGCTTATGTTGCTGAAGAAATAATCCCTGCTCCTCGCGCCAAGCCCTATCTCCTTGCCAGCAACCTTAATGAGCCTCAGGTCGGAGGCCAGCGCAACCGCCTTGTCGAACAGCTCCCTGCCAAGCCCGCTATACGGCGCAGCCCTCCTGACTATGGAATAGGCTTTTGCAACGTCTATCTTTCTGTACTCAAGCGCCATCGCGCATATCTGGTTCACGAGCACGTCTACCGCGTTCTCCTCCATCCTGCCAGACTCGAGCTTGCCGCTGTGCATGGCCTCCGCCACAGCGACAGACTCCAGGCAGTCAAGGCTGTTCGACACTATTATGGTGCCGTTCGACTCCCCTTTCTCCGTATGCCCGCCCCTGCCCACCCTCTGTATCAGTCTTGCCGCCTGCCTTGGCGAGCCGTACTGTATCACGAGGTTTATGCTGCCAATGTCTATGCCAAGCTCGAGCGAGCTAGTTGCGATAAGGCTCTTTATCCTCTTCTCCTTGAACTGCTTCTCCACCAGCACTCGCTCATGCCTGTCTATCGAGCTGTGGTGCACGCCTATGGAGCCGAAAGGGTGCAGTTTCTCATAATAGAGTAGCTTGCTGCCCAACGATTCCACAACCTGCCTGGTGTTGCCAAAGACCAGCGTCTCCTCAGCGCCGCTGATTAGCTCAGCCATCCTCTCCAACCTTGCAAGCGCAGGCCTGTCCAGGCTGAATACCTTGGCGAATTCAGGGTCATTCATCAGCGGTTTGTCGGGCATCTCTATATTGACGCTTATCTTCTTGACATTGGCAGATTTTGCTATGGAATAATGCTCAGCCGCAAAGAGGAACCTCCCTACTTCAGCGACGTTGCCTACCGTCGCGCTGATCCCTATCCTCTGGAAATTCCCACTGAGCTCCCTGACCCTTTCAAGCGCTATGGAGAGCTGCGCACCCCGTTTGTTTGGATAAAGCTCATGGACCTCGTCCACTATGACAGCCTTAACGTTGGGCAGGCTGCTCCTCAGCCTCTGCGACAGGAAGAGGTTCTGCAACGTCTCCGGAGTCGTTATCAGTATCTGCGGCGGCCTTTCCGCCTGCATCCTCCTCTCCTTCTGCTCAGTGTCCCCGTGCCTTACGCCGACCGTTATCCCAGAGGCGCTGCATATCCACTCCAGCCTCGAGATAAGGTCCCTGTTCAAGGCCCTCAGCGGGGTTATGTAAATAACAGCGATGCCCTTCCAGCCGCGCTCCTTCATGTTCTTCAGGACCGGCAGCACCGCTGCCTCTGTCTTGCCGCTCCCAGTGGGCGCCATGATAAGGCAGTGCCTACCAACCTCAACGAGCTCCATGGCTCGTTTTTGGATATCGGTAAAACTGCCGAACCTATTTAAGAAAAGGCTGTAAGGGCCTTCTTCCATCTCCTACAACTCAGATGATATAAGCAGTTCCGTTGACTATCTGCGTCTTGTTCTCTATTGTCATGTTGACGTACGTATGCAGATACAGGTTTAGCGGTATTCCTTGTATCGGCGCGAAGTTGTCATAACAGCTGGAGCTTATGTGGGCAGTCGCTCCGGGCTTGAGCGTATAACCGAGCTTCTTTATCAATCCGGGGCCATGCCACGAGCAGTTCGCGCTGTTTATGCTTACCGGAGCTGAGTAGTTGTTCATGACATCGAAGCCTACTGTGCTGTTTTCGAAGGTGACGTTGAAGCAGCCGATCGTCACGTTAACGAAAACGCATGCGTTCCTCAATCCCGACAGGAACCGGGTAGAGTTGCCCTTTACCCCGTAACTCTCGATAAGGGCCGCATTCAGGCCTATCTGGCTGAGTATCTTTGACGAGTTTATCAGCGAGAACGCGCTCGTGTTGAATACGCCCTTGTAGGCCTTGGTGGTTATAAGCGAATATGCGGGGGTGGAGCCGAAAGGCACCCCTGACGCCCACAGGTAAACGCTGCAGTAGTTGGTCCCGTTCAGCTCGTTTATTATCCCAAGGCAGATGTCGTTCTGCATCGTATTGTTTGTCTCTATGAATTCGAGCATTGCGCTGCCGTTTAGCAGGAACAGCCTTCCTGCGCTGCCGAAGTCGCCGCTCACCCTTGTATAGTTTGCGATGACAGGTCCGTAGTGCGTCGGCAGTTTGTCTATGAGTGAAGTGCTTATGCTGGCATTCAGGTTATCCGGTGCGTTGTCCTGCAATAGCGAAGTGCAGTTCATGGAGCCGTACGTGGCAAGCAGCTTGAGCCATCCACGCTGGTACCAACTGCAGAGCCTTGTGCTGTTCCCTAGCGGCACAAAGGTCACGTTCATGCCGTTTATCGTATAGTTGCTTGCCAGCAGCGACTTCCCGTCGGCAAGCGTCTTTACTATGCCTGGTGCGACATATCCCCTTACCCATATAGAATATACAGCGCCGTCGCTGTAGCTCCCGTACGCGCCGCGTATTTCCTGTATGTATCTGCCCGCCACGTAAACCATCGGGGTTAGGAACGAGTTGAGCGTAAAAGACCTCGAGAAAGAGACCTTCGATACGCTGTAGTTGCTGGACAGCAAAGAGGAGAGAAGGGCTCCCTGCGAGTTCATGTCATAGGAATCGTAAAGGTTCCCGAATCTTGGCAGCTCCGTGTAAGGAGTCGCGTTTTCCGCAGGCACAACTATGAAGCTTGTTGAATAGACCGTCGAGGCCCTGTTGCCGATGTTGTACAGCTTGTCTGGGTCCACTATAGCAGTGAAGCTGTATGTGCCGCTGCTTGTGGGCGAGTAGTTGAAATAGAGGGTAAGCTGCTTACCGGGAGGCAGGGTGACGCTGTATATCGTTGTCGTATTGCCATTCAGCACGAACCCCACAGTTATGTTCCTTATCGCCGACGAGCCCTGGTTGGTGACGATCACAGGAAGCTGGAGTTTCTGATACGGGTAGACCTGCTGCGCTGTATAGTTCTGCGGCGCGCCGACCTTGATAAGGAGCGTAGGCTGATAGAACAGCCTGTAGTAAAGGGCCCCTGCCGCAATGACCACGAACAGCGCTATCCATAGGTATTTTTCCTTATTCATTCAACAACCCCGTAATTCTTCGCCTTGAGCTCCTTGAGCACCTCGACCACCTTGCTGCCAACATCCTTGTACTTCGATTCGAAGAAGCTGTTTATCCAGTTGCTCGCGTCAAACCTCTCGCCAACAGCCGGCGGCTTGAAGTAGAACCTGCCCTTGGAGTTCTCCACTATGCCCATCTTCTTCATCCTGAGCAGATGGTACCTGAGAGTCTTCTCGTTTATCTCCTCCCAGTTCTTTTTAATGTAATCCACCAGCTGTGCGACCTCCGGGTCAACGTTCTTGGTGAACTGGAAGTAGACAAGGGCGTCAAGGACGGACAGGGAGCTAAGCCTAGACTCGCCTGGGTTTATTACGCCGAGGGACAGGGCCAGCCACCGTATTATGCTCCTCCTGGTTTCCATTACCTCTTTGCTCAGCCTAAGGCTCCTTATTGTGAATTCGCTCTCGATCAGAGCTGCTTCGTTAAGCTCCAAGAAATCTCCGGATGAAGATATAACTACTAGCATGATAAATATAAAAGTATAGGGATTCTAATAGTAGACATGCTTATAAGCTGATTTTTATGGAGCCCCAAAAACAGCCTGCAGAGCAGGACATGGAGAAGCTTGCGAGAGACTATCAGATGCTGCAGGAGCAGCTGCGCGTGGTGTCGATGCAGCTCGAGCAGCTCAAGGCGCAGAAGATTGACCTGGAAAGGGCAAAGGAGGAGGTGGACAAGGCAAGCGGCAAGGTGTACATAAGCGTGGGCGGCGTCATAGTCGAGACGACAAAGGAGAAGGCCCAGAGCGACATCAAGGACAAGCAGGAACTGAGCGACACCAGGATACAGTCCCTAACGAAGCAGCAGAACGATCTCAGGGCAAGGGAGAAGGGCATAGGCGAAAAGCTCACGCAGCTTTACAAGCAGAGCCAGAGCGGCCAAGACAGCCAAGGCACCCCGGACATAGAATGAACTTCGCGATTCAAAAGATGGCACGATGAAGCTCTTCGATATCGTATTCTTCGATGCTGATGAGGGTTTGGCTAAAAGGCTCGGGTTCGCAGGCCTGATACGCATAGACCAGAGCGCAGTATCGCACAACCCAAACAAGCCCAACGAAACGGTGCTTATGGCATCCAACCCCCCGTCGCTGTTCAAGTCAATGAACAGTCATGGAGTGAAATGCATAGTGATCGGCATCGATATGGTAAACGGCAACGTAATGGGAAAGCTTGCGGGCATGACCAAGCCGCTTCTCATAAGCGCAAACGAGGTGGTCACAACAGACAGGCGCGAGACGATGGCGAACATCGGCGCAGCCAGGAGATCGTTCGCCAGGACCAAAACGCGGGGCCTCAACATAGGCCTTGCAAGCCTTGCAAAGGATCCCAACTACCTGTTCTCGTTAGCGCAGCTGGTTGAGCTTTCAAAGCTTATAGGGATAGATGAGCGCGTCGAGAGGCGCACGCTCTCAATGCTCGGTGGCATGCATGCTAAGAAGGAATAAGTACAGGTACGTCATGGCCGAGAGCTCCATACCAATAGACACGGCCAATCCCTCTCCGTCAAACGAGCTCCTGAACGAGATCTCAAAGGCCATAGGCGACATATCCTACCTGGAGGCAAAGCCCAGGATAGCGTACAGCGCAGGCAGCAACCGCTTCATACTGAAGGTAAGGAGGGGGCACGAGGCGAGGATCGTGCTCGCGCTTGCCCTGATACGCAGCATTAACGGCAGGAGATGCGCGATATACACGACCGGGGTCTCAGGCACGATCAAAAAGCTGAAGGCCGCAATTCCAGCGCAAACAGGATCCCATGATGGCCCAAAAACGGCGCCTTTCGTGGACAAAGCTTAATATAGCTTTACATATCATTATATGCAACTACTACTTACGGTGTATAAAATGAAGATAAGTGAGCTTAAGGCAGGCGCAAGCAATGTCGATTTGGAAGCAACGGTAATAGAGAAACAGGAGCCAAGAGAGGTCATAACAAAGTTCGGGAAGAGGCTCAACGTATCATCTGCAGTCCTCAAGGATTCCACAGGGACCATAACAATATCCCTTTGGGAGAAGGACATCGATGCCGTCAGCGTTGGAGACAAGGTAAAGATAACGAACGGCTATGTAGGCGAGTTCAAGGGAAACCCCCAGCTCTCGACAGGGAAGTACGGAAAGATTGAGGTCCTTGGAAAGTCAGAAGAGAGCGAAGACTCAGAAGCCTAATTTTACGACGTCCCCATTCTTAGGCGCATAGGAATCAAATCCCTCGTTCTTTAGCGTTGCCGAGAACTCCTCAGACACCGTCCTTTCACCGTGCACGCAGAAAACATGCTCAGGGTTGCTCTCCTTGACGTACCTTAGCAGATCGGACTTTCCAGCGTGCGCAGAAAGGTCGTGGAACGACATTGGCGTCGTAACCTTTACCTTCTTGTTGTCTATGATCAGGGGCAGGCCGTCAATCAGCCTCCTGCCGTTCGTGCCCTCGACCTGGTACCCTGTCAAGAATATCTTCGAGTTCCTGTTGAGCCTGGTCAGATAGTTCAGGACAGGGCCTCCATTAAGCATGCCCGATGTCGTAACTATAATGCTGCCTCCCCCAAGCGCCTGCCTTTTCTCGAAAGCGAAACTCACGCTTCTCGCCATCCCCACCGCGCTTACGAGCGCTTCTGGGTTTTTCAAATAGCTCTTGTGCTGAAGCACTATGCTCGTCGCTTCTCTTGCCATCCCGTCAAGATAGGCTATGTCAGCCAGCCCATTCTCCCCCAATATCGCCATCACCTCCTGGGACCTTCCAACAGCAAACACCGGCATCAGTGCGGTGCCATTGTTGTCTATAACCTCCTTTATCTCCTCAACCAGCTTCCGCACAGTTTCCTTCCTTTCAGGATGGTCCTTTCCCGCATACGTCGATTCTATTATGAGCGCATCGCTCCTGACTATATCCGCGCTCTTGTGAAGCGCCTGCTCCTCAAGCTTGAAATCCCCAGTATAGACTATGCGCTTTCCGTCCCTGTTCCTCTCCACACTTGTTATCGCGCTTCCGCATATGTGGCCCGCGTCATGCAGTTCTATGTCGTATTCGCCGAACCCGAAGCGCTCGTAATAGAGATATGATATGTACTTGTTGAGGAACGTGTTGAACTGGTTCCTGAAGAACTTGGGCTTCTCGTGCTTCCTGTGAGCCAGCTTTATGGAATCGTTTATCAGGAGCTCAGCCAGCCTCTTGCTTGGCTCTGTGCCAAAGGCTACGGGCAGGCTGTAATGGTAGAGCGAAGGCATTGCGCCGCTGTGGTCTAGGTGCGCGTGGCTCAGAATGCAGAGGTCTACCTTTCCGGGGTCCATCGGATACTCCGTCTTGCCGTCTAGCTTGACCCCGCAGTCGAAAAGGAGATTAACAGAATCCTTCAGCAGGAACGCAGACCTTCCAACCTCACCGGCTCCCCCCAAAAACGCAATCTCCAGAAAACCACAGCAAACAAGAACAGATATAACTTGTCTGATAGCCTTTTTATTAATTCCTCTGTAATTATATCTGGTTGCATGGACGAGGTCAACTTCACCGATTTGGCATGCCTGCTCCAGATAAAACCAGACATGGCGCTGGAAAAATTCGGCAGCGCCATAAACGCGAGCATATTCGACGCATCTAACCTCGCAGGAACTCTCAAGCAGAAGGGCCTGGTCGAATTCACGTCATACTATCCCGGGCCCAACACGATAATAGTCACAGAAGCCGGAAAGGCGCTGATAGCAGAAGCCGAATCGAGAACCGCAGAGCCGCTGGACATACTGGACGAGGCGATACTGGCGCAGCTATCGACAGGCAAGAAGGCTCCCATAGAGATGCAAAACACGCTGAACCTCAGGCCAAAGGATTTGGCGATGCGCCTGTACAAGCTTTTCAAGCAGACGCTGCTCATCTACGAGCTAAAGAGCGGCACTGTGGACCTTCTCCTGACCGAGAAGGGTTTCCTCAAGGCAAGCAAGCCCCAGCAGCAGCCCGCCCAGAAACCAGACCAACAGCCGCACCAGCAGGAGGAGCAGCAACAAGAGCCGGCGCAGCCCCAAGCGACCGCACAGCCACAGCAGGCAGCAGCGCAGCCGGAGCAGTTCCAGATGCCTCCTCTCCAGAAGAAAAAGAGAAGCAGGCTCCCGATAATAATCTTGATTGTGCTGCTGATAATTCTAGCTGTAGTGTACCTGGTAAAATACAGGGGTCTATAGAATGCAGCTAATGGATTATATTGATGCCAAGGGGATGCTCGATAAGTACGGTATAAGGAGCATAGAAAGCAGGTACGTTAATTCAGCAGAACAAGCTGTCAAGTTCGCAGGCTCTGATCCTATAGTAATGAAGGTGCTTTCGAACAAAGCGCTTCACAAGAGCAAGTCGGGCCTGGTGCTGCTCGACCTGCGGGGCAAGGACGAGGTGAAAAAAGCATACGCCGCGCTCCTGAAGAAAGCAAAAGGGCTCTCACCATACAAGATAATCGTGCAGAAGATGGCGGGCAGAGGAATAGAGGTAATAATAGGAGGAAGGACCGACGAGCAGTTCGGCAAGGTGATACTACTAGGCCTCGGAGGCATATACGTGGAGGTCTTCAAGGACTTTGCGCTCAGGATTTGCCCGATAAAGGAGATAGACGCTAAGGACATGATCAAGCAGCTCAAATCAAACTCTGTAATAACGTACAACGGCAAGAACGAGAAGATGCTTACAGACCTATTGCTTAAGGTTTCGAAGCTGCTCTCCTCAAACGCAACGATAAATGAGCTGGATCTCAATCCAGTGATATTGAGGGAGAACGGCTACGATGTCGTTGACATTAGGATACTCAAATAGTGAAACAATGGCAAAGATGGATCTTGAACCGATGATGAAGCCCAAGTCGGTGGCGATAATAGGCGCGTCAAGGGACCCTGACAAAGTCGGGCACGTGATACTGCAGAACTACATAAATTCAGGATACCCGGGCAGGATCTTCGTAGTCAACAAGAACGCAGACAATGTCATGGGTTTCAAGTCCTATGCAAGCATAATGGACATAAAAGAGAAGGTGGATCTTGCAGTCATAGCGATACCTGCACCCTACGTGCCAGAAGCATTGGAGGAATGCGGCAAGGCAAAGGCGAAGACAGCAGTCGTGATAAGCGGAGGGTTCGCAGAGGTCGGGAACAAGGCACTGCAGGACGAGCTTGTAAAGATCGCGGGCAAGTACAAGATACCGACAATGGGTCCAAACTGCCTCGGCATAATGGACCCAAGATCAAGGGTCGATACACTGTTCCTTCCAACATACAAGCTCTCCAGGCCGCAGATAGGGGGAGTCAGCTTCGTCTCGCAGAGCGGCGCTGTAGGAAGCGCCATACTCGACATGATATCATCTGAGGGCTTCGGCCTCTCGAAGTTCATATCGTACGGCAACGCGGCGCACATAGACGAAGTAGACATACTCAACTATCTCATAGATGACAAGGAGACCAAAGTCATAGTAATGTATCTCGAGGGCATAAAGCGCGGAAAGGAGTTCCTGGAAATTGCCAGAAGCGCAACGAAAGCTAAACCCATAATAGTGCTTAAGGCGGGCAGGACGAGCGCGGGCATGCAGGCGGCCCATTCGCACACGGCTTCGCTTGCAGGAAGCTACGAAACAAACATGGCCCTATTCACCCAGTTCGGCTTCACCATCGCAGACGACCTCAACGATCTGCTGTATTATGCGAAGGCATTCGAGTCAGAGCCAGAGCCGAAAGGCAATAGGGTCGCAGTCATAACAAACGGAGGAGGCATAGGAGTCATAGCGACAGACGAGGTAGCCGCATCAGGAAATCTGAAGATGGCAGAATTCTCGCAGCAAACCGTAGACGCGCTCAAGAAGACGATGCCGATGCTTGTGAACGTTAGGAACCCTCTGGACCTTGCCGGAGACGCAGACGGCAAGAGGTACGAGGACGCGATATCCGCAGTTATGCAGGACCCAGACATAGACATGATCATCGTGGTGACGTTGTTCCAGACTCCGGGCGCAGATTCAAGCGTAGCCGCGAAGCTCATACACTACAAGGAAAGGTCGGACAAGCCTATGATAGGCATAGCCATGGGCTCAGAGTATACGCAGGTGCACAAGCTCATGATGGAGAGCTCAGGATTCCCAGTCTACGATTCTCCAGCAGCTGCAGTGAAATCTCTTTCTGAACTCCTGAAATACAAAGAATACAAGGGAAGCCATTAAGAAACTTAAGGCAAATCTAAATTCATGAATCTAGGCATAGGCAAGTCGCAGTCTGCGATGGAGTATCTGATGACTTATGGATGGGCGATACTCGCAATCGCCATCGTCATGGTCTCCCTTTATTCATTGGGGATATTCAACCTAAGCAACTTGGCGCCAACCGCGATTCCTGGCTCGTGCCAAGTTTTGAGAACTGCGGCACAGACAAGTCTTGCTGGACAGTGTGGAAATCTAATTCCTAAATATGTGGCACGCTTCAATGGTCAGAATAGTGTGATAAGTCTAAGTGCCTCTTCAGCATTACTGAATCCCATAAATTATATAACAATAGTTGCGTGGGTAAGGCCATCTACTTCGTCGGTAGGTACTATCGTAGCAAAAAATGGCCCTTATTATTTGGGATTTGGTAATCCTTCGATAGGTGCGTCGGATTGCGTCGGTGGAGGGATATTAACAAGCACATGGCACTGGACATGTGGTAATACAGCGATAAAGATTTCTGTTTGGTCTCAAGTTGCAATAACTTATAATGGCTCTACCGAGTTGGTTTATCTAAATGGGAAAGTAGACAACACAGCAGCGCAAAGCGGGACTATGCCGATAACTGGTGATATAACTAGTGTTGGTTACGACACTCCAGGATACAACCAATATTTCAATGGTTCTATAGCAAATATTCAGATTTACAATATCTCTCTGGATAATGTTACAGTAAAGAGATTATATCAAGCAGGCATCGGTGGTGCCCCGATAGATGTCCAGCATCTTGTAGGATGGTGGCCGCTCAACGGAAATGGAAACGATTATTCAGGCAACAACTACCAAGGAACTCCTACAAATGTAATATGGAATGCGAACTGGCAGTCAGGATATACTGCGCCTACTACCTGAGACTTGGAGGCTTACTGCTTCCTCTCTTTCTTCGCAGGCGCCCTTGGCGCTCCAACAAGCTTCGAAACCTCTATCTCAAGGGCCCTTGCAAGCTGCTCCTTGTTATCAGGGTCTATCCTCTCCGAAAGGAACTCGAGGTGCTTCACGTTGCACTTCCTCTCCTTTATCCTCGAGGAGCTTATTATGCTCACAAAATTAGCGTCTATTACCTTTGTAATGACCGCCCTGTCTCCAGCGTCCCTTCCAAGCTTCTTCACGCACAACCTTCCCTCTTCCAGCAACACCATAAAATCACTATTTGAATTTCCTGCTATCCTTTTCAGCGCTAAGCGCAATGACCATGTTGACAGTCTGCCTGACCTCGAGCCTTTCAGTATTGATGCATATGTCGAATATGCCGTGGTCGTTTATATCTACGTTGTAAATCTTCTTGAACCTTTTCATGTTGAGCCTGTCCTTCTCAAGCACGTACCTTTTCGTCCTGCTGTAGTTCATCTTTACCTCCTTCATCTTCCTTCTGACCCTTGAATCAAGGCTCGCGTAGAGCCATACCCTAGCCGTAGCCTTTTTTATCAGCCAAGGCCCCATCCATGTCGTTACCACGCAGTCCTGCCTGTTCGCAAGGCCCACGATCCTTGCATCGAAGCTCTTCTCGAATGCTGGGGTGGCCTTCCTGGTGAACTTCACAACGTCGGCTATCTCCTTGACCGACTGCTTGTGGCTCGTGTAGATGTACCTGACATTCAGGGCCTTTGCAACCTTCTCCCCTATCGTCGTCTTTCCAGAACCAGTGAGTCCAGAGATGGCTATTATCATGGAACCAAGCCATCAATGCGAAATCATCTGCAGCACGTATCCCTTCTCCGTCATCCTTATGTCGTTGATCTTCATCTCGCCATGCTCTATCCTGCTGGCAAGCTTGATTATCTTGCTGGTGCAGCCGGAGCAGAGCACGCCTCCGAACAGCCTCGCATTGCTGCTCGTACTCCTGCCCCTGTACTTCATCCTTGGCGATATCCCGTTCAGCTCGCTCCTGCATATTGCGCAATGCGGCGCCGAGCCCTTCCTCCTTTCGAAGTGTATCACGTGCTTGTTGTTCCTGGTTACCCTGTCTAGCCTTCTCATGCTTCTGGATCTATTCATCGGTTTTGGCATGTTTTCACCTTCAGGCGGGCATCGACGCTTCGGAGTTTGCTGCCGCTTTCTTCGCAAGCCTCCTCTTGTCGTAGGCGCCGAGCAGCACCGATGCGGCCAGTCCCGCAATGACCGCAACGACCACGAAGTATGTCTGGTAGTTAAGCTTAAATGACAGTATGTCAAGGCTGAAGGTGCTGTGGCCGAAGCCCAGCGGGAGCAGGTAGTAGAAGACTATCAACGATATCGGCAGTATTATGAAGCTGGCCTTCATCGTGTGCTTCATGTTCTCAGAGGCTATCGCAGAGAGCTCCTTGTTCTTCGCGTCTATCGCAGCCTTGTCGGCGTTGCTCTTTATCATGGAGTTAAGCTCCTTCATCCTGTCCTTCATCCCCTGCTGCAGCTCCCGCATCCTCTCTATGTTGGATACCTTCCTCTGCACGACTATCGTTGCGGTAACGTAGACAAGCGCAATAAGCGGTATCACAATCAGCAAGTCCAAAATCTCACCATCGTATAAACATCAATATGCATTAACTGGTATTTAAATGCTTTAGCCTGCCTTGAGGCTCTCCTCCCTTCCTAAGGCGCCGAAGAGCTCCTTCACTATCCTGTCCACCTCTTTTACCGTATCCTTTATCTTCCCCTCCTCGTTCTCCACTATGTAAAGCGGTATGCCAAGATGCAGCGCGAACGATGACAGTATCGCGATGTTCACAGTCCTGTGCTCGTCTATCTCCGCCTCTGTGACCCCCAGGTCCGCCCTGTACCTTGACGTATCCCCGGTCCTTCTCTTCAGTATGTCCTCGGATTTTGCGTCTATGTATATTATGCCCGTCACCCTTATGCTCTTTAGCTCGTCCATTGAGAATCCGGGTATGTACCTGCTCCCCTGCTTTATGGAAGCATGAGTCTCTATTATCGAGTCCGTCTTGCTGTCTATGATCCTCTTTATTACCTTCATCCTTGCCTTCAGCGTATCCTCGTTGCTCAGCAGCCTAAGCTTGTCCCTGTCGAGGGTCTGCCCCTTCTCGGCAAGCACCGCCTGCATCTCGGTGCCCATGTTGACGACCTTGACTCCCTTGGCCTGAAGATGCGACAGCACCGTACTCTTTCCGGAACCAGGGGTCCCGGTGAAGATTATTAGCTTTGTCATAGCAAACAGGCCCTAAGCCCTTATTCCTCCATGCCGCCCATGCCAGGCATTCCTCCAGGCCCGCCAGGCCCCTGCGGCCTGCTTCCCTTGGAGCTTATCATGTCGTCTATCCTAAGTATTGAAACGCTGGCTTCTGTAGCGCTGGACAGCGCCTGCGACTTGACCTTCATAGGCTCGATCACGCCCATCTTCTCCATGTCGGCTATCCTGTTGCCGTATACGTCTATTCCGAAGGACTTCCCATCCTTTGCCTTGTGCTTGCTCCTCAGCTGAACCAGCGTGTCTATGGGGTCCATGCCGGAGCTGTCTGCGAGCGCCTTCGGTATCACCTCAAGCGCGTCAGCGAACGCCTGTATGGCGAGCTGCTCCCTTCCGCCTACATCGGTAGCCATGTCCCTGAGCTTCATCGCTATCTCGACCTCTGTGCTGCCTCCGCCGCTCACGTACTTGCCGTCCTCTATGGCGCTTATCAGCGATCCCATGACGTCTGTGAGGGCCCTCTCTACCTCGTCAGAGGTCTGCTTCGTGCCTCCCCTTACGAATATGGTCACGCTCTTGGGATCCTTGCACTTTTCCACGAATATCATCTGCTCTCCAGCGATCTTCCTCTCCTCTATCATTCCTGCGAACCCGAGGTCCTTGTTGGTAAGGTCGTCAAGGCTTGTAACCAGCCTTGCGCCGGTCGCCTTTGCGAGCTTCTCCATGTCGCTCTTCTTGACCCTTCTGACGGCCATTATCCCCGCCTTTGCAAGGTAGTGCTGCGCAACGTCGTCTATGCCCTTCTGCACGAAGATGACGTTCGCCTTGCTTGCCTTTATCTTCTCCACCATGTCCTTGAGCATCTTCTCCTCCTGGTTCAGGAACGCCTGCATCTGCTCTGGCGACGTTATCTCTATCTTGGCATCCACCTCCGTCTTTTCTATCTCGAGTGCTATGTCCAACAGCGCTATCGCCCCGTTCTTGGCGCTCTTCGGCATTCCCGAATGCGCAACCTCCTTGTCTATGAGCACGCCGTTTATGAACTGCGTGTCCTCTATGCTCGCCCCTTCCTTCTTCTCCAGCTTTATGAAGTCCCTGTCTATCGTTACCTTGCTGCCATCCCTCATCGCAACCTGCTTTACGGCCTGTATTACGAGCTTTGTCAGCGCCCTCTTCGTGACTTCGCTGCCTATATTCTTTGAGCCTATGGATATCAGCGCTATCTCCTCGAGCTTCTTCTGGTCGTCTATCGACACGTCGCTCGCCACTCCCTTGAGGATCTCAACGGCCTTGGCATGCGCCATCTCGTACCCTTTTATTATCGCTGCTGGGGGGATCCCCTGGTCCAGAAGGTTGCCCGCGTTCTTCAGCAGGTCTCCTGATATTATAACTGCCGACGTGGTTCCATCCCCCACCTCCTTGTCCTGGGTCTTCGCGACCTCCACAAGGATCTTCGCTATAGGATGCTCTACGTTCATCTCCTCGAGTATCGTAGCTCCGTCGTTCGTTATCGTTATGTCGCCGAGCTCGCTAACGAGCATCTTGTCCATGCCCTTCGGCCCCAGCGTTGTCTTGACTATGCTCGCGACGGCGTAGCCGACTGCTATGTTCGTCCTCTGCGCCTCCTTTCCAAGAAGCCTGCTTGCCCCTTCAGGCAAAACGAGATACTGTTGTCCTCCTAATTGATTCTCAGCCATTCACTCACCTTATTTAAAGCGTATAAGTAGGAGACTCCAAATTTTGCGATTACAAACTCTGAAATCCAATATACAACATATATATGACTGAAAAGCTTTTTATAGCTTGCTCCGGCGATGTCAAAAGGCGGCACTCATGCCCGCTTCAAATCCTTAAGGAGCCTCCCTATCTGCCTCGTTTCAATGGCGCCGATCCTTGCGGCAGCACTCTCAAGGACCCTCTTCTCATCAAGCAAGGCGGCGCGCCCTGCGCTGTCGTCACCAACATGCCTTGCCTGCATGTCCAGACGGCCGCTTTCTTTGTGCAGGGTCTCCAACGCGTGCCTTATGTGCCCCACGGCCACGCTCCTCCATGTTGCGCTTGACATCCCTGCACTGTCCTCAATCCCGTTGGCCGCCCTGATGGCTTCCCTCGCGGCGCCGAGCCTGCCCTTTATCTCAGGCTTCAGCCTTTCCGGCAGAACACCGCTCAGGACCGCATTCTCAGGCCTTAATTTTCGAGGAGCCATAAGCAACGCTGCGCTTTCGAGATATTTATAAGACCCCAAATGTTTTGGTTTCCGATGTCAAGGATAACGATTAATAGGGTTGCACACAGATATGTTTACGGTCAAAAGATGGTCGGATGAAGCGCAGGGTTGTAGCGTTCGGCTCCTTCGATGTACTCCATCCGGGGCACATAAAATACCTGCAAGGCGCAAGGGCCCTCGGCACGGAGCTAGTCGTGGTGGTGGCCAGGGACAGCAGCATACTGATGTTCAAGAAAAAGAGGCCGTTGTTCAACGAGAGGGACAGGCTGGCAATGGTGAGCTCACTGGGCCTGGTCGACAAGGCAGTGCTGGGCAACAGGATAGCCACAAAAGCCGGCATATACGGCATACTCTCAAGGCTGAAGCCCGATGTTATTGCAATAGGATACGACCAGGCTGATGTCAAGGAGCTCAAATCCAGGCTTAAGGACATGGGCATAAAGGCAAGGGTCGCAGCCATCAAAGGATACAGGACGAAGAGGTACAAGAGCTCCAGGATAAAGCAGAAGCTAGGATTATACTGAATCGTTTAACGTCCCTTTGCTACCCTCTTCATCAAGGGATCCAGTTTTTCGAAGAACCTGTTCCAGCTGTACTCATTCTCGGCCCTCCTCCTGCCCTCCCTGCCCATCCTCTCCGCGATGTCCTTGTGCTCAGTTACAAAGAGCATCCTATCAGCCATCTCCTTAGGAGAGCCGACAAGGAAGCCTGTCTTGTTGTCGATTATCGTCTCCCTCGGGCCGCCTTCGTTGACGGATATGACCGGCTTGCCGCTCGCCATCGCCTCCAACGGTATGAAACCGAAGTCCTCGTTCATAGCTGCGAAGAGCACAGCGGAGCATGTCGAATAAAGGTTCCTGAGCTTCTCCTCGCTGGCATTCTTGATTATGCGGATCCTCTGGCCCCTTGCCATCTCCCTTATCTTTTCGTAGTACAGCTGGTGCTCAGGGTCATTTGACAGGCTTCCTGCTATCACAAGCTCATAATTGCCTTTGCTTGCCTTCGCGAATCTCCTGAACGCGTCTATGACATACTCCTGCCTCTTGTTGACGAGTATCCTGGAAGGGTAGAGGAAGAACCTTCCGTCGCCACCGTTCGCATAGCCTCTGGCGTCTATTCCTGGGTTCACGACAGTTGCGCTCCTAGAGTAGTACTTTCTAATCCGCTCCTTTGTCGTCTCGCTGTTTGTGGCTATCTCCTCTATGTCCTTTGTCACCCCGTTCGCAATCAGCCTGTAGGCCTTTGCCATCGCCGCATAGACAAGCTTCTCCCTGGCGCCCCTGCCCTTCATCCTCGTGTCGTAAAGGTCGTAGACCTCCCTTGGAGGGGTATGGCAGTACCAGAGCACCCTCTCGTTCCTGTGCCTTATCCATTCGCTCGGCGAGATGTGCGCGTTTATGACGTCGTAGTCTTCATCGAGCTTCATGTTGTAGAAGCTGTAGCCGTACCTGAAGCCCTGCGATGCCCTGTAGGGCAGCATCCCTGACAACGGCACCTTCTTGCCCACGACCTCTATGTCAAGCTTCGAGAATTCATCGAAAGAATTCCTACTGTCGTATTCAAGGGTCAGGATCTTCGCCTTGTAATGCTCGGCTATCCTGAGTATCACCCTGTCGACTCCTCCCCTTAGGTTTATGTATGGCTGTGCTATGATTACCTTCAACAAAACACCGCATTATCCAGGCATCGTATAGTTGTTGCTTATCCACGGTGGCTTGGTATTGAGCGCTGGCAGAGAGCCGGTATAGTTATCAATCTGGAATATCATGATCTTGTTCGTAGAGTTGATGTAATTGACTCCGGCCACGTTGCCTGGATACACCAGCGTCAAGCCAGGAAGCTTTCCTAGGAAGAAGCCCTTGTAGAAGTTTGAGTCATAGAACCTGCTTGGCGCATCTGTTATCGTGCCGTTAGGCCCGTTAGGCGTATAGAGCGCGACGAAGCTTACGATGGTCTGGCCTCCGGCAGAGTTGACTCCGCCGAAGAAGTCCGACACAAGGACTATGTTGCTCTTTGTGCCGTTCTCGTAATAGACAGAGGTCTTGACCCCATTAGCCAGATAGCCGTTCAGGAACGCGTTCTGCAGGAATGTAACCGGTATGCAGACGCTTGCGTTCTGGTATGACCCCCCTGAGAGTATGACGCCCTTCATCGCCTGCACGCTAGAATTGGAGAAGGTGCAGTAGTTGTTTATGCTGGTGGATACGGGTATGACCACATACGCTGGCGCATGAGTTACCTCGCAGTTCGACGTGCCAAGAGCGTAAGGCTGTCCCTGCGGCTTTCCCTGCGCAAACGCGTACGCCATGCTTGTCTGGTTCACGTCTATGCATGCCAGGAAGTTGAGTGCACCCCACTTGGGCAACAGTTGGTCGTCGAAAAGGACATACTTGGCCTGCGACTTGTCCATGAAGGCTGCAAGTGTGGAGCTGTTGTAGCCGTCTGCAGGCCCGAAGACGAACTGGGCAGCGGTGTCATAGTCCTCCTGCGCTACGGCATTGTCTCCCCTGAGCACGGCGTTGCTGTTCCCGAACCAGTTTATCCAGTCGCCGTAATCCCACCATGAGAGTATCCTTGGCCCGTGCGGCCCCACATTGCTCCTCATCCACTGCGTCGCAGAGAGCCAGTAGTTGGGCACCGTGTTGCAGTACATGCTCAGCCCTATGCTGTTCTGGTATTGCGACAGTGACGCGCAGTTGCTGTTGAATGCGGCCGGGATAGCCTGCAGCAGCAGAGGCCCCATCTCAAACAGCACTATAACTGCACCTATCCCATATAGCGCGTATTTCATGGTCTTCTTCTGCTCCTTTCCGACAATGAGCAGCAGTTCCCCGAGTATTATGCCTATCGCAACTATGTATCCCACCCCGAAATGCGGCAGGTACTTTATCTCGATCATGCCAGCTATCGCGAGCGGCCACACTGCTGCGACAGCGAATATGCTGGTCTTCGAGTTCCTGTAGTATATTGCAAGCAGTGCCAGCACCGTGAAGATTATCAGCGCGAACCACACGAAGAGGGACACACCGCCGAACATGCTGCCTATGAATCCGAAGCCAGCGCTTCCGAAATTGAAGTTGGGTCCCGTCGGCGTGTACTCCTGGACCGTCATGAACAACGGCTTTGAAGGCGTGGTGAACCTCTTGCTTATGTCTATGTAACCTCTTACAGAGTTACCGAGGCTGGTGAACAGCACGAGCAGCGTCACCACCGCGACCAGCAGCAGCAGGAACGCCAGATAATGGTACACTGTGAACCTCGGCAGTACCTTCCTCTCCTCCAAGACCAGCGGCAGCCGCTCGAACAGCGCTATGAAAAGATACGAGAACAGAGGGAATGCTATTGTGACAGGTATGAATCCCAGCACATAAGGTATCCTGCTGTTCAGCGTCCCACCGTAAGGATCGTATAGCGCAAACGTTATCGTGATGATGAGGAGGACTATCCCGTTCATCACGTAGAAGTCGCGGTTGTCCTCCTTCCTGAGCACGTTAAGGACTCCCTGCAGTATGATGTAGATGGAAAGTATGGCGGTCGGCACAATGTAATAATGCGCACCAAGGAAGTTCGACGCGAACGCGATGCCCGCAAGCACAGCATACCTCTTCTCCTTGGGGTTGCTGACAGCTAGCATGTAGGACGCATAGAAGAAGAACATAGCAAAGATCCCCCAGGGCTCGAGCAGCTGCTCCCCAGCAATGAACGTAGTTATAAGGGCAGGCATGGCTGCTGCAAGGGCCGCCCCGATCAACGCGGGAAACCTGCCATACTGGTGGTAAAGGAGCATGAAGACCACGAAGACCAGCAGAGCCGCGACCACAGGCGGATAGAAGCTGCTCACCGTGCTCATGAGGTTGGTGTCTATAGATGCGCTGTTTACGTGCGGATTGTTGGAGATGTCGTACCAGAACGCCTCGAGGTAGGGAACAATGGGCTCTATCCTGTGAAGAGTACCGCTAGGCTCCACGGGCCATGCCGAGTGGTCGTAGTAAGGCTGATACCCGTGCACTATTATGTATCCTGTGCTCAGCATGTCGAAATACGGGTCGAACTCGAAATACTTCGACGCAACGCCTATGTTCTCTATCCTGGTCGCGAAAGTGACCAGCATAAGCGCAAGCAGGATGATCCACACATACTCGTTCCTGAACCAACCCGCGCTCTTAGCAGCGTTTCCTATGAGCATCAGCTCCTCCTTCTCATGCTCCTCGAACAGCTCCTTCTCCTGCTTGAGATGGTGCTCCTCGATTCCCATCCTTTCCTCCGCGCCCGCATCCTTCATCAGCTCCATCTCATCCTTGTGCCTCTTCGCAAGCTCTTCCTCCTCCTTCTGGTGCTCCCTTATTATCTTGACGTCGCTTCCAAGCTCGGATAGCCTGCCGCGCAACGAGGCCAGCCTTATCTTGTAGTCCCTGTTCAGCTCGCTCTTGAGCTCCTGCTCAGACCTTCTTCCAAGAAGTCCGACCCGCATGGCCCCCTGCTGTACGCAAAGCGCTATGCCTATGACTGTCAGCACCGCAACATTCACAATGTAGAGGCTCTCCGAGAACGCAAAGAAGTGCACGAAATCCATGAAATAGGACTCGAACCAGGTCAGCGCAGGAGGGAACAGCAGACCGAATATGACACCTATGGCCGCTATCTCGAACATCGGCATTCCTGTCTTCTTTAGCAGCGCCAGCGCAAGGAAATATCCAGGAAGTACCACTGACAATATGCCTATTAATAACGGTACAAAGAAAGACATATAATCGTAAGATGAAAAGTATAATTACAAAAGCCTATTTCCAGACAAAATTATTAAAGGTGCCTATTTGAGGAGTGAAGTGGCTGTTATCGGCGCAGGAACCGCGGGCCTGCTCGCGGCAAAAGGGCTCGCAAAGGCGGGCGTGAGCGCAACAGTATACGACCAGAAGCACAGGCTGGGGTATCCTGCCAGGGCTTCAGGCATACTGTCAATAAAGGGGCTGGAATCCCTCGGCATCGACTATTCCAGAGCGCTAACGAACACGCTGAGCGGCGCAAGGCTCCACGCGGCCGGCTCGGCCATAAGCATAGAGTCCAAGAAGCCTATAGCGCACGTGCTTGACAGGCCCGAGCTGAACCAGCTGTGCAGGGATGAGGCTGAGAGCGCAGGAGCAACGGTCATAACGGGGCAAAGGATCGGCGGAGATATGCTTTCCAGAATCCACGATTCGAGCATCATCGTCGGCGCAGACGGCGCGGTATCATCTGTGGCAAGGCACTTTTCCATGGGTTCCATACAAAGGTATTCGCTGACATACAAGGCCGAGTACAACATAAACGCGCAGGACGGCATGGTGGACCTGTTCTTCGACAACAGCTACAAGGGCCTATTCGCGTGGCTGTGCCCGAATTCGAAGGACATTCTCGAGGTCGGTGTCGGCGTAGATTCAAGGCACGGAAACGGCAAGAAGGCGTTCGAGCACTTCATAAAAAGCAAGGAGATAGCAGGCATCATAGGCGATTCGAAGCAGCTAAGCGAAGGAGCCAGCACGATACCCATGTCAATGAGGGGCAGCATAATCGACGAGAGGAACCGGGTGCTCCTTGTTGGCGACGCAGCGGGCCAGGTGAAGGCCACTACGGGAGGCGGAATAATCTTCGGAGGCAATGCAGCGCTAATGGCCGCGAAGGCTATAGTCATGCACCTCAAGGAGGGAAAGCGTTTAAGCGACTACGAGAAGATGTTCACGAGAAAGTTCGGGTTGGAGATGGCTCTCCATTCCATGATATCAAAGGCATATTCAGGCGCCGACGCAAGGCTGCTGGGCCTCGGCCTGAGGGCCATGCGCGTCCTTGGGATCGGCAGGTTCCTCGGTGATTACGGCGACATGGATATGCCAAGCCTCATGATAAAGAGGTTCTTCCTTAGGGGGCTATCAAACTAGCCTGAGGATTGGCTGTAAACAACCTGATTGTCAACAGCAAAAATCATGCTCCTGCGCTCTGTTTCCCGCCCTTCTTCTCCAACAGCCTTTTGCCCAGCTCCTCCCTGTGCTTAAGGTCCTTCTTGACCTTCTCCAGATCGTCCTTTGTGAGCACCCTCTCCATTATGTACTGCGAGTAGTCAACGGCCGTCTGCGCGATATCTATGAGCACAGACTGCAGTTCGCTCATCTTTATGTTGTACTCCCCTTCAGGCTTGATTATCTCGACCCCCGCGGGAGGGTACTTGAATACGGCCTTTATCAGCGAGTTTAGGTCCTTGAACAGGATGACCACAGTAGCGCTTGTGGAATACATGTTGTCCATCCTTATCGGCTCCTCAACAGAGCCGTAGCAGTAGACCGCACCTGGTGCCTTCATCAGGTTGTTGTTTATCAGTTCCGTCATAAGCGGCTGCAGGTCGTCCTTGTTCTCGCTCTGCATGTCGAAATAGAGCTTGACCAGCATGCCTCCCTTCTGCACCGTCTTCTTGGTCAGCTCCTCAACCTCGGATTTCGCCATCGCTATCCCTTCAGCCTCGATATCAGTGAATCGACGTCAAGTATGTCCTCTATGCCTGTGTTCATGTCCCGCAGCTTCGTCTTGCTTGCATCCTTCTCCATCTTCCCTATTATTATGACTTTTCCTATGCCGAGCGAAGAGGCGTACTCAAGCTGCTTGGATATGTTCCTGCCTGTTGTGTCGAGGTCCGCGCATATCCCGCTGGCCCTCAGCCTTCCAGCAACATTTATCGCATAGTCGCGGACGCTGCCGTCTATGCACGCTATGAACACCTCCGAGTAGGTCTTTCTCTTGTCCATGACGTCTACTAGGCCGGCTATTCTGCTCACCCCTATCGACACGCCGACCGCAGGCAGCGGCCTCTTCGAATAGATGCCTATGAGGTTGTCGTACCTGCCGCCCGCAACGATCGTGGGAATCCTCTTATCGTTCTGGAAGATTACGAACTCCCACACGAAGCCGGTGTAATAATCAAGGCCGCGCGCGAGAGACAGGTCAACGAACGCAAGCCCCATCAGTTTGTACATCCCGAGGAGCTCAAGCAGAGAGCGAAGCCTCTGCACCTCGTCCTTGGCGCTAGGCACGCTCCCTTCTACCCTCTTCAGCTTCTCCTCGCTATCAACGTTTGCAGTTATGAAGTTCAGGAGCTCGTCACACTTGTCCCCTCCTATGCCCACGCCGTTCAGCAGCTTCGCAACCTCGTTCCTGCCAAGCTTCTCGAGCTTGTCTATGGCCCTTATCGCCGCTACCTGCTTCTCCTTTGCTATGCCGAAATAATCCAGTATCGCATTCAGTATTATCCTGCTGTTGATCATTATCCTGTAGTTGTCTATCCCTAGAGATTCAAGGGCGACTGCTGCAGCCGCGACCACCTCCGCGTCGCTCGAGAGCTCAGAGCTGCCCACTATGTCCACATCAGCCTGCACGAACTCCCTGTAGCGCATGTGCTGAGGCTCCTCCTTCCTCCAGGTCTTGCCTATCTGGTACCTCTTGAAAGGCAGAGGAAGGTCCTTGTTCATGGCCATGTACCTTGCCAGCGGTACCGTAAGGTCGAAGCGCAGGCCAGCCTCGCCGCCATCGAGCACGTATATCTCCTTCCTCGGTTCGTCACCATAGGCCTTGGCGTTTATGACGTCGAGGTTTTCGATGGCCGGAGTGTCTATAGGTGAGAAGCCGAACCTCCTGAACGAGGATTCTATCTTGAGCAGTATGTCATTGAGCGCTATCGCTTCGGCTGTGTTGTAGTCCCTTGTGCCCCTAGGCAGATCTACCGGCATGTTACCAATGTATTGGATTAGAGAGTAAAAGATATAAGTGCTGTTATAGGTTCTTCTCGAGCCATCTCTTGAACGATTCCTTAGGAAGCGCGCCTACCGACATGGCCTTCACCTCGCCCTTCTCGAACAGGAGAACTGTCGGTATGCTCATTATGTTGTACCTTGAGGCTATGTCAGAATTCTCGTCAGTATTAAGCTTGAAGAACTTTATCTTGCCGGCGTAGTCCTTGGAGACGTCCTCTATTATCGGTGAGAATATCCTGCACGGCCCGCACCACTCGGCCCAGAAATCCACCAGCACAGGCTGCTTCGCATTCAAAACCTCCGCATCGAAATTGTCCTTGTTTAAGTCTATCATATCTACCACATAGGAGCGTTGAGCGTTTTACGCTTCTAGATTATATAAATCTTTACTCATAGCCCATGTATAAATTTATAATGCTGCAATGGGAATAGACAAGAGTGATGAACTCTGACTCTGAGCAGTGATGAGGATCTTGAGTGCTGATTTGATGACAAGGATATCCGCAAAGAAGATAAAGCACATAGTGAACAGGAACTTCGGCGTGAAGATAACCGAGAAGGGGGCCGAGAGGATAGCGGAGATACTCGAGAAAGAGGCAAAGAAGATATCCAGCTTCGCTGTGCAGAACGCGATCAAGGACAAGAGAGGAAAGGTGACAAAGAAGGACATCAAGGACTATGTCATAAAAAGGGCTCTGGATGGAAAATAGGCTCGACATATACGAGAGCGACGACAAAAGGCTCAGGACCGGCACCTACTCCAGAAACGGCATGACTCTCTTCTGCCTTGCGGAAAGGACTGCACTAGGGTCCCTTATAACAGAGTTTACGGCAAAGGGGGAGATAGCGAACCAGGTATACAAGAGGGGCGGGGAACCCATGTCCGAGCTGGATAGCTACCTGGGAAACCCAGCTTCAAGGGTTGTAAAGGTAGGCGCATACCAAGGGATAACAATAGATGCAAAATGCCAGAAATGCGGCAGGGCGGGGATAAGGCGCGAGCTCGATTCGGCAGATCCGTCATCCATAACAAACGTCCCCGTGATGCCCACGCTCAAGTGCGCAGCCTGCGGACAGCGCTTCTATTCGATAACCAACAACTACATAAGGAACCTCGTTGAGTCAAACGTCGACCTATTCACAAAGGATGAGCTGGCGGAAAAAGCGAAGGATGAGGGCGCATTCATAAAGCTGCTCAATGAGTACATAATAAGAATTTTCGCTTCCAAGAAGATATCGCGTATATAGATGGATGGTATGGCGGGAGTTGCAATCTCAGAACTTTATAACAAGAAGGTCATAGCTTCTGACGGCAGGGTGCTAGGAGAGGTCAAGGGCGTGATAATCAACATAGACGATGCAGCCGTGTCGCACCTTCTCCTGAACAACGTTGAGAACCTGATAAGGAGCGGGAACCTAAGGGATGACTTCCTCAAGAACAGCATAATGTTCAAGAGGGTAAAGAAGATATCCGAAACGATAATAGTGAGCGAAAAGTAGAGGTAAAACAAGAGCTCAATCTATTTCTGTCCCTCGAGAAATTCGCCGCCTGATATCCCAACTACTGCACTATGCCTTGTCTTTTTTGGGACAAAGACAGAATCCCCAGAAACGTAGTTTTTGGCCCTATCCCCGATCGTTACTTTCATAGAACCCTTCAGGACAAATATCTTGGATGCCTTGAAATGAAAATGCGGCTTGTACCTCTTGCCAGGCTTGTCTTCCCAAGATAGAAACCTGGTATAGCCCTCATCCCTCAATTTCCGAAGGGCCACGCCTTTGTCCATCACGAAGACCTTCAATCAGTAGAAACTTCCTTTGCCAGAGAGCTTCTCTTCTTTGCGAGTACCTTGTATCCGCAGTAAGGGCACCTTATGAGCTTCTCAGTGCCCTTGACCTCCTTTCCACAGTGCAAGCATATGTAGGCCATTTTTTTCACTTCTTATTTCTTGTAATTGCCCTTTATCCATTTAATAAGCTCCTTGTGGAGCTCCACTGAGCTCGTGTCTATTACCCTGACGTTGAGAGTAGCCTTGTACTCCTCCTCGCTCAGCGCTATTACAGGAGTGTACTTGCTCTCCATCGCAAACTGCACCTCAAGCCAGTGGATCTTCCCTTCCAGGTGGTCCTTTATCACCTGGTCGTTCATCGGGAACGACGAGAAGCTGAAGAGTACGCCATCGCACCAGTACAGAGGCATGGTTCCTGCCGGAGTGACCCTTCCCCTCAGCATATCCTGCTTGTCCACCGCTATTATGTCGTGTATCACCAACTCCTTGACTGGAACATGCGTTATCTTCACCATATCATGCACCGCTCCTTCCCATTATCCTGCTTACCATCTCGCCGGCAGCTGTCTTGAATGTGTAGGCTCCGCCCGCGAACGTCGCGTTGCAATGCCTGCACCTCCATATTGCGTAGCTTATCCTCTTGACCGCTACCTTGCCGCACAGGTCGCACCTGTACCTGCTGCTCTTCTCCTTCTTTACGGCCATTGCCCTTTTTCTCAGCCCTACTCCGTATCTAATAGCACCCTTGGCCATATCATTCACCAGCAGCGTTTGTTATTATATTCCTCAAGCTCCTCGATTTCTCGAACGAAACGTCAAGAAGGCCGTCAAGCTCCTTTGTCGAGAATGATCCTCCCAGGCCCTTCTGCATGGCCCTCACGACATTCTCGTCGCTGGCTATGGTGACCCTCGCGTCCATGAAGCTCTCCTCGTTTCCATCAGGGTCGAGTACCACGCTGCCGAACAGCTTGCCGAATGTGCACGATGTCACAATGTTCTTGGTCTTGAGCTTTCCGAGCGCCCCCTCCCTTATCACGGTGAACTCCTCGCCGTTCTTCTCAACCTTTGGCATCCTTGCGCTCTTAAGCGCGGCCGTAGCGGCCAGCGTGCCTGCATCGAACAGGTTGCCATGGTAATTCAGCACGTATATGTCTACGAACACCTCCCACACCTTCTCAGGCTCCACGAACAGCGCCTCCATGTCTATTACGTTCGCGGCCCTTATGCCCCTGTCTATGACCCTTGCCACTTCGATGGCTTCTGGAGTCGGCGGGCCAGGCTCGTAATACCTTGAAGCCAGCGGAAGCAGCTCAGCGGCTGTCATGAGATTGCCTTCGTTTGGCTTGTCGTGCATGGGGGTCCCAAGGCCCACCTTGACGCCCGCAAGCACCCTTGTGTGGCCGATGTTGACCTCCGCGGAGCCCTCGGCATTGGGCATCACATTCGTCTTTATCTCTATGCTCCTGTAGTCCATCGCCTTCCTTCCGTCCTCCCTCTTGCCCTTCTGCAGCAAGTCCTTTATGAAGTCCCCCATGACGTTGTTTTCCTGCAACATAATCAAAACACCTATTTCTTGTACCTCTCGGCTATCCTTTCGTAAGGAGCCTTCAACGCCTCCCTCTGCATCCTTGCAATCTTTTCGCCCGCCCTCTGCGCCATCTTTATGCCCTGCCTAACCTCATCTCTCGTGAGATTGCCGTCCATCTGCAGCAACAGTATGTCGTTGGATTTCGGGCTTATCGCTATGGGCATGTCAGCATCTGAGTAATTGTCCTCTATCTTGTTGAGGTCCAGTATAAGGGATTCGCCGACCTTTCCAACGGAGACGGAATAAGGAAGGTCCCTCATCGGTATGCCTGACAGGGCCATCGCAACAGAAGCAACCGTTATTCCTGCTGCCCTCGTGCCTCCGTCCCCCTGCAGCACCTCCACATACAGGTCGATCTCGCTCCCGGGGAAGTAGTCGATCAAGACCGCGTTCTCGAAGACCTCTTTGGTCACCTTCGATATCTCTATGGCCCTTCTGTTAGGACCCGTCCTTCCATGCTCCTCAAGGCTTGAGAACGGCGCCATCTGGTACCTGCACTTTATTATCGCCCTTTGCGGATCCTGCACGTGCTTTGGCAGCGCCTCCTGCGGGCCGTAAACAGCGGCTATTATCTTGTTGTTGCCCCATTCTATGTATGCCGAGCCGTCAGCGTTCTTGATGTAATCAGGAATTATCTTAATCTCCCTGAGGTCCTCGGCCCCTCTGCCGTCAAGTCTCTTCCCGTCCTTTATCAATACTGGTTTCTCTCCACCAGCCATCATAAAGCACCCTTCTGCAGCATCTCCCTTACCCTCTCCGTGAGCCCGCTCGTGTGCGCCTCTTCCTCTATCTTGAGTATTGCGGCTGTCGCAAGGTCCACGTTGCCCCCCTTCATCCATACGACTCCGTTAAGCCCTATCACAATTGTCGACTTCGTGAAGTCCATGATCTGCTTGATCATCGTGTCGTTCTTGCCTATTATCCTCGGAACCTTTGACGGCCTCACCATCATCACCTTGCCCCCTGCGAGCCTCCTGGGCCTCATGAGAATAGCCGTCTTGGTCTTGTCAACCTCCTTTATCATGGCCTCTATCGAGTCTCCCGCAGCAAGCGGCGTGTCCACGAACTTCGATATTATGAGGCCTTTGTATGGCGCGTTCAGGTTCACAACATACGTATTTAGCTTGTCCTCCTCTATGACCCCCACGACCCTGTCATCCCTTCTCGGGTACCACAGTCCCTCCAAAGGTATCAGAGTCTTCCTCTCGTCGTCGTATATCCCTATCACAGTCGAGTAGGTCGCATTGTTCTCGACAAGCCCGTCGTCTAACCTAAGCTGGGCATCAGCAATCTTCTCTCCCGGAACAACTATTTTCTGCATTCTTATCACAGATTCCTTGCAATCGCGCTGCCTTTTGTGAAGCTGTTTAGCTTCTCGAAGAATTCTCCCTGCAAGCCTGCGGGGAATTCAAGGTTTGCCTTTAAAGATCCGTTTGAAAGCCACTCCTCGCTCCTCAGTCCGTACTGCTTTAGCAGTCCATAGCACCTATTAGCATATTCTGCAGGTATGGTGACCTCTATCTTCGCTGTAGCAAACTTTATTGGTAGGATAACATTTATCTTCTTTAGCACTGACTCGACCTGCTCGTTGGCATTCTTAAACGGCTCTACAGCCACCTTCGCCTCGTGCATTGCGTTCTCTATCCTCTGCGGAGGGTGCGGCGCGTTGGTCCTCGGGTCTATCGAGTTCCTTGCTATTATCGCAACTATCTGCCTCCTCTTCTCCTCCATCATCTTAGCCTTCTGTTCGGTTGTTACCGGTACAGTGCCCTTCTTCATTATCGTCTCCGCTATCTTCGCAATATCGGTAGTCCCGAAGACCTTCTTTATCTTGTCCTGGCTGGCCCTCTCCCCCTTGTTAGCGTCGACGAAGACCTCTTCTGCCTGCAGGGGCCCCATCGGGTCGCTCCTCTTCCCCGTTATGTAATCATACGCCATGTCCGAGTCTACGAAAATCTCGAACGTGTCCCCTCCTACAGAATACTTGGCGATAACCGTTTTAGACATCTAAATCCACAAGAATTGAACAATTGAACGTCACAGGTAGCTGGCGAGCTTGTCAGGAGTCAGTATCGTGAACTCGTTCCCGTCCTGTATGTAGCCTATGTCGACATTGTCCTCTGTGAGCTTCATCTCGCTGACCTTCTTTATGATCTTCGCCCCCAGGCCTATGGCCTCATCAACCGACATGTTGTCCTTGTACTCTTTTAGCAGTATCTCGGTTGCGACCTTCTTCCCCGCCCCTATGGCGTCAGCCTTGTACCCGAGGAACGAGGCTCCCGGCTCTATCTCGAAGAGCCTTGGCCCGGAATCTATGCCCCCGAGAAGCATTGAAACAGCATAAGGCCTCAGGCCCCCGTACTGGGTCGCCTGCATCATGTAGGCCGAGATGCCCTTGGCAAGCGCCTCTACGGACTTGACGTCGTCGTAAACCAGCCTGTGGTTCTGCGAGCTTGACCTGGCAGTGTCTATGATGTGCAAGCCGTCCGCGACCATTCCGCTGTAAGTAGCCCCTATGTGCGAGTCTATCTTGAAGACCTTCTGGATGGTCGACGAAACCGCCAGCTGCTCGGTGATGTTCTTGTGCGCCACGAATACGACGCAGTCCTTGCCTATGAGCCCTATGGACGTGGCTCCCTTCCTTACCGCTTCCTTTGCATACTCTACCTGGAACAGCCTCCCATCAGGGTTGAACATTACCCCTCTGTCATATGCCTGTACGTTTGGATACATAACATTCACTTTAAGCAGAAGATGCTTGATATATCGTTACTTATAATTATATAGTTTTGCTTTTCAGTCCTACGCAAATCTATTAATAGGCAAAGCGGTAATATCTACTGCTTTTGCTGGGGATTCTATGGCTGATGGGCAGGAAGAAACGAACAACATGAAGATGCATCCATCGATACTCAGGGTCATAGAGCAGAAGAAGGCGATAAGGGCGAAGCTGTCTGCGATCAAGCACAAGATAGGGGTGTACAGCGCCAAGGGAGGGGTCGGCAAGACCACCGTGGCAGTCAACATGGCGTATGCGCTCAACGGCATGGGTTACAAGGTGGGGCTCCTCGATGCCGACATAGACACTCCGAACATCACCCTTTTCCTTGGGATGGAAGGGATGTGGGACCAGCACTATCCTCTCAAGCCTGCAGAGAAGAACGGAGTCAAGGTGATTTCAACCGCGATGTTCGTTGACGATGCAAGGAAGCCGATAATATGGAGAGGGCCCATGATAGGCAAGATGGTTCTCGAGTTCCTGGACAGCACGGAATGGGGAACCCTAGACTACCTCATACTCGATCTTCCTCCCGGAAGCTCGGATGCGCCGCTGTCGATAATCCAGCTCCTTGACCTTGACGGCTTTGTACTTGTAACAACGCCGCAGCACATAGCGGCCATCAACACAATAAGATCGGGAATGATGGCAAAAAGGCTCGGCGTGTCGCTGCTCGGCGTGATAGAGAACATGTCAGAAGGCGATGCAAAGGGCGCAAGGGAGGTTGCCGAATCGCTGCAGTGCGAACTCCTCGGAAGCATAGCGCTGGACAGGAAATTCGCCGAATTGAGCGACAAGGGCATGGTACCTGTCCTTGAAGACAGCAGGATTAGGGAAGAGTTTATAAGTATTGTAAAGAAGATAGGTGGATAGAGCGGTGTTTTTGTATGTCTGCTGAGCCTTTTTCTTCACTTTTCAAGGAATCAAAGATCTTCATGAATAGGGAGGTGCTGTCGCCGCATTTCGTACCCGCCAACCTCCTTTTCAGGGACAAGCAGATAGACGACATAGTGAAGTCGCTCAATCCTTCGCTCAGGGGGGAGAGGGGCAGGAACCTTTTCATCTACGGCAAGACCGGAACAGGGAAGACGTCGTGCATGAAGTACATAATAGACAAGATAAGAACGCTGCCTGTTGTAAAGGCGAAGATAATCTACATCAACTGCAGGATACACAACTCGAGGTACAGGGTGCTGCACAAGATAATCAGCGAGTATCTGCCGCTGTATGCGAGGAAGGGGTACGGGATCGTTGACATATACGAGAAGGTGATAAGCTGGATAGAGGAGGACGCGAAGGTGCTCGTCGTCGTGCTCGACGAGATAGACGTGGTCAAGGACCTCGACGACCTCGTATACACGCTGACTAGGGCAAACACGGACATAAAATCAGGCGGCATAACCATAGTCGGCATATCCAACAAGATATCCTTCAAGGATGTCCTCGATCCCAGGAGCCTGTCAACGCTGTACGAGAACGAACTGGTATTCCCGCCGTACAACTCCAACGAGCTTGCAGCGATACTGAAGGACAGGGCCGAGAAGGGCTTCAAGAAGGGAGCAATAGACCAGTCTGCGATAAACCTTGCTGCTGCCATAGCTGCAAAGGACAGCGGCGACGCAAGGCTGGCGCTGAAGATACTGTCCAAGGCCGGCGAGATCTCTGACGAGCACGGGCTCGATTCTGTAACGACGAAGGAGGTCAGCGATGCGTCGAAGTACGCGGAGGAGGAGATAGCATACGAGCTTGTCAATACGCTTCCAGAGCACCAGAAGCTCATCATATACGCAATATCGATGCTTTCTATACAGGGCAGCAGGTACAAGAGGCTCAGCGAGGGCGCAGACACCTACCTATTCAGCGGCGATGTCTACAACAAGTATTCGCAGATAAGCCAGTCACTGCAGAAGGAGCCAAAAAGCTCCAGATGGTACAGGAAGTACATCACGGACCTTGAGATGCAGGGGCTGATCCTCACGTACGAATCAGGGAAGGGCATAAGGGGGCACACGAAGCTGATAAGGCTTGCGTACCCGCCGGAAAAGATGAAAGATACGATAGAAAAGACACTGCTGATGGAGAGCGAAGCGGAAGTGGGCAAATGAGGATAGCGATACTCTCGGACTTCCATCTTGGATACGAGAGGTTCAGGGAGGATGCGTTCAGGCAGGCAAAGGAGGCACTCGAGGACGCGGCGAGCGTTTCCGACGCGATGCTGATACCGGGGGACATCTTCGACAGCAGGAACCCAAAGCCCGACGTGCTTGCCGAGGCCATCAACCTCTTCCGGGAGCTGTCGGAAAGGAACTGGGCCGCAAAGGCAAGCATAGTGAAAGGCAGCGAGGCGTACACGAACGTACCGATCATAGCAATACCGGGCACGCATGAAAGAAGGGCCCAGGATGCGGAGGATCCCGTAGACCTGCTGCACCTTGCAGGGCTGCTGATAGACGTCAGCGACTCAACCGCGCTGATAGCAAAAGGCGATGAGAAGGTATCCGTCTGCGGCCTTGGCGGGATATCAGAAGAGCGCTTCAGGAAGATAGTAGCCGAGAGGGATCCAAAACCAGAGCCTGGCGCATTCAACATACTCATGTTCCACCAGTCGATCTACGAGTTGCTCCCTTTCAGCAAGGACTTCATAACCTTTGACGAGTTCCCGAAAGGCTTTGACCTGTATGTCAACGGCCACATACACAGCAGGTACGAAGGCAGAATACACGGATCCACATTGCTGATTCCCGGAAGCACTGTCCTCACGCAGCTCAAGGACAACGAGCAGGAGGCAAAGGGATTCTACGTGTATGATACAAAAACAAAACAGCACTCGTTCAACACAATAAGCTCAAGGAAGCTCGTAGTCGCAAGAATAGACATAGACGGGAAGAAACCCACAGAAGCCGCAGAGGCCATAGAGCGCAGCATATCCGGCATACTTGCAAAAGAGGCCAGCAAGCCGATAATCAGGATAGTTCTGGAAGGCAGGATAAGCGACGGATTCAAGAAGATGGACATGCAGCTGCACGGCATACCGAAGAAGTTCAGGGACAGGGCAACAGTCGAGATATCAGACAAGGGCATGGACGGAGCCGACATACAGCTGGATGCTGCACGCAAGTCTAACGCGGCTGACGGCGTATCGGTAAAGGACCTGGGCATGTCCGTATTCATGGAGAAGCTGCAGCAGAAGAAATACGGGCTCAAGACCAGCCCCGCTGAGCTCTTCGAGGCCTTCGCGTCAGAGGAAAGCAAGGAAAAGGTCGTGAAGAAGGCGATAGAGAAACTCTTAGAAGATTTATAATTATCAAGCGACACATCCATTCTGTTGGTAGTATGGGATTCAAGATCGGCAAAAAGATAAGGGCTGTGATAAGAAGGGACAAAGAGGTCATGCTCACCACGACAAAGGGGGAGCACCCGCTGGTATCAGTCTCGGGTGACGGCGACTACATAACCGACATAGAGGGCAACAGGTTCCTCGATTTCGCAACATTCATATCCGTCTACAACTTCGGTGTGAACAGCAGCAAAGAGGTCAGGAACGCCGTAAAGGCGCAGATAGACAAGCTGATGCACGCCGCTTTCACAGACTTCTACGCAGAGCTTCCAGTGACATTCTCCGAGAACCTCGTAAAGATGTTTCCAAAGGGCTTCGGGAGGGTGTTTTTCTCGAATTCGGGCTCAGAGGCGAACGAGGCAGCGATAAAATTCTCCAGGATATTCACAAAGAAGCAGTACATACTTGCATTCTACAACTCGTTCCACGGCAGGACCCTCGGTTCCCTGTCTCTCACGTCGTCGAAGCTTGCGCAGCGCGAGCATTTCGGGCCGTTCAACTCTGCCATACATGTACCATACGCATACTGCTACAGGTGCCCCTTCGGCAAGGAGTATCCGTCATGCGGCATTGAGTGCGTAGATTACATAAGGAAATACCCACTGAGCAAGGAGGTATCGCCAAAAGAGGTAGCGGCGATATTCATGGAGCCCATACAGGGAGAAGGCGGGTACATCGTGCCTCCGAAGGAATTCGTCAAAGGGATAAGGGAGATAGCCAGCGACAACGGGTTCCTGATGGTCGCTGACGAAGTGCAATCAGGATACTTCAGGGCAGGAAAGTTCCTTGCGCTTGACAATTTCGGGGTAGAGGCAGACATGTACACGATGGCGAAAGCAGCCGGAGCAGGCCTTCCGATAGGGATAACTGTGACAAGGAAGTCATTGGGCGACACGCCACCAGGTGCGCATTCCAACACTTTCGGGGGCAATCTTGTATCAGTCGCAGCTGCAAACGAACTCCTCAATTACATACAGAAGAACAAGTCGAAGCTTGAAAGCGACGCGAAGACGAAAGGAGCGTACATAATGAAGAGGCTCAACAAGATGAAGGATAGCTACGAGATCATAGGCGACGTCAGGGGCATGGGCATGATGATAGGGGTAGAGTTCGTAAGGGACAGAAAGTCAAAGGAGCCGGCAGCAAAGGAAAGGAACAAGATAATGGAGGAATGCTTCAACAACTTCCTCGTGCTTCTGCCTTCAGGAGTATCGACCATACGGATAATACCCCCGATAACCATGTCGATGGCAAACATAGAGAAAGGCATGGATGTCATCGATGGCTCAATAAGCAAGATAAACAGGCAACTGAAGGTTGGTTGATGCGCTGTAGTTGCAGATCGCAGTCGGCGATGGAATACCTGATGACTTATGGGTGGGCCATCCTCGCGATTGCAATAGTCATGGTATCGCTCTATTCGCTCGGGATATTCAACCTCGGCAGCTTCTCCCCGAGTGGCTCTTCCGTGGCGTGCCAAGTGATAAGGACCGCTGCGCAGACGAGCCTCGCTGGACAGTGCAGCAACCTCGTCCCAAAGTTTGTTGCAAAGTTCAATGCACAGGGTAGCTATGTAAACGTCTCAGCTGCGGCAGGACCCAAGGGCCCTTTCACAGTCTTGGTCTGGGCAGATCTGCCATCAGGATGGAGCGGAGGATCATACATAAGCGTTGTGACGCAGGGCAACGCAGGAGGCGCCGGCAGCGAATTCGACTCGTATTTCGGCAGTGCGAGCAGCGACTACCTGGCGTTCAGGACAAGGGACAGCTCAGGGATAACGCACGCTACAACCGTATCCGGGCCATTTCCAGCGGGGTGGCAGCATTACTCCTTTGTTTTCGATGGGACCAATCTGCTGATATACGTAAACGGCGTGCAGAAGGTGAGCACCAACATAGGATCAAACACCCTAGCAACAGCCACAGCACATATCCAGTTCCAGGGAGGTGCAAATGGCTATAACTCGATCATGTTGGCCGATGTGCAGCTGTACAACGCCTCTCTCGATTCAACAACGGTAAAATCCACATACGCCAAAGGAATAGGCGGCGCTCCTGTAGACCTGCAGCATCTTGTAGGATGGTGGCCCCTCAATGGCGATGCGAACGACTACTCGGGAAACAACAACCACGGGATTCCGACGAACGTAATCTGGAGCTCAAGCTGGCAGAGCGGATACGCAGCTCCAACATCATAGCAAAGTTTATATTGGTGAAAAGGGAGATACGGTATGCACGCAGAGCGGGTACAAGCTGCAACCAACGGAAACGGGATATCGTCCATACCGCGTGCTCCGACTCCTCTGGTGCTTGTCAAAAGGAACATGCCTTTTCCTGAAGAGGTCCTCAGGGACTCAGAATCGATAGCGCTTACAAGGACGCTCTTTGCGGGGCGCAGGCGCGTCAAAGGCGTAACCATAGACAAGAGCATATCAAAGGACCTTGACGATGCGATCTGGGTCGAGAAGCTAAACAAAGGAAGGTACAGGATAGACGTCAGCATTGCTGACGTCACCTCCGTAATACCAAAGGGCTCTGCGATAGACAACGAAGCTTTGGCAAGAAGTGCATCCCTGTACTACAATACGGGCAGCGACCCGATGATACCGCACAGGCTTTCGGAGAACCTCTTGAGCCTTAAGGAAGCCCGACTCAGGCCCACAATCACGGTGTCAATGACCCTTAGCCGGAACCTTGATCTTGAAAAGGTAGAAATAGAGCGCACCGCCCTGCGTAGCCTCAAAAGGTTCACATACGACAAGGTAGACGCCATAGTCGACGGACAGACGCACAGTCTCGGAGAGCTTTTCAAAGTCGCGAGCGTGCTCGCCCAGGGCCTTATGGAAAAAAGAAGGTCCGAAGGCGCCATGGCATACTTCGACCTCCTGAGCGGCATAATGACCAACGAGGACGGAACCATAATCGGGCTTGACCCGCACAGAAGGAGCGTCTCCAAACTCATAATCCAAGAATTCATGATACTCACAAATACTGCTGTCGCATCATTCCTTGCAGAGAAGGGCGCATACGCGCTCTACAGGAACCACAAGGCCATACCGCCAGAGCCTGATGTCGCCAGGATACTCGAGGAGCTTGACAAGCTCAGCGATGCAACAGACTCTCCGAGCAGGCTGGAGATCAAGATGCTGCGCAAAAGGGTCGCCAATATGTTCGAAAGGGCCTACAACTCTCCGGAAAACGTGGGGCACTATGCCCTTGGCATAAGACCGCCCAACGGTTACCTTAGGTTCACCTCCCCGATACGCCGCTATTCAGACATAATCAACCACAGGCAGATCGTAGCAGCAATAACCGGAGACGAAGTCATGACAAAAGGGGAGCTCGAAGCTATCAGCGAGCAGATAAACATAAGGGAACTCGCAGTAAGGAACGAGACCAATTCGATACTTAAGATGCAGAGATATGCCAATGCCCATAAAGCACTCGAGTCAGACAGCCCCGGCAACTTGGTCAATGGCGACTTTTCCAGGCTGATAAAGCTTGCCACAAGGAACGGCGGTATGACGGATAGGATAGAAGCCGAGATAATCAAAAGGCTCAATACCGGCAAGCTGAACGAGATAGACCTATTCACGATACTATTCGAGCCGAAGGCAGAGACAGGCAAATGGACCAGGGTGAGGGAAGCCGCCTTTGGCTTTTTAAGCCAAAACCCCAACATGGCTTCGTACATGTACGGGATAGCGTCGCAGGTCTTCGGATGGCCGAAGATAGACTTTGAGACAACAATATCCGTCTCGGCAAAAGTAAATGTGGACGGTCAGGAATTCGCTTCTCGCGCGGTGGATAACAGCGGAGTGCCAGGAATACGCCACGTTGCAGTCTTGGGAATACTGGAGCAGATGCTCAGGCCATAGCCTGTGCCGAACAGTCAGACGTATTTCAGCAGGCTGAACTGCCCTTCTGTGGCGTCCGAATCCTTCTCCACAACCTCGAAGATGTCGTTTATCTCATCTCTTATCAGATAGAGTCTCTGCCTGGTGTAGGTGTCAAGCTGGTACCTCTCGGCCAGGTTTATCGCAGCGCCGAGGTATTTCTCTATTCCTCCTTTCGAGATCGTAAGCAGCAGCTTGCCGTTGTCCCTTTGGCACCTTCCGCTGAGCGGAACCCTCCTATACTTCGCTGTGCATGTAGAGCACCTGAAGGTCTGCCTTGAGAACGAATGCAGGTTTCCTATAAGGTCTGGGATGAAGTGGCTCATTATGACCTTCCTCGCAGCGTCGCGCTTGTTCACAGAATCGAGCATATCCATGAGCTTGAACTCGTCGTCTATCTTCTCCTGCATCGTCTTCAGCTCCGTGTACCTGCTCTTCCTCGGCGCACTCTTGAGCACCCCTATCCCGGACTGATGCGTGAAGCCGAGGTTGCTGTACGCCCTGTCTGAGCTGAGCCTGTCCTCGACAAGCTCCAACTTCACCTCTGACGGATATGCATTCGCAAATGTCTTCAAATAGAAGTCAAGGCCGTAGCTCTCAACAACCTCCATGGCGTGCGCCTCGTCGTCCACCTCCTTTGGCTTGACATTAACAGTCAGTATCAGCGGCGTATCCATGGTGCCCCCGACCGTCGTAGGTAGGTATTCCTTCGAGAAGTTTATCAAAGCGTCAAGAAGCAGCATTGTGGTATCCTCATCTCCGTCGGCGTTCCTTCTCCTTGCCGATATTGTATAAGGATGCGCGAAGCCAACGTTGGCATCTGTAAATCCTATTATCCTGTTCAATACTCCGCATGAGGTATGCGGGGACAGCGTTATCACAAGCGTCCCTATCAGGTCCTGTATGGTACTTATGCCATAGAACGGAGGGATGCCGTAGAGCTTCTCGAGCATCTGGTCTACGAACTTGGATGTCCTTAACATGTATTCGGCCCCCCTCCTGTTGAGTATAACATCCTGGTGCCTCATCTCGACAAGCTGCGTATCGCTCTCGAGCTTGTTGCCCTTGTAATCGACATCGTACCCAAGCGCCCGCATCTTCTCCACGCTGCACTCCATCTCCTTAGGATAGAAATGGGTTATCGGCACGTCGGTCGCATCGAACCTCGATGTGCCGTCCTTGAATATGTATATGTTGTTTGCGCTCCTCAGTATGCCCTTCTCAAGCACCTCCACGCACTTGCTCCTGTTTGTCATGCCCCTGACTCCCTTGACAACCTTCGGAAGCTTTCCTATGCCCAGCCTCTTCATCGCATCTGCGGTGAGGTGCGCGAGATTTATGCTCCTCTTGTCATACGCCACTGTCTGCGACTTGCAGTTCGGGCATGCGCTGTCCAAAGTAAGCGTTCTGCATGCGGGGCAGACGCTCTCTATTATGGCTCCCCTCATGCAGTCGTAGCAGAAGGGCGAATCCACAATGCGCTTGCAGTTGGGGCACCTGTACCTTGCCATCTCCATCTCCACATCAGACCTGAATCTCTTCGCATCGGCGCTGTACGCGCTGCTGATGTTCCTTTCCTTGCCGCCATATCCCGATATGGGGAATAGCACGTTCGGCGCAGGTTTCATCAGCCTCTCCCTTGCCTTTTCAGGCCTGCCTATCCTTGTCCCGACAAAGGTGCTCCTCCTCATTATCCTGAACGGAGCCACCGAGTTCACAGCTGTCAGCGCATCTTCAGCGTCCTCGTACTTCCTTACCAATGATTCATTTGCGTCTATCACCCCGTCGACGCCAGACATGAACCCCAGCGATGCGGCAAGGCTTGCGCCATAGTCCTTCTGCATCACAATCCTGTCGCCGTCGATCCTGTGCGGTGCGTTGAGCTTCTCCAATATCCTCTTTATGCTATCTGCCGCAGCTACCCTCACCTCGCCGACATCCGCCAGCCTCTTGAAGGACCCAAGATTCGAACTTCTTAGCATTTCGGATGCGAGAGCGGTCAGTTCTGACTTTGAAATCGCCTGGAATTCGAACAGGAATTTGGGATGTATGGGTATCTTGTGCTTCAGGGAAAGCCCGTACGCTTCAGCAAAGTCTATCCTGGCATGCTCAACCTCGGCTTTTTTGTCGGCGTTCCTGAGCTCGAGTTCCCACAGTTCCTCGACATAGCTGGAAGGCTTGAGCTGCGTGTTGGACTTCCTGAAATCCCCATATGTGACGAGCATGTCCCCTAACGCTATTATCTCAATGACCTCATCCTTAAGCCTCATCGCGGTTTCTGCATCGTTTACCCTTAACGCCTCCCCAGACTTCAGTTTCACGAAAGGCCCCTCTATCGAGTCCACGGGGGTTGCAATGCAGCCCTTGCCCGGGAATTCTATCTTCAGCTGCGTGCCGACGGCCACGTATCCCATCGTGAGTATCATGGTTGCCACGCTGAATCCTTTCGAAGCTATTCCTGTGAACCTGCTCCTCCCATACCTCAGCCTGAATCCGCCGCTGTATCCAGGATACGAAAGTATCGGCCTTCCGGCGACAAGCTCGTCAAGGAATCCTCCCTCGTCCTTTGCCTGATCCTTCTTCTTTACATCCACCTTTATGGTGTTGTTCAGCCAGTCCCAGTCAAGCCCTACCCCCTTCGTCTCCTTAAGCACCTTCTTCGCCTTCTGGGCTATGCCCTCGCACAGCACCAACGGCACCCCTCCCCTCACCCTGTTCGTTATCTGAACAGTCTTGTTGTCAAAACCGATCCTGTCGATGTTGCTGTGCACGCTTATCTCTATCGTTTCCGTTGGGACCCCGTCAACGCACACCGGGCAGTTTGACACTATGGTCCTTATGTCGTCATCCGAAGGCCTGTACTGCAGCCTTGCGCATCGCTCGTGGTATATCTCAGTTTCCTCAACGTACCTTTCAATTTCATCCATCGTGGCCCTGTAGGACCCTATCTTGAAGATCCTCCTCGCATAATCCGCAAGGGCTACAGACAAAGCCGCAACCGTCCCTCCCGCTCCCCTTATCGGCCCTGCATAGTTGACTGCGATGTAGTCGGTGCCGTCCCTGTTCTTGTACCTCTTCACGCTGCTTATGCCTTCGGTAGGCGCCACCAGTATGCCTTCTGTGAGTATAGCGGTCCCAATCCTCACAGCCAGCTCTATCCGCTTTATTGTTTCGTAGCCGTCGAACCTCTCGTCTGCGCATATCTCCTTGACAATCGCGAATGCGAGCCTGCTTCCCTGGTCCTCCTTAGCCAGCCTCCTTATCATCTCTGATACGCCTTCGACGTTAGTGAGCCCCTCGACCCTGCTCGCAAGGTCGGGTGCCGGCTTTATCTCCACATAATGCTTAGGGTCGAGCCCTTTCTCCCTAGCATCCTTTGCTACAGAGTACGCCTTCTCGAAGTCCTTGGAAAGAGTTTCGAAATACGAATCTATGTTCAAGCTTACACCATCATGCTGTTGAAGTCTATGTGGCTGATGCCCATTGTCTTGGTCTCGTACACGGGCAGTATCGCGGGCGTCGGTATATGCCCGTTCTTTACCTGATACGCGGTCCTTGCCTGCCACGTGCCGCTGTTCACTATCAATGTCCCATGGTAATCTGCGATTCCGTTCTTGTGCAGGTGCCCCATGTGGAGTATGTCAGGCACATCGTCTATCACCATGTTGTCCTTCCTGCTAGGCACTATCGGGTTGTCGCCGTATATCGGTGAGAGATGCCTTCTTCTCAGCACCTCTATCATCGCGGTTTCAGGCTTCGAATAGCTGCATCCAGGCACGGCCTGTATTACAGAATCAAGGGATGTGCCATGGTATGCGAGCACCTTCAACCCCTCTATTGTCACATACCCCGGATTTGACAGGAGGTGCACGTTCCGCAGCTCCCTCTCGCCTATAAGGCTCGCCGGAAGCGATGGCTGGGGCTCCGCCCTCTGCACACCGTCATGGTTCCCTGGCATCACGAATATATGCACATACTCAGGTATTTCCGAGAGCAGGTCAAGGAGCACAGTGTACTGCTTGTATATGTCGTCTATGCTCAGTTCCCTGTCCTGGTTAGGATAGACCCCTATGCCGTCGACAAGATCCCCTGCAATCGTTATGTACTTTATCTTCTCGACAAGATCCTTCCTGTAGTCTACATTTCCGTTCATCCATTCCACAAAACGGTTGAACTGCTTGTCGAGGAAGAGCTTGCTGCCCACATGTATGTCCGAAAGGAAGGCTATCGCCACGTCCTTGTCGGTCTGCTTCCTGTTCCTTATCGGTATGTCTGGGTAAATCAGCGAATTCGCTATTATGAACGGAACCTTGCCGCTTCCGGATATCTTTCCGCGCACAGCGATTACCTCGTCCGTCATGATCTTCGAAGCCTCTGTGAAAAGCGCCGATTCGTTGTCTTTTTGCGATTTGCCCACGAAAAGTATCTTAGCCAGCCCGGTCTCGTCTTCAATCGTCGCGAGTATATGCCCATTCTTTGTCGCGCTCTTCTCATTGACTATCCCCGCGATGCATATCTCCCTGCCTTCCACATACCTCTCAACGCTTGCAATGTTGTTTATCATGCCGAATGTCCTGCTGTTCCTCCCGTCCTGTATCATCGCGCGCAGCCTGTCGAGCCTGTTCCTGAAATACGCTGCAAAGCTGTCTACAGCAGATGTTGTCTTCTCGGGCACTATGCTCCGTATCCTGTAATCTGCGTCGAAATGCTTTGCCGTCGGAGAGAAACCGGACGCGCGGACGGCTTCAGGCTGGAAGGGCAGCGACTCGTTCCTCATGTCGTCTATGATCTTCGCAAGCGTCGTCCTGTCGAGTATGCCGGGCCTTTTCTCCTTACCGTAGAAATCAACTATGTAGGCTGTCAGCGGCTCGAGGCCTATGCCGCGCAGGTCCTCGTCGGTTATATCGGAGCTCACTAGCGCTATGCCGTTGAGCCTTTTGGCAAGATCAGTAGCTATAGTCTTATCAGGCATAGAACCCCCAAGCAGCAGTAAGACTAACTATCGCTTGCTGTCTTTATTTACTTTTCCAAGGATTAGGAGTTTGAAATAGTCTTAAAATTATGACAAATATATTTACACCGACGCCATACAGGAACCATTTGTTTATACCCCTGTCCGCCTTTGTTGGGATTCTGCTGCCATCTACCATGGAAAATACGTCAACAGGTATGCTAATAAGCCTGTTTATCTGCGAGGCACGATCAGTCCTTTATGGATTCGAGGAGGCTCAGGACGTTCCATATCACGGTCCTCGCGTAAGGAGGCAGGTTGATGTCGTTGCTTATCTCGTCTATCTTGTATGTCGCCGCTGAGGCCTTTACAGAGTATCCGGAGTTCTGCTCTAGCGACTTCTTGGCCTCGTCGAGCGCGTTCTTCACGTTCCTTGGCACGCTGTTATCGTTCAGGAGCATGTCGATCTGCTGCTTTATCTGCGTTATTATCTCGTCAAAATTCTTGTTTTCATCTGCCATGTCAAACACCTATGTGCTACGGGCCCGGCGGGATTTCCAGGATCCTTTTGAACCCGCGACCATCAACTTAGAAGGTTGCTGCTCTATCCAAGCTGAGCTACGGGCCCGCGGTCATATTATATATAGAAAAATCCTTTAACGTTCTGTGCCGCGCGCAGGGCGACCTCCTCAAAGCTGAAACCCTTGAGATCTGCCACGAGCCTTACAACCTTAGCGACATCAGTCGGATCCTTTCCTACAACTGGCGAGTCCGTTTCAAATGCCATACTACTTAAGTCCAATTCCTTTATAACCCTTTTCCTCTTTGAGGATTCCGCCGGAGGTATCGAGATTAGATGACCCATCTTCGCGAGCGCCACCGCCTGCCTCTCGTCACCCTCGAAGAAATGGAACATGGCGCGCTTGACCTCCCTTTCGGTAATTACCTTTATGACGTCCTCGATCATGCCCCTCGAATGTATCACAACAGGCATGTCGTGCACTGAAGCGATGTCCAGCTGGCGTTCGAACGCCTTCTTCTGCACCTCTACCGGCACCTTGTCAAGGATCTTCGCATCAAGCCCTATCTCCCCAATGCCTATTATCTTCCTGCTCGTGAGCATCTCCTCCTCAAGGTTATCTATCAGATGGAACTCGGTCTGCGCAGCAAGGGGGTCTATACCTATCGTCGCGAAGACCCTGTCGCGCCTCGCTATCCTTAGCGATGCAAGATTGCCATTGCCGCTTCCGCCTGAAGTTATTATCGCCTCCAGGCCTTTTGAAAAAGCGAAGTCTACTATCTCATCGGGGTTCGGGAACAGGTCAAGATGGCAGTGCGCATCAATGAGGTTTGTCTCAACCAAATAGTCTGTCCTGAGCTCCTGCAAGCTCTGGTTCATAGGCCCACAACAGTAAATGGTCCTTTTTGGTTTAAATAATCAGCAGTGAAAGAGCGGTCGACTGCAGGCAACCGATTATATCGGCATATTGAGCAGCAATCAAACCATTTATATAGCTTTAACGCAGAATTGTTCAGCAGTGGAAATAAATGGCCATTAGAGATAAGAAAGGCCAGGCGGAGAGCTTCAAAAAGACGATAGCCAGGCTGAAGCTTATAACAAACGTTTCGCTAGCAATAGGCATAGCGGGCATGCTTATCGCTTCTGGCATGGCCATATACTACTTCACGCATCCTGGCAAGGTCGTCTACGTCAACGTGACGACATCCATCCCTCCGGCAGGGCATGGCGGCCCGGGCAACACCCTCAAGTACATCAACGATCCGCTGAACTCGACAGAACTCGCAATAATAAACGGCGCGCCACAGAGCTACTTCTCCAAGGCCGCAGCAATGTTCCTAAACGGCTCGATAAAGAACACGGTCACGCCAAGCACGCAGCTGCTACCGACACCGTTCAATCCGGGCACAGCCAAGGCCCCCGTCGTGTACCTCGGCTCTATAACGTGCATATTCTGCGGCGAGAACAGGTGGTCGATGGCGCTCGCGCTTTCCCAATTCGGAACCTTCAAGAACCTCTACAACGGCTACTCCGCGCTCGGCGATGCCGACGTCCCGACGCTCTACTGGACCATTGAGCCTGTCAACTCGTCAAACACTACCGTCGCGAACGAGTATTCAAGCAGCTATGCCACTTTCGTGAGCATAGAGGATACAAACCCAATAACTGGAGGCTTCGTCCTTAACCCGCTTTCGACTATTGCCACAAACGTCGACCGCAGGGGCAACGCGACGGCTATAAGCGCATTCAATTACATACTTAACGTGAGCAACTCCAATTCATCGCTTGCATTCCAGGGAACCCCGTACACCATATGGGGCAACTATGTGTTCAAAGGAGCCGATGCTGTAGCCTTCGGCAACAGCACATCCACAGACACACTCGCCACAATGACGCACAAGCAGGTGCTTGCTGAGATTGCCTCCCCGCACGACCAGTTCGCCTGGACCGAGTACGCGGGCGCTGACGCGTACATAATAGCCGTATGCAAGTCGATTAACAACACTGCTCCTATATGCAAAGACAGCAACATCAGGGCAATGGAAGCGAAATACTATCCGTGAGACTGATGCCTCGTGAAGTGAGGATAACAAGAGCTGAGATGTTCTGGCTCATATTCAAAAAGCCCGAATACATAATTGCAGCAGCAATCGGCATGCTGCTCAACTACGCGGTCTTCGCCTACCTTATCCTCTATTCAAACAAGGGGGTATTCATGGTAGTTGCCCCTCTCTATCTTCTCTATCCCGTGATGGCCACCGGCGGGGTGATGATTGCAATAGCCGCCTATTCAATCAGGGTCAATGCGATAAGGGCAGCGTCCAAGGCTTCAGAAGGGTTCCTGGGGGTCGCATTGCCTGCAATAGTCAGCATGATAGCCAGCTGCGTGTGCAGCTATCCGATATTCGCGACAATCCTGATAGTGCTCGGAGTCAACATACTCACCGTATCCAACATAGTGCACCTGGTCAGCGTCAACCAGGCGCAGATAATAGTCGCTGTGCTTGCCGTAAACCTGATTCTCATATACTACTATCTGGGAGTGGTGGCAAGGGGATGCAGCATAACGCCCAGGAGGAAAAGAGGATGAGCGGCTATTTAAAGACGACAAATTAAAAAGGCGGCGAAGCTGCAGGCAAGGGTTAAAAGCTTTATTAGTCAATAATAGGCTTTGATGGCAACTCTATTTCCTTTGGGGCCGGGGATCGGAAGAATAAGGGGCATCGTCGGGCTCATAAAGCAGAACAACGGCGAGATAAGCATATCAGAGCTAGCGCAGGAAGCCGGCGAGGACATCGACGACCTGCTGCCAATGATAGAGGCATGCAAGCTCCTCGGGTTCGCTGTCGTGGATTCATCAACAATAAAGCTGACAAAGGAGGGGAACAGCCTCACCGTATCGAACGCGTCGAGGATGATACGCGAGAAGCTCCCAGCGATCGAGCCTTTCAAGAGCACAGTAGCGATACTCAGCAAGAACTACGCTACTTCACGGGAGCTGTTCGACCTGCTGCACGCAAAGGGCATCCTATTGCACGGTGACAAGACCACCAACAACGAACAGCTAAAGAAGATGCTGTTAAGATGGGGCGTCAGGAGCAAGCTGATAGAGTACGATGCCAACAAGGACGAATGGAGATTGAGGTAATCGGCTACCTTGCCAGCGCAGCATAGACCTTGTCTATTATCCTCTGGAACTCCTTGCTCCTCATGTCCCTCGGCCTTTTCCTGTTGATTTCGACCACCTCCTTGATGTGGGACGGCTTCTTAGAGAGCACCACTATCTTGTCGGACAGTTCCACGGCTTCGTTCACGTTGTGCGAGACCATGATCACAGAGTTGACAGACAGGTTCTTGTTCTCCAGCATGTAGACTATATCCGCCCTCAGCGTATTGGCCGTAAGCTCGTCGAGCGCGCTGAACGGCTCGTCCATGAGCAGCACCTGCGGATCCGATGCCACCGCCCTCGCAATTCCCACACGCTGCTTCATCCCCCCGCTCAGCGCATTCGGATAGTAATCGTCAAACCCGTCGAGCCCGAATCTGTCAAGCAGCTCAGCGGCCTTCCTGTTCTTTTCATCCTCATCCATGTCTGAGAAAGACAACCCTATCTTCACGTTCTCGAGGTTCGTGAGCCAGGGCATGAGCGCGAAATCCTGAAATACGAAGGATATCTTGCTGTTCGGTTCGGTGATCTCCCTGTTCATGTAGTATATGCTGCCTGTGGTCGGCTTCACAAGCCCTGCGACCATCCTCAGGAGCGTGCTCTTGCCGCATCCCGAGGGCCCTACTATGGAGACGAACTCGCCCTTCCCCGCGGTGAACGATACGTCCTCTATGATGTTCAGGTCGCTTTCCTCGAAGGTGTATGATATGTGATCGACATTTATGAGCGCCATCGGTTCACCTATAAGTCCTTGCAATCTGGCTATACATCCTTTTCCACACAAGCCTATTAATTACTATTATCATCACGACAAGGTTGAATATCGCAAACCCCATCACGACAAGCTGGCCGTTGACAAGTGCGCCGTCAAGCAGGTATCCTATGCCAAGAGGTATGGTCCTGCCGAATAGGACCATGCTCCCCACCTGCGTATAGACCCCGGTAAGGCCGCTGATGCCGCTGCTGGTGAAGTACTCTGCCACGATGCTCGCGTTCCATTCAGCAGCTATCGCGGTTATACTGCCTGTTATAAGCCCCGGGAGCAGCGCCTTGACGTAGACGTTCTTCCACGCGTTCATGCCCCTGACCCCGAATATCCTCCTTACCTCGAATATGCTGCTCGGTATCGTAGATGCGTTGGCCATGACGCCGAATATGACGTACCATATGCCTGCAAGGAAGAACACCGCGAACGCCACAAGCTCCCCGTTCTTCAGATTGAGCGCTATCCACGGAAGCAGTATTGTCGCAGGTATTGAAGCCATCACCTGGAACAATGTTATGTATCCGCTGCGCCTCTTTGACATGAATACGAGGTAGACACAGATGGGAAGCGCAACAGCGACTATAGCTATGTATGCTACCCACACCCTTACAAATGAAAAGAGCATCGCTATCAGCACTATGGGCTCGTTCGCTATGAATGACGTGTAGTTTGCCGAAAGGTATGCAACGACGACCACTGCAAACAGCGCAATGACAACGTACCACATCCTTATCCTGGCGCTTATCCTGCTGTACCTTCTCCTCATCTCCCTCCTGAACATCAATATGTCATCAGCGGCCTTGAGGCCCCTTCTCTTTATCCCGATGTCTATCCTCACCTTCTGCATCCTCCCGATCCAATCCCTGGCAATCCTCCTGTATACGGTGACCTTATCTGGCCTTATCGCGCTCCCCTTCATGTACCTGCTGAAATGCTCCTCCAGCGGCTTGAAGAAGACGAACCTGGTTGCGACTACAAACGCTATGAACACCAGGATGCCTATGAGGTATCCTGTGCTGTCAGGAGCGAGGTGCGCTATCGCCACGCCTATGCCCATCTGGACATGGCACGCTCCTCCTCCTCCGACAGGGCAGCTGTTGCCCACGGAGAATATCTCGCTCGTGACCAGGTAGAAGAGGCCTATAGCCCACGACAGTATCGACTGCTCCACCAGCCTTGGCATGCTTGCAGGTATGAATATCCTTCTCAGCTTCTCTACCGGATGGAGCTTGTAAAGCCTTCCGACCTCCAATATCTCGTTTGGTATGGTCTTGACTGATTCATAGACGCTCAGGATCATGTTCCATACCATGCTCGTGACTATGAGGACGACAACCGCCACGTTCAAACCAAGGGAATTCGGTATGGTCCTCAGGACTACCAGCACCACGAACGGGAAGAAGGTGAGTATCGGCAGCGTCTGAAGTATGTCCACCAATGGAAGCGCTATCCTCTCCCCAGATTTTGACGTCGCAATGTAGATGCCGAGCAGCAGGCTTATTATCATGGATAGGAAGAGGGCTGCAAACATTCTTGCCCAGGAGAAGGAGGTAGCTAAAACTAGAGCTGCGACCAGACCTAACAGACTCATGATAAACTAGCACACAAAAAGTAAATATAAGCCTTTGTATAATCTTAATTACAAAGGAACACGTGTGCGAATGAAAAAGGCAAGAAGGCGTAGGGCGAAGCCCGCTGGCAAAAAGAAAAAGGCAAGGAAGGCGGTGCGCCTTGTGAGCGCTTACGATGTGCAGGATCTGCTTGTAAAGGATTTTATCGAGCACCCCAAGGAGAGCACAGCGAATATAGACATAGAGGATGCGATATACTGCGCGACAGCTTCGCTTAGCATCCTAGGCTACAACTCCGGGTACGCTGTGGGCAGGGGCCTGTTCCTCAAGTCAGGGAGGAAGGACATGCTTCCCGAAATAATGGAGAAGCTGGGCTTCGGCAAGGTCCTATACAACCCTTCCACATACAAGATGGTGATTACATCCTTCGGCAAGCGCACTCCGAAGCTGGGGCTCGGGGAAAACATCCACATATTCGAGTCCGGAATAATAGCAGGCTACGTTTCAGCGTCAGCGAACATGCATGTTGTGACCAACGAGACGCACTGCTCCTCGAACAGGTCTAATTTCTGCCAGTTCATCACATTCCCAGACTCGTCGGCTAATCCCAGAAACTCGTACCCGCAGGCAGAGGCCCTTCCAGCCTCGATCTATTCGATATTGTCCGCAAGGAGGGAGAACACGCCCAATGCAAGGTACCATCTGCTCGCCTCGATGCCCCTGCTCGAGGAGCCACTGCTTGGAGAGGTTGCAAAGCTGCTCTACGCATGCGGCGAATACATAGCGCATGCAAGCATGTCTGAGAGCGCAGGAAAGGCCGTAGGCAGGATATCCGACTATTTCGGTATCAAGGCGGAGGTGATACCTTCAAGAAGCAAAAAGGTTATAAAATTGAAATACAGCCATTATAACTCATCTGACGGGTTCCTGAAATACTCAATCGCGATGCTGCTAGGCTTCGTATCAAAGAGGTTCGATGGAAGGGTCACGATGAACAGGAGCACAGGCAGGAAAGGCAACTATGCTGTCACAATAGAGTCGAAGGCAATCAAATGAACCTTGGTTTTCTCAACAGGCTTAGCGCGGTACTGAGCGTAGTGCCACACATCAGGAAGCCGCACGAACCGCTCTCGTTCAGGCAGAAGCTGAAGTGGACCGCGATAATCATGTCGCTCTACTTCATACTTTTCAGCACGCCCGCATTTGGCGTCAACAAGACAACGCTCCAGAACCCGGTATTCCAGCTGCTCAACATAGTGTTCGCTTCAAGGACGGGCACGCTCATAACGGTAGGAATAAGCCCGATAGTGCTGGCAAGCATAGTCCTGCAGTTCCTGCAGGGCGCAGAGCTGCTCAAGATAGACATGAGCAACCCCTACGAGAAGGGCAAGTTCCAGACGATACAGAAGTCTGCGGCAATAGCCATAGCGCTCGTAGAATCAGCCATATTCGCCAATTCGCTTCCATTGATAAACCCCAGCTTCTTCGGGATAGTGGCCATACAGCTCGCGCTAGGCGCGATCATAGTCATATACCTTGACGAGACAATGGTCAAGTACGGAATAACATCAGGGATAAACCTGTTCATAGCAGGGGGAGTTGCGTTCGCGATCGTAGCAGGCACCATAAACATACTGCTTGTAGGAGCGATAGGGCAGATAGCCCAGGGCGGATCCTCTGCGCTTCCAAACGCGATACTCGCATTCGGCTCGCTGTTCTTCGCAATCCTTGTCATGCTGATATGCATCTACGTATATGACATAAAGATAGAGCTGCCGCTTGCGTTCAGCCAGGCCAGGGGAGTAGGAGGAAGGCTGCCCATACCATTCCTGTACGTCAGCGTTCTCCCTGTAATCCTCGCAAGCTCGCTGATTGCAAGCACCACCCTGTGGTTCAGCTTCCTTTCAGGGGTGACGGGCCAGTACGCGCAGATTGCGCACTTCATAGGCTATTACCAGGTAAATGCAAACGGAGCGGGCGGTGGAACCACAAAGGCCCTTACAGGGGGCATACTGTACCTCATAGCACCAACGTTCAACATAGGGGAGCCGTACCCTCCGCCATACGGGATAGGCTATGGCGCGTACTTCAACAACCTCCTTGCTGGGGTTAGCCCATTATACGTTCCGTGGGGCGGCGTGGTCTATGTCCCCGAATGGGTGCACATAATCACGTACACGATTGTGCTGATAATCCTCTGCATCATATTCGGAAAGTTCTGGGTGGAGATGACCGGACAGAGCCCAAAGAACATGGCGGATCAGCTGCAAAGCGTAGGCTGGCAGATTCCGGGATTCAGGAGGGACCCGAGGATCATCGAGTCGATACTAAACAAGTACATACCAACGATAACCGTTCTGGGCAGCATAGTCGTTGCGCTCCTCGCTGCGGTCGCGAACCTCACAGGCGCAATAGGGACAGGAATGGGCATATTGCTTACAGTGGGGATTATGTACATGGTCTACAGGCAGCTCGAGCAGGAGAACGTCATAGAGAGCTCAGGGCTCGAGAAATACATCTCATGAGCAGCTTCACGTGGTTGGGGCCGCATATCCAGGTTGCCAGTCCGCGCTCCAGACCACAGGCCCTGTAACATTGCCCTGATAGTTGTTTCCTGAGTAGTCATTGGCATTGCCGTTCAGCGGCCACCACGCGGACAGGTGCGCCAGGTCTATCGGCACGCCTCCTATACCTTTCCTATACAGCGTCTGTATCGATGCAGCATCTATGGTGGTGTTATAGATCTGCACATTCGCAATCGACCCGTTGAAATAAACCGCATTCGGCTGGTCCCTACCAATGTAATATTGCTGATAAAGGGAAGCGCCAAATGTAACGCTGCTGCCCCCAAGCGAGATTCCATTGACATAAGGCGTTACAGTGCCGTTGTTCGTGTTGTAAACCACAGTTATGTCGTACCATGTCCCGGTGTTGAAGTTATAGTTGTAGTTCAGGAAGCCGTTGTTGTATATCACCCTGAGCACCGTCGGCGATCCCTCTATCCCGAAGCCATTGCCGTAAGAACCCGACAGGTCCGAATCCAATATGTTATGGTGGTTTGAGTTGAGATTCGCAGTTTGGAACTGCCTTGCATCAGCCCAGGCCGAAATGGTCCACGATCCGGCCTTGTTCACAAAAGAGGTCTTGATGTAGCTGCTCGCTCCGTTGAACTGCCCCACGTACTTTGGAATTATGTTCGTACACTGCCCCGCAAGGCTCGTCTGCGCAGCGGTCCTTATCACCTGGCATGCGCCCGGAGTCGCTGTTGGTGTCAGGCTCCCCAAGTTGAATATCCCTATGGAATAGAGGGATACCATCACGACCGCAATCGCGAGAATCGCCCACCCATAAGTCATCAGGTACTCCATCGCAGACTGCAATTTGCGCATGCTAAAAATACCCTGCAAATCAATATAACCATACCATTTAAGCAACCGGCATATCCAGCCTGCAACAGGCCATTTTATAATTCTGTATTCGTAAAATAGAGAAAGCTTAATAATCAGAACTAACAATTTATCATCTGAGATTCGGAGGAAGACAATGGGGAAAGTACTTATAATCGGTGCAGGCGGCGTCGGCAGGGTCGTTGCGCATAAATGCGCCCAACTGCCAAGCGTTTTTACCGACATAACTCTCGCAAGCAGGACACTGTCAAAATGTGAACAGATAAGGGCCGAGATTAAAGAAAGGGCCCAGAGAGAAATCAATGTCGCACAGGTAGACGCCGACAATGTACCCGAACTGACAGCGCTCATCAAGAGGATAAAGCCTGATCTTGTAATTAACGTGGCGCTTCCGTATCAGGATCTTAGCATAATGGACGCGTGCCTTGAGGCTGGCGTAAATTATCTTGACACTGCAAACTACGAACCGAAGGACGTGGCCCACTTCGAATACAGCTGGCAATGGGCCTACAATGGCAGATTCAAGGCAAAAGGGCTGATGGCCGTGCTCGGCTCAGGATTTGACCCTGGGGTATCGAACGTGTTCTGCGCATACGCGCAAAAACATCTTTTCGACGAGATAAACTACATAGATATCCTGGATTGCAATGCGGGCAGCCATGGTCACCCCTTTGCAACGAACTTCAACCCTGAGATAAACATACGGGAGGTAACGCAGGTCGTAAGGCATTGGGAAAATGGCAAGTGGATAGAAACGCCGCCTATAATTGACCAGGGAAGCGTGCATTTCAGCTTTGATTATCCTATAGTGGGCCCTAAGGAAAGCTATCTCCTTTACCACGAGGAGCTTGAATCACTTGCAAAGAACATCAAGGGACTGAAGAGAATAAGATTCTGGATGACGTTCTCCGAGAACTATCTTACGCACCTTAGGGTAATGCAGAACATCGGCATAACAAGGATAGATGAGGTGGAATATGACGGCAAGAAGATAGTCCCTATAAAATTCCTTAAGACCCTGCTTCCTGATCCAGCGACTCTCGGGACCAATTACACCGGCAAGACCGTGATAGGCAATGTGATGACTGGGATCAAGGACGGGAAAAGGAGATCAGTCTACATCTATAACGTATGCGACCACGCCGAGTCTTTCAAGGAGGTTGGCGCACAGGCCATATCCTACACGACAGGAGTTCCGGCAATGATAGGCGCCATGATGATGCTAACAGGAAAATGGAAAGGTTCTGGAGTCTTCAATATGGAGCAGCTGGATCCGGATCCATTCATGGACGCGCTCAGCAAATACGGGCTTCCTTGGCAGCAGTCTGAGTTCGACGGAGATCTGCCAGGATAGGCGATTAAATGAGGTACAATTTCCACAATAAGGAGCTGCGGGACTTTCCAAAGGCGATTACGGACAAGGTGGAGAGTCCATGCTTCTTGGTGAATGAGGGGGTCCTCAGAAGGAACATGCGCGTGCTTTCATATGTCAAGAAGCAAACAGGCGCCAAAATCCTGCTTGCACTGAAGGCGTTCGGCATGCACTCCACATTTCCATTGATCAGCAAGTATCTTGACGGTGTATGCGCAAGCGGGCCTATCGAAGCGCGCCTAGGATACGAAAAATTCGGGAAGGAGGTGTACACAGCGGCCCCGGCCTACTCCGACAAGGACATCGAAGAAGCGATGGAGTACTCAGATGCCATAATCTTCAATTCGGTTTCCCAATGGAAGAGGTACAGGAACAAGGTCGCAGGGGGCAAGAGGAAGATCAGCATAGGATTGCGCGTTAATCCCGGCCATTCGGAGGTCGAAACGGACCTTTACAACCCATCGCTTTCAGGCTCAAGGCTGGGAATCCTGCCAGGAGATCTTGAAGGCGAGGACCTCAAAGGAGTCGAAGGCATACATTTCCATACGCTGTGCGAACAGAACGCGGACGTGCTCGTAAGGGTCCTCAAGTCGTTCGAAAAGCTTTACGGGAAATACCTTCGCAGCATGAAATGGGTCGATTTCGGAGGGGGTCATCACATAACAAGGCCGGACTACGATGTCGGACTGTTGGTCAAAACGCTGAACGATTTCAAGAAGAGGTATAAGGTGCAGATATGCCTGGAACCAGGAGAGGCTGTTGCGCTCAATTCGGGCGTGCTTGTGTCCACGGTCCTCGACATAGTGCACAACAAGAATGACATCGCAATTCTTGATACCTCCGCAGAGGCCCACATGCCCGACGTGCTAGCGATGCCGTACAGGCCTAACATAATAGGCGCTGGAAAACCGGGCGAATTAAAGCATACGTACAGGCTTGGAGGCCTCACCTGCCTTGCAGGCGACATGGTAGGCGATTACTCCTTCAAGAACAAGCTTAATGTTGGGGACAGGCTGGTCTTCCTTGACATGGCTCATTACACTATGGTCAAGACAACGATGTTCAACGGCGTAAAGCATCCTTCCATAGCCTTATACGACCCAGAGAAAAAGAAGCTGAAAATCATCAAGAGATTCGGATATCAGGACTACATGGAAAGACTGTCCTGATTCAGCCCACATATCCTTTTGCCTTCAGAAGCTCAGCATTGAGAATTGCAGCTCCTGCGGCGCCTCTCACAAGGTTGTGCCCGAGGACTATGAACTTATAGTCGAGTATGCTGCATTTCCTCAATCTCCCAACAACCGAAGCCATCCCGTTCTCGATGTTTGCATCAAGCTTGGGCTGCGGTCTGTTCTCGTTGCGCATGTATACTATGGGCCTCTCCGGAGCAGATGGAAGCCCCATTTCCTTCAATGGCTTGAACGACTCAAATGCCTTTATTATCTTGTCCTCATCCGCCTTTCTAGAGAGCTTCACGTTTACAGTTTCCATGTGCCCATGCCTTACGGCAACCCTGTTGCACTGCGCGCTTATCTTGAAGTTCGCTGGCCTTATCCTATCCTTTGCAAAAGAGCCTAGTATCTTGAGAGGCTCGCTCTGCAGCTTCTCCTCCTCGTCCCCTATGAAGGGTATCACGTTGTCCATTATGTCCATCGAAGGAACCCCGGGATAGCCAGCGCCGCTCAAGGCCTGCATCGTAGTTATCATCACGCTCTCAAGGCCGAATGCGTCCTGCAAAGGCTTGAGAGCTATGCACAGCTGCATCGCCGAGCAGTTGGGATCGGTTACTATGAAACCTTCCCAGCCCCTTTCCTTCTGCTGCTTCTTGATAAGGTTTATGTGGTTGGCATTTATCTCAGGTATCAGCAACGGGACATCATCGAACATCCTGTGGTTTCTTGAATTGCTCGACACAGCATAGCCTGCCTTTGCAAGGCCTTCCTCTATCGGACCCGCAACCTTAGAATCAAGCGCCGAGAGCACCAGGTTGCAGTCGGGCGTCGTTCCCGCCTCCTTTACGATCATGCCTCTCGCGTATTCGGGTATCTCAGAGCCTGCGCTCCATCTCATCCTCATTACGTCTTCATAGGACTTCCCAGCCGAATTCTCCGACGCTGCGAGCTCTGTTACCTCGAACCAAGGATGGTTGTCCAGCAATTGCACAATCGTCTGGCCCACCATTCCCGTAGCGCCGAATACACCAACTGAGATTTTCGCCATTCTATGCACCAAAAAACGTCCTATGGAGCTTCCTTATCGCTGTGCCCGCATGCTGCTCCTTGACAAAGAAGCTCTGGCTCATGCCGGAGCTGCCATATGATATGGCCTCTATAGGCATGTCTGCCAAAGAGGAAAAAATCTTCCCAGATATCCCAGGGATTGAGAAGAGGGCCTTCCCAACTACCGATATCTTGGCCCTTCCGCTCCTTATCGAAACCTTTCCGACACTGCCCAGTTCTTTGAGGGCATCCTTGATGTTCCCGTTGTAATACCCGCTGAATATGATCATAATGTCTGTCCTTGATGTCAATACCGAATCTATTGAAATACCGTGCCTTCTTATTATATCAAAAACGTCATGAAGCCTCTTCGGCGGATCCTGCGCGCGCAACAGGATAATATGCATGCCGTCCTTGTGCGTGATGGAGGCAACGCGCATCTTCTCATTGATCCTGCTTTTTATCACGGTGTCGCTCTCCTTCGGGTGCAGCGTGTTCAGCACCCTGACGGTTATGTTCTTTTCAAAAGCGGGCCTTATTCCCTTAGGATGCAATGTATTTGCGCCAAGGTACTCCAGCTCAAGCTCCTCCTCGTACGAAAGGTCCCTGATGTTCAGAGCCCCACTCACTATTCTCGGATCAGCGGTAAGTACGCCATTTGTATTGGTCCATATCTGGATCTCCTTCGCCCTTACCGCCATTCCTATCAGCGATGCAGTATAGTCGCTTCCTCCCCTGCCCAATGTGGTTATGTTTCCGACCCTGTCCTTGCCAATAAACCCCGTCACGACCGGGACGCCCGAAACTCCGCTGAGCGATCTCCTTATCATAGAGCTTGCTTTGGGAAGCGGGTTGGCGTTGCCGAAGCTTGAATCTGTAACCAGCCCGATGTTGAAGGCATCGTACGCCTTCGAGTTGACGCCGACGGAAACCAAGCATGCGGCCACTATCCTGGCGGACATGCGCTCCCCGAACGACATCACAGTGTCAAGCGACTTTTGGTTGAGGTTTCTGCCAGCCCCAATCTTCTCCATTTCGCGCCTTAGTTGTGAAACTTCATCTCCTATTATCTGTTCCCCAAGACCCAGCTCCTTTATCACAGCAAGGTGCCGGCCCGTTATCTCGTCGCATTTTTTTGTTCCAGAGCCATTCGCGGCAAAAGTAGCTGCCTCTATAAGATCGTTGGTCACGCCTCCCAGGGCTGACACAACAACAATAGGCTTCTTCTTGACTTGTGACTTCACTATGCCGGCGACGCCTTTTATCATCTCCGTGTTTGCCACAGAGCTGCCGCCGAACTTCATCACTATCATTTGTCTTTCACAATCCAGTTCTCCTTGGAAAAGGTTACTGGAAATACATGCGCATGATAAATTATTTAAACCGATTCCCAAAAGGTTTTACAAAAATAAATTTTTGCAAATCGTAGCGGGCATGACGGGATTTGAACCCGCAACCCCCTGGTCCGAAGCCAGGTGCGCTATCCAAGTTACGCCACATGCCCATTTATAATCCTTGACAATACGTTATAATATACAATCTTATTGGGCCGAACGAGCGAATACAGAAAGCATTTTATAGGTATATTGTTATATTATGCTGAAAAATACTAGAGTGATTGTATGATAACAAACATAGACGTAAACAAGATAGAAGCAACAAGGGATCTCAAGGAAATGATCTCAAACATGAAGTTCAACATTAACTTCGAGAGCGTCAAGGTCGACAAGGAGAACGTTGACGTGGGCTTCACTTTCGTAACCGCATACGAGGGATCAGACAAGGCAAAGGCTGTAGGCAAGCTAACGATAAGCGGCACGATAAGCGCAAAGGAATCGAGGAAGGATGCTGAGGACATAGAGAGCACTTGGAAGAGCAAGAAGACGCTGCCGCTGAAATTCGCCGAAGACGTCATAAACATGCTTAACTTCGAATGCGGTGCAAGGGGCACGCTTGTTGCCTATTCAATAGGGTTCGTAGCACCTCTTCCATTGTCCAGGGCAAAGCTGACAGAGGCGCCTGCGGGCAGCGGAACCGGAGCGGGCTGAAGCTACTATTTATTCTGCAACAGAGTAAGGATCTGAAGGGTTATGGAGCAGCACGAGTTAGAAGGCATAATAATAGACGTGGATTACGCATCCCTTCAGGACAGGAGCATCATAAGGATTACGCTCAAGAACGGCAAAGGGATCCAGACCATATACGACCCCAGTTTTTACCCTTATTTCAGGCTCATACCACACAACGAATCCATAGACACAGACTCGTTATCGAAGATGGAATTCCAGAAGAATGACAAAAGGATAACCATACGCTCCGTGACAAAGGAGGCCACCGTAGTAAAGGGCAAGAAGGCGCAGTCGCTGAAGATAGAGGCTACAAACCCTAGCGATATCCCCATAATAAGCGAAAAACTCCAGGAATTCGGCGAAAGGTACGAATACGACATCCTGTTCTGGAAAAGGTACCTGATAGACAAGAGCGTGATCCCGCTCCAGGGCGTAAGGATAAAGGCTCATGAAGACGGTCAGATCATGGTTGTGGACGAGATACAACCGTCTCACGACAGCACAGAGATCACGCAGCTCTGTTTCGACATAGAAACATACAACCCAATGACGCAGCCAAGGCCAAAGGAAGACCCAGTTATAATGATAAGCTACGCCACCAACAGCAGGAGCGGCGTACTAACGACAAAGAAGGTAGACAGGGAATTTGTCACAGTCTTCAAGAACGAGAAGGAGCTGATAGAGGGCTTTGTATCTGTGATAAAGGAGATAGATCCTGATGTTATAGCGGGATACAACTCATCAAACTTCGACATACCGTACCTTATGGAAAGGTCAGCTTACAATAGGATCAAATTCGACATAACTAGATACGGCGAGGAGGTCAAGAGGGAGCATCACGGGCTTCTCGAAGCAGTCAAGATACCAGGACGAGTGAACATGGACATATACAATGTTGCCAAGTTCGTGTCCATTGTAGGGGCTTCGGACAAGCTCCTCAAGATAAACAACTTTACATTAGGGGAGGTTTATGCAGCGGTCACCAACTCAACGAAGATAACAGTGGACAAGAAGAACATCTGGCAGCTCTGGGACAATGGCGGAAAGGATCTTGAGGAACTGACCGATTACTCGCTTAGCGATTCAAAGACATTGAACGAGCTGTACAACTTCTTTGCCCCCTTGGAGGTCGAGGTAGCGAAGGTCAGCGGCACATCTCTGGGAGAAGCATCAGTGTCAACAACCGGCCAGCTTGTCGAATACCTGCTCATGAGGTATGCCAATGCGAACAAGGAGATGATACCGAACAAACCAAGCGAGGCTGAGATATTCTCAAGGACAACGAATCCTATAGAAGGCGCGTATGTCAAGACTCCCGAAGCAGGGATATACGACAACATAGCGGTATTCGATTTCAGGGGGCTGTATCCTTCCATAATCATAGCATACAACATAGACCCAAACACGCTTTCAAAGAGTGCCGGAGAGAACCACGAATCTCCGACAGGGGCCAAGTTCGTGAAGAAGCCCGAAGGCATAGTCCCCAAGGTGCTCAGGATACTGATATCTGACAGGACCAAGGTAAAGGCAGCGTACAAGAAGGATCCGGACAACAAGAATCTTGGTGCAAGGTCCAACGCGCTCAAGATACTTGCGAATTCCTTCTATGGTTATCTCGGCTACGCAAGGTCGAGATGGTATTCAAGGGAATGCGCAGAGAGCGTAACTGCCTTTGGCAGGAACTACATCAAGAATACGATGGAGGAAGCCGAGAAGTCTGGTTTCAAGGTGCTTTACGGCGACACGGATAGCATCTTCCTGCTGATGCAGGAAAAGACAAAGGAGGACGCGAAGAAGTTCCTCGACAAGATAAACAAATCCCTTCCTGACACAATGGAGCTCGAGCTCGAGGACTCGTATGTAAGGGGCGTCTTCGTGGGAAAGAAGAACGCCGACCTCGGAGCTGCGAAGAAGAAATACGCGCTACTTTCGGAGTCCGGCAGGATAAAGATAAAGGGGTTCGAGCTTGTAAGGAGGGACTGGTCCTATGTTTCAAGGGACACGCAGAAGAAGGTCCTCGAAGCAATCCTCAAAGAGGGCAGTAAGTCAAAGGCGGTGTCCATAGTGAAGGACGTCATAGCAAAGCTGAACGAAGGCAAGGTGCCATTGAAGGATCTGATCATCTACACGCAGCTCAGGAAGAAGATCGACAACTATGATGCAAAATCTCCTGAGCTTGCAGCGGCAAAGAAGGCTATAGAGAAGAAGATAAAGACAAGGGACGAGCTTGAGGGCGCAACGATAGGGTACATAATAACAAGGCACGGGAATACAATATCGGAGAAGGCCGAGCTCGCGGAGATTGCAACAGACTACGATCCTGCATATTACATAAACAACCAGGTAATACCCGCAACGCTCAAGATACTCAAGGAACTCGGATTCAGCGAGGAGGAACTCAAGTGGGGAGGATCTCAGAAGAGGCTTTGACATGGAAGATGATTACGACTACGACAAGTTGAGAGAAGCAGGCAAGATATCCTCAGAGGCCCTCGTTCATGCAAGGAAGATAGTAAAGGAAGGGGCGAAGCTGCTTGATGTGGCCGAGGGGATAGAGAAGCTGATAAAAGACGGGGGATGCCTGATGTCATTTCCTGTGAACATATCGGTGAACGAGCAGGCAGCGCACTACACTCCTTCATATGACGACAAGACCGTATTCGGGCCGAAAGACATCGTGAAGGTTGACATAGGCGCAAGGAAGGGCGATTACCTGACCGACTGTGCTATAACGATAGACCTATCGGGAAACAACGGAAAGCTGGTAGAGGCGAGCGAAAAGGCGCTCGAAACGGCGATAAGCATGGTAAAGGACGGAGTAAAGGTAAATTCGATAGGGGCTGCGATAGAGAAAATCGCTAAGGAGTACGGATTCAATCCAATAAAGAACCTCGGCGGGCATGGAGTAGAGAGAGAAGAACTGCACGCCAGCGTCTTCGTACCCAATTATGACAATGGGGACGAAAGCGTATTAAATGAGGGAGAGGTTATAGCAATAGAGCCATTCATGACTACAGGAGAGGGATTTGTTGAAGACGGAGAGTTCCTTGAGATATTCCAGAAGACGAAGGACATCGCCGCAAGAGCAGCTGAAACAAGGAAGGTAATGGAGCACATAAGCAACAACTACAAGACGTTCCCATTCGCACTGAGATGGCTGAGGAACGAGATGAAGGACACGTCGGAATTCGGCATAAGGAGGGGAATTGCAGAGATGCTCAACATGGAAGCCCTTGAAGCGTTCCCGGTGCTCATAGAAAGGTCGAAAGGAATGGTAGCGCAGGCAGAGAAGGAGGTAGTGGTAGGAAAGGACTCGTGCGAGATAATAACCAAGTGAGACAATGAAGTGCCCTTATTGCGGATATTACAACACAGAGGTTGTCGATTCCAGGGAGAGCCCGAGCGGAGACAGCATAAGAAGGAGAAGGGCCTGCGAATCCTGCAAGAAGAGATTCACGACCTATGAGAAAGCGGATTTCGCGGAGATCACCATCATAAAGAGGAACGGCGCAAGGGAGCCTTTCGACAAGAGCAAGATACTCAACGGAATAATGAAAGCATGCGAGAAGCGAGCCATAAGCAGGGAGACGATGGACAAGATGGCAGACAAGATAGAGATGAAGATAAGAAGCAAGGGAATTAAGGAAATAGACAGCAGGAGCATAGGTGACATGGTGGTGAAGGAGCTATTCAAGCTTGATCCTGTTGCATACATAAGGTTCGTGAGCATCTACCAGAACTTCGACTCTCCAGAGGAGTTCAGGAAGGCAGTGACCCTATTCAAGAAGAACTCTAAGAAAAGATAACTCCTTCATCATGAGCCTGGTTGGGTGTAGTTATTCTGCCAGTTTGCATTCCACACTATATTCGTCGATGTTCCTTGGTTGTTGTTTCCTGAATAGTCGTTCGCGTTGCCGTTCAGCGGCCACCATGCTACTAGATGGCCTACATCTATAGGTGCGCCCCCTATGCCCTCTTGATAAAGGGCCTTTAGCGAGGTATTGTCCAAGGAGGTATTATAAATCTGGATATCTGCAGTTGAACCTTGATACCCTCCCCATCCTGCCATATATCCCATTTGGACATTGTTGTTTGTTGCAAAATTAGAGGTTAGGGCGTCTGCTACAACCGCGTGGCACTGCGTATTATCCATATATACATATGTTCCAGTTGCGCTCTTGTTTCCGTTGTAAGTGGTTGCTATATAATGCCATTTGCCGTCATTTACGCTACTGCTGCAAGCGATTTGAATCCGGTTAGAAGCCCAGGCACCAACCAAATATACTGTAGCTTCGCCGCTATTTACAGAAAGAAGATATCCTTGGCCTCCCGATGCCTTTCCAACAATGACATAATACGAACCTGCTGCTTGGCTAGTTTCTATCCATGCCGTGATTGTGAATGGATTAGTCCAACCGAAATTCATATTTGCCCCAGTTCCTGCATTTATGCTACTTGCCCCATTGAACTGCCCAACATATTTCGGAATAAGGTTGCTGCACTGTCCAGCAAGAGATGTTTGGGCAGTTGTCCTAACAACTTCGCAAGAACCTGGGTTCGCAGCCGGCTTCAGGTTTGCAACATTGAATATGCCGAGCGAATAGAGCGAGACCATGACTATTGCAATCGCGAGAATCGCCCATCCATACGTCATCAGGTATTCCATCGCAGACTGCGACTTAAGTTCTGACTTCGTCTTCATAGAATCTAACATCTAAATGCCAACCAAACGTTAAATAAGATTTGTTATCATATTAGCTACGCTTATGGGCTCTTAGCGCAACGGTAGCGCGCCTGCATGGCATGCAGGAGGTTGCGGGTTCAAAATAAACTTTTTTTGGAAGTTTATGAAATTCCCGCAGAGTCCATCAAGCGTGATTCCATGAAGATATACTTCTGCGGATCCATAAGGGGAGGAAGGCAGGACCAGGAGATGTACGCAAAAATAGTCAATCATCTCAAGAAGCACGGAGACGTCCTTACCGAGCATGTAGCCATGGGTCCCATGCTTGGGCTGAAGGAGAAAGACGTTTCAGACCAGATGATATACGATACTGATACAAACTGGCTCAGGGAATCTGATGTAGTAGTTGCGGAGGTGACTACCCCATCAATCGGTGTCGGATATGAACTCGGAATTGCTGAAACGTTCAAGAAACCAATACTCTGCCTGTTCAGGCCAGGCAAAGAAAGGAGATTATCGGCGATGGTGTCGGGAAACAAATGGCTGCTGGTGAAGGAATACAAGGGCGTTCAAGAAGCCTTCAAGCACATAGACGACTTCCTTGCCAACGGACGATAAAGCAGTTTATTATTCTTTGCTGGAAATATGGAATGGGGATGCAATGGCCGATTCTAAGCTGCAGGCAAGGGATCCTAAGATTTACGAGGCATTGAAGAACGAGCTCCAGAGGCAGAGGGAGGGGTTGGAGATGATTCCCTCTGAGAACTTCACGAGCCTTGCGGTCATGGAGGCCATGGGTTCCGTTCTCACCAACAAGTATTCGGAGGGCTATCCTTCGCACAGGTATTACGGAGGCAACCATTTCATAGACGTTGTCGAGCAGACTGCGATAGACAGGGCAAAGGAACTCTTCAAGGTTCCTCATGCGAACGTCCAGGCATACTCGGGCTCTCCGGCAAACCTCGCCGTCTATCTTGCAACATGCAAGCCCGGAGATGTCATAATGGGCATGAACCTTACTGATGGGGGGCATCTGACCCATGGATGGAAGACTAGCGTGACAGGTCAGATATTCAAGTCAGTGCCATACCATGTCAAGGCAGATGGCTACATAGACATAGAAGAGGCAAGGAAGCTCGCACAGGAGAACAAGCCAAAGCTGATATGGGTGGGGTGCACAGCTTATACAAGGGAATTCCCGTTCAAGGAGTTTGCTGAGATAGCGGACAGTGTAGGCGCATATCTTGCTGCAGACATCTCCCACATAGCAGGCCTTGTTGTTGCTGGAGCCCACGAAAGCCCGAAGGATTATGCTCATGTGATAATGACAACCACGCACAAGACCATGAGAGGGCCCAGAGGAGCGCTGATAATGGTGACCGAGAAAGGCATGAGGAAGGATCCAGAACTAGGCGAGAAGATAAACAAGACGATATTCCCGGGCATGCAGGGTGGCCCACATGAAAATGTCATAGCTGGCATAGCAACAGCGCTGCTTGAGGCTTCAACGCCAGATTTCAGGGAATACGGGCAGCAGATAGTGAGGAACGCGAAGGCGCTCGCGAGCTCGCTGATGGCAAATGGCATGAAGCTGGTCACTGATGGGACCGTAAACCACATGGTGCTGATAGACCTTACTCCTTTAGGCAAAGGCAAGGGCGCGTTTGCGGAATATGCCCTGGAAGTGGCAGGCATAACCGTAAACAAGAACACGATTCCAAAGGAGCCCGCATCGCCGTTCTATCCCAGCGGAGTGAGACTTGGCACGCCAGCACTCACGACAAGGGGCATGAGGGAGCAGGAGATGAACCAGATAGGAAGGATAATTGCGGAAGCATGCAACGAGATAAAATACTATTCGATGCCTGAAAACAAGGAGGAAAGATCCGCATATCTTGCAAAGTTCAGGGATGAGGCAGGAAAGAATCCAAAGCTTCAGGCACTTAAGAAAGAAGTAATCGAATTATGCGCAAAGTTTCCGCTGTATCCGGATCTCGGATCCTAAATATGCTTATTTCTTCGATCCCAGCTCCTTCTTCTTCTGGGCTATCCTTATCTCGGAATTAAGCCTTCCAAGCATCGTATCGTTCAGGTCCATGAAGCTCATGTACTTTGCGATTGACGGATGGACGTCTTTAACCTTAAGATACGCTTCCTTGACGACCTTCCTGTAGTCCGGATGACCTCCAGGAGTGCTCCTGAGTTCGCATACATGGAAAAGCTGCCTTGCGTTGAGCCTGTAGTACCATCTTATGTTGAAGCCGAACGTGACAGCGTACTGCGCCTGGTATGGCATTGCCTGGTGTATGTTGTTGAACAGGTCTATGACCCTTGCCATCTTGCTCTTGTAATCATCAGCGATTCCAACATCCTCGTACTCCTTTCTTGTGTTGTATCCTAGCTTCACCGTGAAGTTCTGCCTCTCCTGCGTGCCTATCCTGTGCCTCTGTATGTCCCTGTATATCCCTATCCTGCCCATAAAGTCGAACAGGTAGTCGACGTTCTCGAACGCCCTCCCCGGCTTGTGCCTCCTGTTGGTCCTCTTTCCAACGTACGCGGATATTATCTTCTCGCGCTCGCCCTTGCTCATTGCCCTTGCAATGTCCCTTGCCTGCTTCATCGAGCATCCTTCAATGTTCTTGTAGAGTATTGCGGATATTACGCTTATCTCCGCAGCCTCATTCGGGTCCCTGCTGTTCATGCCAGTGTAGTCAACAAAGCTTACCTGCTCTCCATTCTGCTGCAGGAACGTCTTGTCAACTATCTGCTCAACATTGAATGCTGTTTCGTTGCTCTTTTCCCTGAGGAACTTCTGGAAGTCCAGCCCGTGCTTGTCTCCGGCCCTCTTGACCAATGATGGCACTACCTTCTCAAGCTGCTCGTGTATGAGATTTCCGATAAACCTCGCTTCTGCGAGCGGAGATGTCATCATCTTTATCGTCATCGATTCATAGGTTCTGGCATTTGCGCTTATCCCGACATGGGTGAGCGTAGACATGGGAAGATAATCCCTCACGAAGTCAAGAGCATTGGCCTTCGTGGCGTTGTCGTACGATTTCCTCAGATCCTCCTCGCTTATCCCATATTTCTCCTCTGTCCCCTTGTCAAGCTCAGATATCCTTACCACCTTGTCGCCTATCCTGAAGCCCTGCGAATCCAGAGGATTCATGTCCCTTAGGTATTTTGCCATAGGCTCTATGTTCTTTGAATACGAATCGAACAGGTCATTCATCAGCGCAAGGTATTCGTCGCCGAACCTCGATTTGAGTATGTTCGGGTCCTTGTAGAACATGTACTCGCCGTTCTGCATCTTCTTGTCGAACGCCACATATCTTGTTGACTTCTCTATGTAGGAGCCCATCCTCGAATCCTCTATCTCCTTGACAGCTACCTGTGAGACGTACTCGCAGGCGAGGGGTATGCCGCCCACCATCTCCTGTATTGAATCATCGCCATAATCGACCAGCCACGCCTCGAAGAACTCCCTTCCTCTGTTCTTGTTAGGCAGGAACTCTTTGAGGAACAGCCTTCTCCCAGTCAATGAGGTTCTGCTGTACCTTGAGAGCAGCGCCCCAGTCTGCTCTGGACTTAGCTCGCTTGCAGGTATCCAAGCGAATACGGTGCTGTCTATGTTGGTCACGAACCTTCTTAGCGTCTCCGACTCGCTGTCATCGAAGCTGTCTATCCTCGTTCCAGGATCGTTCTCTGAGAACCTAAGCATGACGTCTGTAGACATAAAACCCCAGTGCTAAAGGATAATGACAGGCAATCCTTAAAAACCGAATCAGCAGAAAGAAGCAACCATATATAATTCGATACATGCCTCAACGGAATCATGTAAGTTTCAACTTTTTCTTGGAAGAAAGCAAATATTTATATATCTGTTTGAATATTTAATTGTTGTATGGCCGGAGAGGAGAAGATAGTAATAAGGCAGATAGGCAAGCCTGGAAAGGAGAGCCAGGAAGCCCTCCTTCAGTACTTCTGTCAGGTATTCGACATAGGAACCAAGAAGGGAGACGATGTCGAGCCTACCATATTCAAGGAGATAGTCGCAAGCAGCATAAACGGCTCCGGGGTAACGAGCAAGGTGCTGAATGAGAAGCTCTCGGTGCCGCGAAGCACAGTGATATACCATTTGAACAGGTTCATATACTCTGGCCTCGTGGTGAGAAAAGGCAGGAAATATTACCTAAGATCCGATGACATGGAGAGCACGATGCAGGAGTTGCAGGCAGACATTGAAAGAGAGTTCAGCAGGCTCATAGAGTTCGCCCAGAAGATGGATACGTTGTTCGAGGAGAATGCTTATGGAAGAAGGAAAGGAAGAAGACAATAGCAAGAATGAAGACGTCAAAAAGAACGGAAAGGAGAAAGAGGAGCAGGAGGACGCCGCAGCGGTAAAGGACAGACTGCTCAGGCTCGCTGCCGAATTCGACAACTACAAGAAAAGGGTTGCAAAGGAATCCGAGAGTGCAAGGAGCATAGGAAAGGCAGAGGCGATAACAAAGCTGCTGCCAACACTGGATGAATTTGAGCTTGCAATCGAGTCGATGAAGAATGACGAGGGCTCCAGGGGCGTTGCGTTGATATTCTCGAATTTCATGAGCTCGCTGAAGTCGCTGGGGCTGAAGGAGATAGACGCCGACGGAAATTTCGACCCGTACAAGCACGAGATAATGCTCGCAAAGGAGAGCGAAAAACCCGAAGGAACGATAATAGAGGTAATAAGGAAAGGTTACATGCTCAATGACATCATGTTAAGGCCTGCGTCTGTGATGATATCGAAGGGCGCGGCAAAGAAGGGAGAAAAAGAGGAAAAACAATAGGTGAGAATATGAGCAAAATCGTAGGAATCGACCTTGGGACGAGTAATAGCGCTGCGGCAGTACTGGAAGGAGGAAGACCTGTGCTAATACCTAGCGCTGAAGGAACATCGCTATACGGCAAGTCATTCCCAAGCTACGTAGCATTCACGAAGAATGGAGACAGGCTTGTGGGAGAGCCCGCCAAGAGGCAGGCTGTTGCTAACCCAGACGGCACGGTAACGGCTTTCAAGAGAAGGATGGGGGAGAGCTACAAGTACAAGATACTAGGCAAGGACTACACGCCCCAGGAGCTTTCGGCGATACTGTTGCAGAAGATAAAGAAGGACGCCGAGGCATTCCTTGGGGAGGAGGTCAAGAAAGCGGTCATAACAGTGCCTGCATACTTCAACGACAACCAGAGGCAGGCAACCAAGGATGCAGGAGAGATAGCGGGGCTTGAGGTTGTAAGGCTCGTGAACGAGCCGACAGCCGCTGCACTTGCTTACGGTGTGGACAAGACCGGAAAGGACATGAAGATACTCGTGTACGACTTCGGAGGCGGGACTCTTGATGTCACGATCATGGAGTTCGGGAAGGGCGTCTTCGAGGTAAGGTCGACAAGCGGCGATACCAAGCTCGGAGGCACAGACATGGACAATTCAGTTGTGGCTTATCTGCTTGAGCAGGTAAAGAAGGATTCCGGAATAGACATATCGAAGGACAGCCAGGCGATGCAGAGGCTGAGGGAAGCCGCGGAGAAGGCAAAGATAGAGCTTTCAACGACGCTCTCAAGCGAGATAAACCTGCCTTTCCTTACAATGGGCGCAGGCAACTCGCCTGTGCACTTCACCCACACGCTCAGCAGGGCGAAGCTCGAGGAGATAGTGCTCCCCATAGTGGATAAGACTACAAAGCCCGTGGTGCAGGCGCTAAAGGATGCAAAGCTCGAGCCAAGCGGCATAGACAAGGTGATACTTGTAGGAGGGCCTACCAGGATGCCGATAGTGCAGAGATACGTGGAGCAGCTCCTGGGAAAGAAGATAGAGAGGGGTGTAGACCCGATGGAAGCTGTGGCTTTCGGTGCAGCTGTGCAGGCAGGAGTGCTCACAGGGGAGGTGAAGGACATAGTCCTTCTCGATGTCACGCCGCTATCCCTAGGAATAGAGACCCTTGGGGGGGTCATGACAAGGCTCATAGACAGGAATACAACGATACCGATAAAGAAGACGCAGGTATTCTCTACAGCCGAGGACAACCAGCCTGCTGTTGACATAAAGATACTGCAGGGTGAGAGGACATCCGCAAAGGACAACATACTGCTGGGGAGCTTCTCCCTTACAGGACTCCCTCCTGCAAGAAGAGGGGTTCCGCAGATAGAGGTCACGTTCGACATCGACGCCAACGGCATACTGCATGTCAACGCGAAGGACAAGGCAACGGGCAAGGAGCAGTCGATGCGGGTCGTCGCGCCGAACAAGATGAACAGGGATGACATAGAGAAGAAGGTAAAGGAGGCTGAGCAGTACGCAGCTGAGGACAAGGCGTTTCTGGAGCAGGCGCAAATCAAGAACGATGCAGAGTCGCTGTCCTACATGACCGAGAAAACCCTCAAGGACTACAAGGAGAAGATACCTAAGGAGCTTTCTGAGAAGATTGAGAATCTCAAGAAGGAGCTTGACGAATCCATCAAGGGAACCAACTACGATGACATGAAGCGGAAGACCGACGAGCTACGTGACGCGCTAAGCGAGATAGGCTCGAATGTCTACGGCCAGCAGGGAGCTGGCGCGGGTCCGGAACCAGGGCAGGACCAAGGCCCAGGTCCGCAGCCTGGCCCAGAGAGCGGCCCTGAAGGACCGTCGGCCAATTGAAAATAGTGTAGCACATGGCAAAGAATTATTATGACGTGCTCGGAGTCCCTAAAAGCGCCACTCAGGACCAGATAAAGCACGCGTATAGGGAGCTCGCGCTGAAGTACCATCCCGATGTTAACAAGGACAAATCTAGCGTTGAGAAGTTCAAAGAGATAAACGAGGCATACGCCGTTCTCGGCGACGAGGAAAAAAGGAGGGAGTACGACTCGTTCGGGCCCTCGGGCTTCGGGAGGAGGTACACAGAGGAAGACATATTCAGGAACTTCAACTTCGAGGACATATTCAAGAACATGGAAGGCTTCGAGGGCTTCGGGTTCGGTGGAGGGCCGTTCGGAGGCATGCCCGGCGAGCAGCAGGTTCAGTCAGCGGTCAATTTCTCGGTGCCGTTTGACGACATAGAGAAGGGGCTCGACAGGGAGTACGACATACAGCGCAACAAGAAATGCCCGACGTGCAAGGGCTCCGGAGGAGAACCAGGTTCAAAGCAGGTCCAGTGCTCATCGTGCAACGGCAGCGGCAGGAGGCGCATCCAGCAGAATTCCTTCTTCGGAAGGTTCGAGGCGATAACGACATGCGAGCGATGCAAAGGGAGAGGCAGGGTTTATGAAAAAAGCTGCAGGACATGCAATGGCAATGGCATCGTAAGCGTCATAGAAAGGGTAAGGATAAGGGTCAACAAGGTAGGAGAGGATACAGGGGAATCGAGGAGAAAATCCGGCTTCTTCAGGTAAAGCCAAGGCTTATATTATTGATTTGGAATAGACTATCGGTTGCATGCAGAAACCGCTGCTGGCGTTCATCCTGTCAATTTGCATAGCCTCTATTGCGTATTCGCAGGGCGCGGCAATGCAGGGAAAGGGCAATTCGACGCTGCTCATGGACAACTATACCGCAATCCTCCTGCCCGGCACAACGAATTCGATCGGATACGTGCTATTGCTGACAAACGGCAACTACTCCACGACAACGATAAACATCAGGAACAGCGCGCAGCTAGGCCGCTACGGGATAATGACCACGCTTACAAACCCCTCGAACGTGCCGACGTTCTTCGGTTACCTTAATGTAAGCGTATCCCCGAGCGCAAGGCTGGGGCTGTACCAGATAGACCTGAACGCATCCGGAGGGGACCCCACGGTGTACGACGAGGTCGTCAACGTTATAGTGCTGAACCAGACAATGCTCGCTGAGACAAACAGCTCAAGCAATTCGCCCAGCTCGAACGCAACCTACACTCCGAAGAACTTCTCAGGGAACTTCGTGAACTACACGGTATCCACAACCGTTCCGCCGTACCAGAACCAGAGCGCCAGCGCTTCAACTAACGCCACGCAGACCACCTACCTTACCATACCGAATACAGCTGGCAACGCAACCAACCGGTCGCAGAACACGACGGTCAAGAGCGGAACGCAGGGCGGGAACATAGCATACGCGCTCATCATAGCCGCGATAGTGATAATCGCAGCTGCATACATAGTCATCTCGCTCCTGCGCAGGAAGAAATAGTGGTAATAGTGGCGGAATACAAGCTGGACCTGAACAGGAGCGATATCAGCGACGGAGAGGTCAAGGCCGTCGATGTTGCAGGCACAAAGATAGCACTCGTCGCCCTTGAAGGCAAGCTGTACGCGCTGCAAGGCTACTGCACCCACGAGCAGGGCATACTTGGAGACGGATACATAGACAAGAAGGAACTCATATGCCCGATGCACGCAGGGGCGTTCGACATAGAGACAGGCAAGGCGAACGAGAGCACTTCGTGGGTCACCGACATAAGCACCTATGCGTGCAGGGTCGATGAGATGACGGGCGAAATAACCGTAGAAATGTGAAATGGTAGCATGCCAAAGAACACGAAACTGATAGAGAAGATAGCAAGCGAGAGGATAGAGAGGCTATTCGAGCTTTCGACTGAAAGGTTCCATGAGAATAGCGGCGAATCAAGGGCCTTGGGCAAAAGGTACGTAAGGCTCATGAGGCTCATAAGCAGCCACTACAACGTGAAGCTCAACAGAACGATAAAGGAGAGGATATGCAAAAAATGCGGCAACCTCCTTATCCCAGGAGTCACATGCACAGTAAGGATATTGGCAAAGAGAGGCTATTCGATATACAGGTGCGAGTGCGGCAGCCAGTCAAGGATATACATGGGAAAAGGATCACTTGGCTCCTAGCTTGCCAAGGAGCATGTCAGTCATCTCCTCTATCTTCTCGCCATCGTTGAGCGTCATTATGTTCTTGTCGAGCTCAAGGTGCTTGTCGGATTCAACGCCCCTGTAAAGGACGACAAGCCTCCTGGATTCCTCGTCCCTCGGGGTCGCTATCTTCACCCCTGTTATTATGTTCGCCCTAGCGATTATCTTGACCGCGTTGCCCACGGTCGCAATCAGCTTGCCCTTCTGCGCAAACAGCTTCATGATATCGAGCAAAGGCCTGAAGTCGTACAGCTTGTAGGTGTCGACTCCCGGACCGTCTACAAGGATTATCGCATCAAAATCGTCGGGGTGCAGCTTTCCGCCGTTCAATCCGACCTTGTATACGGCTCCCCTGTATCCGACACAGTCATGAGTCGAGTAGCTTACGAGCGTAGGCGACACTCCCCACTTTTCCAGCATCGGCAGCGAATGCGAAACCGACTCGTCACGGAACTGTTTAGGGGCAACAAGCAGCGCGACTTTCATGAATCATAATTCACGCGGAGGAATTATAATCCTGACTATCCGCCTTCCGCCGCTGCGCGAGCCGAAAGCCTCTTCCTGGAGTGGTTGTATATCAGGAATGCGGCTGCAACAGCTGCTATCATCAGCACGATGTCGAGCAGCGAGACGAACGGCACAACCTTTGCCGCGCCGCCGCTTGTGTAAACCGACTGCTTTATCCCAAGGTATTCGATCGTGCCGCTCACCGAACCATACGGGACGCCGCTGAACGCTATAACGCCGCCGCTTCCAGAGCTGCCGTTGACCTCCGTCCCGTTAGAGAACCTGAGGTCGAAGTTTGCCTTGATGGGCCCTCCGAATATGTCCTTTGTCAGTATCCTTACGTTGTATACCGGAAGGCTGATGTAGTCCGTCCCCGAGGAATTGACGGATGTCTGCCTGTTTACGGCGATCTTGGCGTTGTTGTAGTAGACGCTCTTTATGTCATAGCTCACGTTGCCGAATATGAATGCAGAACTTGATATGGTACTGTTTCCGAGAACGATCCCCTGCAGTGCGACAGGGTTTCCATAGGCATCTCTGCCCTTGAATGTCGTCAGATACTGCTTCTTGAATGATGCCCTGACGTTTTCAGGTTCGTTAACCGCGAATTTTATCGAGCTATTTGTTTCGCCGTTGCTCCACGAATAGAAAGCGAGCTTCTCGGTCAAGCTGAGGTTCACGATTGGGTTTTTCACAGAAAGGGAGGCAACGGAACCGTTGTTGTACCACCCGCTGCCTGACACGTTGCCGTAATCGGAAGTCGCGCTGACAAGGTACTGCTGCCGCCACAACGCGATTACATTGGCCGGAGAGTTTACCGCCAGGGTCCCGCCCATCTCCGGGTTCCCATTGCTCCACCTGATGAATACATACCTGCTTGAGCTGTTGTAGTAGCTAATGTTCGAGAATAGGCTATAGTTTGCTACAGAGGCAGCAGCATACCAGCCGGTCCCCGAAACAGTCGAATGCGCTGAGGATACGTTCACGAAGTACTGCTTCTGCCAGTTCGCCTTTTCGGTCACATTGCTGTATATCGTTATCTGCGTCTGGTTCGCGTTGCCGCTGTAAGCGCCGACTCCACGGCCGCTCCATCCATCGAACTGCACCCTTGTGTAGTTGTCTATGTACAGTAGCTCTGGCGCGCTTATCCCTATCGGCGCCCCCGATTCGTAGAGTATCGAGCTGTTGAGGTTGCCGTACTGCGAGATGATCTTGAGCATGTACCCTGTCTGCCATAGGATCGCACCGTTGAGAGGCTGCGGCAGCCCGGACCCGACCTCGAAATAATTGATCCTGTTGTCGAGTGTCTGCACCCCGTACGGATTCGCGGCTGTCGTGTCGCTGCCAACGCCGTATCCTATGTATGAATATCCGTACGGTATCAGGACCTTGCTGCTGGACTTGTATATGGACACGTTCGAGAATATGACAGGGTTGACGAATTCCCTGTTGTTGCTGGTATTCGCCACCTCGCCGAACGCTATCGAATCGTTCTGCCCTGAGTTTTGGGCGCCCAGGTCTACGCTGCCGACGACGTTGCCGTTGAATACGAAGGACCACACGGTGCCGTTAGCATGGAATTCATAGGTGTTGAAGGTTCCGTTCGCACCGGCCGAGCCGCTGGTTCCCACAGCGCCCAGGAACCCACCGTTGTATCCTGCAGGAAAGTATTCGTAGAACCATTCCGGGGCCCCTTTCTTGATGAGCTCGTAGTCCTTGCAGCCGCTGCGGTCGCAGTAGAGCGGGTAGAGCGCGCTCTGGTTCTCCGTCAGGTAGCCCATCTGTATGAAGGCGCCGTTCGAGAGGCTTTCCCCGACCCAGAATGCAGCGGATCCGGAATCCACCTGAGGCTGCGCCATGGTCTCTATGCTTGCGCTGACTCCGTTGTTGAAGTTCGACTGGTAACCCCCCCGTATCCCGTACTGGAACCAGTAGCCTGCGTGGAGCATGTTCGGCAGCAGCAGTAGGAGTGCAACAGAAAGCAGAAATGCCCTATGAACCATCACGATACCCGCTATTCTATCTTGTCCGACAGATAAATAAGTACTATGAAAAATTACCTCTATAAAGATGCACTTCGCGGTGCAGATGGGTTTTATATATTTATGTCGCTGTTTATTCTATAGCTAATCATAAGGGGGTAGAATGTTCGAAATAAAGCTAGATAACGCCAAGTATTGGAGGGACTGCGTCGCATCAATAGTGAGCCTTGTCGACGAGGGGCTGTTCAACGTCACCAAGGAAGGCATAAGCCTCAAGGCGATGGATCCATCGAGCATAAGCATGGTATCGTTCTTCATGCCCGAGAAGGCCTTCTCGAAATACTCTGTCGACAAGAGCACAAATGTCGGATTAAACCTCGAGAACCTCTCGAAGATACTTTCAAGGACCAGGGACAACGAGGCGCTTGTCATGAAGGATTCCGACAACAAGCTCTCAATGGAGTTCATAAGCCCGAGCAGCAGGAGAAGGTACAAGATGCAGATGATAGACGTCAAGAAGAGCGTCGAGAAGGAGCCTAACGTAGACTTCGAGGCGCACGTTGAGATAAGCGGGGATCAGCTCAAGGAGATAATCAAGGACGCGGGATTAATCTCGTCTTACATAGCGTTCAAGGCAACCAAGGACCAGTTCGGAGTAAGCGCGAGGGGCGATTCTGGAGAGCTTGAGGCGCTGCACGACAAGAACGGGGATGTGATCAAGAAGATAGAGGCGAGCAAGCCAGCAGACGCCGTATTCAACCTAGAATTCATGGACAACATGGTAAAGTCATGCCCTATAGGCAACAGCGTGCTGATAGACCTCAAGTCCAACGAACCATTAAGGATGAACTACAATATCGGCGAAGCAAGCATATCCTACTTTTTAGCTCCTTACATGGAAGAGTAATCTAAGAAGCGGGAGAAGTATAACCACTCTGCCAGTTCGCATTCCAGATTACGCTTGTTGCACTGCCCTGGTTGTTGTTTCCTGAGTAATCGTTCGCGTTCCCGTTCAGCGGCCACCAGCCAACTATGTGTTGCACATCTATCGGCGCTCCGCCTATGCCTTCCTGATACAGGCTCTTGATGGAACCAGAATCAAGTGAGGTATTGTACATCTGGACATCTGCGATATTGTTGTCGCCTCCAGCGTCTCCGCTTCCTATCAATAATGCACTTGTATCCGTATCAGTGCCGTATGTCATACTTACTGTTGAGGATTGGGTGTTTTCGTAAAGAGTCAACGTCGATGAACCATCGTATGTAATTGCGTAGAAATACCATGTGTTTGCTGCAGGCGCGCTGCCTGGCATGTTGTATTGTTGGTTATCCCTCTTGAAAGGCGGGACCCCTATTGTTCCAAGACCGCCGTAAAAGAACAGGTAGCCCCCATTAAGGACCCCGGAATTCCCTTTTTTGATAAATCCAGGATATCCATTGTTGGGCAATGCATCATTTATGTACCCCCAAAACACTATGGTGAACGGCCCATTGAGCCTCAAGCTTGATTTATCTGGAACTTGCACGTATGAACTTGCGCCACTACCGCCAACAAATCTGGCCACATACCTGGGTATTAGGTCATTGCATTGGCCTGCCAGAGAAACTTGCGCAGCAGTCCTTATGACCTGGCAGGAGCCCTGAGTTGCAGTCGGTTTCAAGCTTCCAACATTGAATATCCCCAATGAGTATAGAGAGACCATGACGATGGCGATTGCGAGGACGGCCCAACCGTAGGTCATGAGGTATTCCATTGCCGACTGTAGCCTGCTCCTTGCACTCATAAGTTAAATAAGAAGATGGCATAAATATTAAACACTGCACCGAGCGGCGGTTGTGTAATGGAAATAGAGGAAAGAATAAGGAAAGACATCGGAATCTTCTCCGATAACATAAAGAAGGTAAGAACGGAGAAACTGAACGATAAGGAAAAGGAGGTCATGGAGCTTGCAAAGATGTACGCTCAGGATGCAGCCAGCTGGCTGGAGAAGAAGGACTACCATACCTCGTTCTCGAGCATCGCATACGCGCACGGGCTCCTCGACGCGATTCTAAAGATAGAAGGATAGAAAATGGACAGCATCAAAGAAGGGAAGGCGAGCATAAAAGCAGGGAACGGAGTCTTCTTCAACCCGAAAATGAAAAAGCTCAGGGACATGTCGGTCCTATTCGTAAAGGCCCTGAACAAAAAACAGCCAGCCTCATTTCTCGACTGCACAGCCGCAACAGGCGTAAGGGCGATAAGATATGCAAAGGAAGCAGGGATAAGGAACATCACAACAATCGACATGAACAAGGACGCATACAAATCCATGCGCAAGAACCTGTCTGCGAACAACGTGAAGGCAAAGGCATTGAACATGAGCATACAGGAATACGCGAACACAACAGCCGAAAAATTCGACATAATCGATCTTGACCCCTTCGGTACACCGTCCCCTCATGTTTTCGATGTAATGAAAATATCTAAAGACGGCACAGTCCTTATGATAACAGCCACGGACACGGCCGTGCTCTGCGGAGCTCACGAGGCAGCATGCATGAAGACGTACGGCTCGAAGCCGATGCACAACGAGCTGTGCAAGGAATCCGGAATACGCATACTCCTCAATTTCATCTCCAGGAACGCCGCTGTCTTCAATTTTGGGTCAGAACCATTGCTCAGCATATCTGACATGCATTATATGAGGGTCTTCGTCAGGCTGTCTGCAGGCGCAAAGGAGGCTTTAGCATCGATAAAGGAAAACGGGTTCGCGTGCTTCTGCGGCAGCTGCAGGAACTTCTCGCTCTCCAAAGGCATCGCGCCGAAGCTCAGTCCGAAATGCGCAAACTGTTCCAAGGCCATGGAGCCATACGGCCCAATGTGGCTCGGAAAGCTCCAGTCAAAGGAGATGATAGGGAAGATGCTGAAGCTCGTAAACGATCCATATGAGGGGGAGAAGGAGCTCAGGATGATGCAGGGAGAGCTTGACATGCCATTCTTCTACTCGATCCCGAGGATGACGAAATCGCTGCACATGAGCTCTGTATCCCCAGAAGCGGTAAGGATGCGCCTTGAAAAGATGGGAATAGCAGCGACGCGCACGCAGTTTGACAAGGATGCGCTGAAGACGACAGGCACTGTGAGCGAGGTCATCAAAGCGATAAGACCTAACCGCGTATGACCGTGCATCCTTTTAACGAGATCACACTCCCTATCTTAGAGAGGTTGCCTATGACCGCAACCCTATTCTTTTCGCCTGCGAAACGAATCGCGGACTCCACCTTCGGGCGCATGCTCCCCTTCTCGAACGCCTTCATGTACTTCCTGATGCCCATGCCAGTCGTTCTTCCTATGAGCGTTTGGTTCTTTTTACGGAAGTTGATGTACACTCCGTCAACATTGGTCAGCATGTAGAGCCTTTTGGCTCCTATCTGCTCTGCGATCATCGCAGACGTCCTGTCCTTGTCTATTACTGCGTCTACGTACCTGAGATGCTTGTCTACCGCTATGCCACCTCCGCCTCCAGCTATGACTATGTATCCCATGCCTAGGAACCGTCTGATTACGTCTATGTCGACAATCCTTTCAGGGGCCGGAGAGGGAACCAGTCTCCTGTAGCCGTTTATCAGCTTCTTCACGACGAGGCCCTTCCTCCTAAGCGCCATCGCCTCTTTTGCATTCATGAAAGCGCCAATCGGCTTTGTCGGGTTCCTGAACTCGCCGCTTCGCCTGTCCACGACGACCCTTGTGAGAAGCAGAGCGGTCTTCGGGCTCTTAATGCGCATTCTCTTTGCAGCTTCGTGTATCCCCCCCTCTATGACCATGCCCAGCGCAGCCTCTGTCTCAGCAGTCAGCATGGCAAGGCTCTTGTCGTGGAATTTGCCAGACAGTTCCCCGACCTGCGGTCCGTTGCCATGCGTTATCACCAACCCTACGCCCTTCTTGTGAAGCTTCACTATCTGCCTTCCCAACTCTTCCGGCATTTTGTCGTTGGAAACGGCATTCCCTCCGATCGCCAATAGATAAACCATCAAATCAACAGCAAATTTGTGTAAGATTATTACATTTTTACATAAATTATGTCAATATAACTACGAAACCTATATATATGAGCTATTTTATATTACTTATCGGGGAGGGTGGGCTTAGTCCATCTGCAGGGGGTAATGTACATGGATGTGGAGGCTATGGGAATGGAAGAAAACAGGGGATTTGCGAGGAAGGTGGCGCAGTCTGACGGACTTGAGCACTATACAGACGAGACTGAGGATCGGGACCTTGTATACCTTATAGAAAACAGTTGCATATCCTGCAGCAAGGCCATGAAGGACGGGGAGGTCAAGATAGTGCCCCCAAGATACGTGCAGGACAGGGACAGGTACGTACGCGACGGAATTGTCAGCAAGAGGACCATGTGCGTGCCGTGCTACAACGACATAAAGAGCAGGACCCCCATGTCAGTGTACAAGAAGCCTTCGACAGACAGGGCAAGGCTCGTGAGGTCGCTGCTCAAGGGCATGCTCTCCGGCAGGTAATACAAACTCTTTAAATATCTGGAAAAGGCTACTCTAAGCCATGCGCTTCAGGGGCACGTTTTCCAATGATGACGGTCAGCGGAAGAATCGTAAGGATGGGCAGAGCAGGGAGCAGACCGCGTTTGAAAGGAAGATAGACACCTTCAGAAGGGCATCAAGGCGCAGGGACTGGGAGTTCGATTTCTGGTACAGCGCAAGGGACCTGAGGCGCCGTGCGGACTATGCGCAGGCAAACCGGCAACGAAAAGAGGGCCAGCGTCATCTATATGAGGGCAGCAGCCATGTTCGCAATCCAGTCTGGGATATACGAGGAGGAGGGCAAAATGCAGGTTGCAGGAAACGCCAGTGCGCTCGCAGGCACATGCCTCGTAGCCGCAGGCAGCACATTCTCTTCCGAGGCCGAGATTCAGTTCCAGAAGGCGAAGGCCCTCTGGAGCAAGTCAAAATAAGCTATTTCTTCTGTTTGGGCTTTGACCCTATGACTATCATGTGGAAGTCGTTGTCGTATCCAAGAGCGGACTTGAATGCATCAGAGTCTAGCGTCACAGTGCTGTCAGAATAAGGGTCATTGATGTAGAACGCATCCTTGTCGTAGCCCTTTACAACGACCCAGTGCGGCGATGATTCAAGGTAAGGATTTATTACGTTTGCATCTATGAGCACTATCGGTATCTGGTTGCCGGAGAGCGTCTTCCTGACGGAGTTGATCGACGCTGTACCGTAATCCTCGCTTATCTCCATGTCCTGCGACTTCTGCTTTATCTCGTTGTATGAAGCCGTGAGCGTATCAAGGTTCACGTTCTCGTACACTGCAAGCTTCCTGTCGTATCCCTCGTCCTTGGTGTTGCTGATTATCTTGGCCTTTGCGCCTCTCTTCGCTAGCGCGTACGCAAGCCCGTACTTCGAGCCGTGCCACACGCTTCCATTGACAGCCTCCTGCCAAATATCATACTCCTGCTCCTTCTTGAGCCTGAAGTTTGGATTAAGGTACTTGAGGACCATCATCGCGCATGCTGCTGAGCTTGTGAATTCCTCGGTCTGCGGGTAGTGTGGTATGTCAAACAATACCTTCTCGCGCATCTTCCCAGGCCTCTTAGGCCTGTTTGCGGCCTTCCTTCTTATTGTTTTTGACTTCCTCTTCACAGCATCGCCTTTTTACATCTTAAAAATGTTATGCAGGGAGAGAGATGTGTTCATATTTTTTGAACTCCCGTAGGCCTAAGCCAACAGATCTTGAGTCTGCCGCGTTTGACCAGGCTCCGCCATCCCTGCATAGCATACTAATTACAATACATTATTTATAAGTCTTCAGCTAACTATTATTCTCTATATTTATCTCATATATATAGCTTCCGTATCCGGAAAACCGCCTTTAGGGGATGCATAAATGGAACTTGAAAAAATCGATGAAAACAGGTTCAGAATAAGCAAGAATTCCATGCCAGGAATGAATACTGACGTCATAGTCTACTCATCCGACAGGCTGATAGAGAAGGTGAAGAAGGACAGGACGCTTCAGCAGGCTGCGAACGCAGCAACGCTGCCGGGACTTGTCGGCAACGTCCTCGTGATGCCCGATGCTCACGAAGGGTACGGGTTCCCTATAGGGGGAGTTATGGCTTTTGACGCGAGCGAAGGGATAGTCTCCCCCGGGTCGATCGGCTTCGATATAAATTGCGGGGTCAGGCTGATAAAGACAAGCCTTACAGAGAAAGAGGTAAGGCCGAAGATAAACCCTTTGGCAGACGCATTGTTCCGCAATGTCCCAAGCGGAGTGGGAAGCAAGCTCCAGATAGGCCTTACGCAAACCGACCTTGAAAAGATAGCTCATGAAGGTGTGGAGTACATAATAAGGAAAGGTTACGGAAACGAAAAAGACCTGGGCAACATAGAGGAGAACGGCTGCATGCACGGTGCAGATATCTCAAAGGTGAGCAGCGATGCAAGGTCGCGAGGCTTGCATGAGCTGGGAACGCTTGGGGCAGGGAACCATTTCCTCGAGGTGCAAAGAGTAGAAAAAATACTCGATGAAAGGACGGCGAAGGCGTTCGGGCTGTTCGATGGCCAGATAGTCATAATGGTGCACACCGGCTCGAGGGGCTTCGGCCACCAGATATGCAGCGATTACCTCAGGATACTCGTCGAATACCAAAGGAAAAACGACATCAAGCTGGTCGACCCGGAACTGAGCTACGCGGAGATAGGCAGCAAGGAAGCGTTGGATTACCTTTGCGCGATGAAATCAGCTGTAAACTTCGCGTTCACGAACAGGCAGATAATAACGAACTCGATAAGGAAGAGTTTCGAGTCTGTCTTCAACCAAAAATGGGATGCTTTGGGGATGGACATACTGTATGACCTGTCGCACAACATAGCGAAGGCCGAGGACCACATTATCGACGGCAAAAGGAAAAGGGTCCTTGTGCACAGGAAGGGGGCGACAAGGGCATTCGCAAAAGGCAGAACCGAGATACCGCAGAATTACAGGGACATAGGGCAACCAGTCCTGATACCCGGGAGCATGGGAACGTCAAGCTATGTCCTATGCGGGGCAGAAGGATCGATGAAGGAGACGTTCGGTTCGTCATGCCACGGCGCAGGAAGGGTCATGTCAAGGCACCAGGCAATACGCGAGATACCGGCTTCGAGGACCTTCGAATCGCTCAAGAGCAAGAACATAGAGATAAGGATAAAGACGAGGAAGCTCGTAAGCGAAGAAGCGGAGTGGTCTTACAAGGACGTCGACGATGTCGTGAAGGTCGTGGAAAACTCTGGAATATCGACGATAGTCTCTAGGAATGTGCCTATTGCTGTAATAAAAGGGTAGGGTCGTTCAGCTCGTTTATCGCCTCTATCAATCCAACGTGCGCAAAGAGCTGCGGTATGTTGCCTCTGGGCTCCCTTGATTTGAGGTCTATATGCTCAGCTATCAGCATATTGTCGTTTGAATAGTAAAGAAGCCTGTCAATTATCGTTTCAGCCCTCTTTATGTCCCCGAGCCTTAGGTAGACCCTTGCAAGCCACGTTGAGAGAAGCGTGAACGGATGCTCGACCTTCCCCATGAAATCCGAGCTGTACCTTATCAGAAGGCCGTCGTCTACCGCAAGGGTCTTCTCTATCCTCTGCAGCGTGCTCAGGAACATGGGGTCCTTTGCATCTATGAATCCGTACAATGGAAGCACGAGCAATGACGCATCAACCTCATCAGACCCATAGAACTTGGTGAAGCTGTTGAGCTTGCCCGAATATCCCTCCTTCATTATTTCGGCCTTTATGTCCACTGCTGCAGAAGTCCATCCGTCTAGGGACTTGTTCTCGCCTATCCTCCTTCCTATCTTGACCGCTCTGTCGAGCGCGACCCATTCCATGACCTTTGTATGCACATAATGCTCAGTGACATCCCTCTCCTCCCAAAGGCTTATGCTTTTCAGCCTCCACGATTCTGTTGTCCATTTGGCTATGGCCTCTACCGCCCACCAGTTCTCCTTCGCATATAGCAGGTCTCCTGATTTCTCTATGTAGGCGTGCATCCCGCTCATGAACGCCCCCTCGACATCATTCTGCATGTGCGTGAACGCCTCGTTGCCTATCCTTACGGGCCTCGAGCCCCGGTGCCCCCTCAGCCAATGCAGCGTCTCCTCGGGCTGCGGCGCAGTTCCGTCTATCGAATAGAAAGGGTGGTCGAAGCTCTTAAGCGAAGGGTCTATCACGCTTATCAAAAAGCTGAGCGCCCTCCTGGCTTTTGACAGCATCATCACGTTCGACAGCGTCTCGGCAGCATACGCGGCATCCCTTACCCATACGTATCTGTAATCCCAGTTCCTTGATTTGCCGACTATCTCAGGCAGCGAGGCGCTTGGTGCGGCGATCATGCCCCCTGACGGCATGTACATCAGCCCCAGGACAACGGCCAGCGACCTGTAGTATGCATCCCTGAACTTCCCCACGGGCCTTGCAGAGGACAGCTGCTCATCCCAATATTTCTGCGTCGCCTCAAACGTTTCGTAAGGGTCCGGATATACGGAGCCGGACCTGCTGAAAAGCCCGTATTTGAGGTCCTTCGAGTAAAGCGCGAACATGTAGCCTTCACCAGCGTTTATCCTGAACAGGCCGTCATCGATTATTGAATAATCGCCCTTTATGCTGAGCTCCAAGCCCTCCTTGGAACTACCGTTCTTGAAGGTTATGCCCTTCTCGCTGGTCTCTATGCCAGAGTTCGTCATGCCATACTGGAAGACGGGTCTGACCTCAGCGATGAAAGGAACCTCAGACTTGAATATCCTTATTATCGCGCAGACGCCCAATGGCAGAAAGTCCGTAACCTCCAGCCTGCCCTTCTCGGTCTCAAAGACGTTCCGCAGCATCATGTTGTTTCCGATGTACTGCGATGCGAGCTTGTAGTCTGCCTCAGGCCTTATCGAGAAGAAGCCTCCTTTTGTCCTGTCCAATATTGCCGAGAATATCGAGGGGGAGTCGAACCTTGGGCAGGGAAACCAGTCTATCGAGCCGTCTAGCTCCAAGGCCGATGTAAACCCATTAGAAAGGAAAGCCCTCCTCCTTTCATCAGATTCTGGCAAGCAACCATCTATAATCCTGAAGCGGTTTCAAGTCCGTATATTTTCTTCAAAAGCTCCATTCCCTCTGGCATCGCAGCATTATTGAGGAGTATGCCGAGCATCTTCTTCGATTCGCCGAATCTCTTCCTCCTCGCGAGATCTACAGCAAGGTAGTATGCCGAGTTCGGAGAGGCGCCTTTAGCCAGGGCCTCAAGATGTGCCCTAGCATCTTCGGTGTTGTACTCAACAGAATACTTTGCATTCGCGTATATTTTTACCTTGTCATTTCCTACGGTATTGAGCCTATCCAGCGCGCTCTTCGCATCGACCCGCCTTCCCAGCTTCATGTTGGCGAGGAAGTCTATGTACAGGATCTCCGCGTCGTCCTTCTTCGACTCCATGAGCTTGATAGACCTATATAGCATCTCCTTTGATTTTTCAAGAAGGTGCATTGAATTGTTCTTCTTCATGTTTGGTTCGTTGTTCCTGTTCGCCGCATTGCCCTCCATGAAGCCTTTCGAGTTGTAGTCCACGTGCCAGTATACCGCATCCGAGAACGCCTTGTAGAGAATCCCGAACCCGTACAAAAGGTACGGCTCATCGCCGACCTTTACCTGCTCGGCAAGGGCGATAGCATCATCCCACTCGCCTTCCTTGGCAAGGAAGTGTATGCTGCTCAGGATCATGTCCATCTCAGGATGCAAGGCCCTGGCATCGGATTTTACCATGCCTACATACGCCTCGCAGAATCCGCATATAGCGTCAACATCCCCAGGGACTATCGAAGGCACATAGCCGCAGCACCTGCACCCCAAGCCAGACTCCTTGTAATTCGCCCCCGAAAAGGCTCTTAGAAAGTCCATAGCGATCATAAATCACATCATGCTTTCTTAAGCACTACGAACAGGTGCTTCTTGTCGTACCTGCCTATGTCAATGGTTTCCACAACAGTGAAATGGCCAGACACCCTTTCGAGGAATCCCTCGAACACCTCCTTAGGCCTCTTCGATATGTCTATGCTCTGCGACTTTATCGCAATGTAGGCAAGCCCCCTCTTCTTCAGCAGCGTGCTGTTCCTTATAAGTATGTCTGCCTGGTCTGGCGCGGCGACATCCTCATATATCGCATCTACCTTCTTCACGTCATCCGCATAATCCTCGACCCTCCTTGCGTCGCCGAAGATGGGCAGCATGTTCTTCCTGGCTTCGCACACCTTGAGGAGATCGCGCATGCTCCTCTCTGATATCTCTACGCAGTATACGGCCCCATTCTCGCCCACGATATCGCTGACATGGCTGCTGGTTGTTCCGGTCGACGCCCCGAGGTACAGCACCGAATCGCCTTCTGCAATCCTCATGCTCTTCAGGCCCATCATTATGGCAGCCGCGAGCTTGCTCCTGTAGGGGTTCCACATCCTGTATTCCCTGCCATCGATCTCGACTAGCTCCTCACCGTACACCTTCCTCCTCGGCACCATGTTCACTGTGGCGAGCTTGCCTTCAATGCTGAATACGCCATCAAAAAGCTCCTTTGCGTCCATTATAACATCTGAAAAAGCGCATATCTTTATATCTTTCAAAAATAAAGCTCTTATGGTGGACATGGCAGACCAGTCAATAAGCGGCAAATCCTTGCTTGAGCTGATGGAGATGGAAAAACGCTCGCCTAGCATAAGCGACCTTGTGTCCAAGGCCGCGCTGAAGCTCAAGGAGATGTCCAACGCAGACAGCGTGGCCGTGAAGGACATGGCTCTCGAAGGCATAAAGGCCAGCCAGTCCGAGGAGTTCGCGGTAAACACAGGCAAGCCCTACATAGACAACAGGCTGAGCGGCTATTCCGCATTCCCGGACCTAATAGCGTATTACAACCAAGGGTTCAAGAGCTGCATGACGCTGCCCATCGCCAGCGACAGCAGGACATTCGGCATAATAACGCTGCTTTCGAAGAGCGAGAACCTCTTCAGCGAGCAGCTCTCAGGGATGCTCGACATCATCGCAAAGCTAGCAAGCGCACAGGCGTCAGTGAAGTTCGAGCGAGAGAAGAGCCTGAACGTGGCGAAGTACTTCGATGCCGCGTTCGGCAACAGGTTCCCGCAGTTCCTCGCCGACAGGAAGGGCAGGCTGGTCAAGGCTAACAAGATGGGCCTCAACCTCATCGACAGGACAGCGAACGAGATCGCCGGTAGCAGCATAAGGGACTTTTTCAGGATAAGCGACGACGAGCTTGCAAAGCTCAGCAACGGCATGCAGATAGACGCCGCGGACAGCAAGGGAGCATCGAGGAGGTTCGTGATATCGTCCAGCATAGTAAACGAGAAGCTCATGCACCTGCTGCTGGAGGACAGCACGGATGCCGGCATCGCCGATGACAGGAACATGCTCCTCAACAGCAGCAACGACGCGTTCCTCATGCTTGACAAGAGCGCAAGGATAGAGTGGGCCAGCCAGAGCACCGATAGGGTCTTCGGCCTGAACAGCATGGCGGTAACAGGCAGGAAGATAAGCGAGATAATCGCAAACGGGGATGACATAGCAGCCAAGATAAGCAACCTTGGAGACAGCATCTACTCGGCTGACATAAAGATAAGTGTGGGAAACGATTTCTACACCGATGCGACGCTGCAGATATACCGGAACGCAAACGGCTACTCGTGCGTGCTCTCGAAGGACTACAAAAAATACGTGGAGCAGGCGAACAGGAGCGTAAAGGACGTCATAGAGCTCTCGAGCGATGCGGTGATCATAACAGACGAATCGGGATACATAAAGAGCACGAACAAGAACGCAGACAAGCTCCTGAGGAATTCGAGCAGCGAGCTCAACGGCACGAACATAGCATCATTGGGCGTGGAGGCCGAGGACCAGGAGAAGATATCGAATTCGATAATACTCGCGAAGAAGAGCAGCTCGCTGACAGACATATTCGTCAACGTGAGGCCCTCGGGCTCAGACGCGCGCATACCCGTAAGCCAGAGCATAAAGGCGCTGACCGACGACGCGGGCCGGACATCCGGCTACATATTCATAAGCAGGGACCTCTCGCCTAAAATGATGATTGAGGAGCTCAAGGAGAACATCGAGAGGATAAGCAAGGACGCAGAGAAGTACAAGGAGGAGAGCGACCTCAAGACCCAGTTCATATACAACATATCGCACGACCTCAAGACCCCCATAACCAACATAAAGGGCTTCTCCATACTGCTGCTCAACGGCGAGTTCGGCCAGCTCAACGACGATCAGAAGTCGTACACCAAGCTCATCATAGACGAGCTCGACAGGCTCATGAGGCTGATACAGCAGATGCTGGACGTGGCGAAGCTGTCATCCGGCAAGGTGAAGCTGGACCTGCAGCAGGTGAACTTCAACGAGCTCAAGGAGAACCCTAGCATAAAGGCGATAGCGGAGATGTGCGAAAAAAGCGGCCTCGAGTTCTCCTGGGTGAACGACTACAACGTTCCTGAGATAACAGCGGATCCCAACAGGCTCATACAGGTCTTCGTGAACCTGATAGGCAATGCGCTCAAGTTCACAGAGAAAGGCTTCATAAGGGTGCATGTGAGCAGGAAGGGCAAGAACGTGCGAGTGGAGGTGCAGGATAGCGGCATAGGAATAAGCAAGGAGGACAAGCAGAAGGTGTTCAAGAAGTTCTACCAGCTGCAGAGGAAGGGCATGACGATGCAGGAGAAGTCCGGGACAGGCCTAGGGCTCTCAATAGTCAAGGGAATAGTCAAGCTTCACTACGGCTCAGTGGGCCTCAAATCCGAGGTCGGGAAGGGAAGCACGTTCTACTTCACGCTCCCTGTATCCAGGAAGGCGAAGGAAGAGGCGAGGAAGCAGTAGTCACGGTATGTAGGCTGCGCAGTTGTTGCCTATCTGCGCCTCGGTTGCATAGCTCTGGTTCAGCTGGCCGTATGTCAGGCCGCTGAAATCACCGCCATACTTGTACGTTATCAGCGTGTTGGATGAGCTGTCGAGCTTCAGAACCAATACGTTCGAATTGCCAGAAGGCTTTACCAGCACGTAGGTCACGTTGTACGTGCTTCCGCTTACCTTCGCAACGCTGCTCGTGACGTCTGTCGGGGTCACCATGCTGATGTTCGCGTAGCTGTTCGGTCCCGCATATGAGAACCCCTTAGACTGCATTGTCGAGTTGTAAAGGCCCGGCGTGCACTGCTTTCCGTTGTTGTATAGCACCTTGTAGTTGTTCATGAGGGTCCCGTACGCTGTCAGGTTCGCATCGGCGAGCGCCTGCGCCGCGCTGCCTCCAGATGAGGAGACCGTTGTGGTAGGTGCTGTGGTGCTGCCCTGCCCTACGCCTACAGTTGTTGTTGCAACAGTCGTTGTCACAGTGGTGCTTGCGGCTGCAGCCTGCGACGAGTTTAGGAATGTAACGCTGCTGCTGACCCTTGCGTTGAAGTCCGTAGGTATGTGGAGCAGCTCCACACTCGCGGTGTTCGTGCCAGATGAATGCAGCTTGACAACGAGGTTAGCAGGGTCCGAGCCGTCCGTGCTGACGTTAACGGAACCCCCAGGGGTCAAGGTGAAGACGCTTATCCTGTTTATGAGCACCGGCTCCTTGCCCACATAGAATGTGGCCGATGCGGGCGATGCCGAGGCAAGGTACACCGAGTACGTCGAATTGCTGCCCGGGAGCCTGAAGTTCACGCTGTTGGAGCTCGACATGCTGAAATTATAGGTCGATGTAACGGTCTTTATCCCCGAGCCTGATACGAAGAAGTAGACTATGGCGATTATCACTATTGCAACTATGGCTATCGCAGGCCAGTTAAGCCCTGACCTCCCGTGCACTGGCGCCTGGTGTCCCATATGTCCGGCGGCTTTCAGCATCTGCTCACTAAAGTCTATCTATTGCCGCTAACTTTTATTAAGTAATGCTAATAATTGGGAATTTACCAAAGGAATATTATCCTTTCCAACCATATGGTATACTGGCGATCGGATGGACGGAACGGAGAACATAAAATCGGACATAATCTCTGTAATCAACGACAAGCAGCAGGTAACGTACAACGAGCTCAGGTCCCTGGCAACATCGAACAGCGTGAGCGAGGATGTGCTGAAGAGAGGCCTCAAGGAGCTCGAAGAAGCTAGTGCCATAGCCTCCAGGAGCAGCGGCGGCATACTTACATACTACATGCTGCAGAACGAGCCTTTGCTCAGGCGGATAATGGTTGTAGAGGACGACAAGAACATAAACAAGCTGATGACGCTGTCCGTGGGCAAGGGATTCGACATCACCCAGGTGTACGACGGCAAGGAAGCCATCCAGAAGATAAAGTTCGAGAAGCCGGACCTTGTGATCCTGGACCTCATGCTCCCGGGAATGGACGGCCTTGAGATATGCCAGACGATCAAGAGGACGCAGAACCTCAAGGACATAATAGTCATAATAGTCAGCGCCATGGACGCCACGTCAAGCAGGTTCAAGGGCATCAAGTACGGCGCGGACTACTACATCAAGAAGCCCTTCGATCCCAGCGAGCTCCGCAGCCTCGTGACCATATTCCTCAAGAAGAAAGGGAAGAAGTTCGACCCGCTCATAGACCTGCCGAACGAGGACAGGATATCCGACGCTGTGGAGAAGGCGGTCCAGGAGACCAACAACGCCTACGAGCTGGGAAGGCTGAGGGTCGACGGCCTGGCGGAATTCGCAAACGAGTTCGGAAATGACTCGGGCATGACCATACTGAGGCTGGTGTCGCAGCTTCTCCAGGACAAGGTCAAGGAATCAAAGGACAAGACATTCGTGGGCTTCCTGAACGGCGACGACTTCGTGATAGCCGGCGACAAGGGGTGGGTAACCAAGATGACCAACGACATAAGGGCCGAGTTCAACGCAGTTGCGCCTTTCATATACCAGAGCGAGGGCTACAAGCCGATAGAGCTTGGCATAGAGGACATATACGGCGCAGACAAGCCCAAGCTGGACCTGCAGTACAACACCATAGAGAAAGGGCCCTTGATAGAGAGGAGGACGGAGATACTCAAGAAGAAGGATGACATAGGCTCGTATACATACGAGGAGCTCAGGCACATGCTTGGGGGGGACGATCTCGACATAACGATAACAAGGGACCAGAACGGGATAAGGCTCTCCGTAGGGAAGGGTTCAAAGAAAGAGGACAGAAAAGAGGACTAAGGCTATCTACGCTTGGCCTTCCTGCGCATCCTTGCCTTCCCAGGCTTCGATTTGCGCTCCTCCTTTTCAGAGGCCACTTCGAGCAGGTCGGACACGTGCGCGTCCTCCTCGGGCCTGTCGCCTGTGCTGCTTGAAAGCGCCTCGTTTACGATTATGCCTTTTTCCAAAAGCTTATATATTTCCTGCGACCTATTGAATGCTTGTAGCTTCTTCGAGCTCCTGCTCTTCCCACTTTTCTTAGAAGCCATAAAATCTACACAATAGATTGCCCCACATAATTTAAATGTTTTGTTTAAAGGTTAGGTAGAATGATTACGAACTATACGAAGCCATTTACAAAGGAGGAGAGCCTCCAGCACCTCAATATCTTCATCAGGGAATGGTTCGAGAAGAAGTACAAGGAGCTTACCCCTCCGCAGAAGTACTCGCTGAAGCTGATCAGCGAGCAGCACAACCTCCTCATAACTGCTCCTACTGGTTCCGGAAAGACCTTCTCGGCATTCATAACGATCATGAGCGAACTGATGGACCTCTCGCTGAAAGGAAAGCTGGAGGAGAAGGTGTACTGCATATACGTATCCCCGCTAAGGGCGCTGAACAACGACATATACAAGAACCTGTCGGCGCCGCTGCAGGAGATATACTCGCAGATGACGCTTGACATATCCAAGATAAGGGTGGCCACAAGGACGGGAGACACCACAACGAAGGAGAGGCAGCAGATGCTAGCCCACCCGCCGCACATACTTGTGACTACGCCGGAAAGCCTTGCCATACTGATAAACTCGCAGAGGTTCTCCGAGCATTTCAAGGGCCTCAGGTACCTGATAATAGACGAGCTTCACGAGCTTGCCAACAACAAGAGGGGCGTCCATCTCTCGATGTCTGTGGAGAGGCTCGCTGACATGATAGGACACGACTTTGTCAGGATAGGGCTCGGTGCAACATTGTCGCCTCTCGAAGACGCCGCAAGGTTCCTCGTGGGATACAGGGACAACGGAGAGGAGCGCGACTGCTACATAGTGGACGCGACATGGGACAAGAAGATGGAGTTCATAGCGATGAGTCCTGTCAATGACATAGTCAACGCAACAGACGCCGTCATAGAAGGCAGCATATACAAAATGCTGAACAGCATAATCAAGCAGAACAAGACGACGCTCATATTCACGAACACCAGGAGCGGGACGGAGAGAGTCGTATACAACCTCATGAAGAGCTACAAGTACAATGAGGAATCCATAGCGGCTCACCATGGCTCGCTGTCCAGGGACACGAGGCTCGGGGTCGAGGAGATGCTCAAGAAGGGAGAGCTCAAGTGCGTCGTCTCGTCTACCAGCCTTGAGCTTGGAATAGACATAGGGTTCATAGACAACGTGATACAGCTGGGATCGCCTAAGAGCGTTGCAAGAGCCGTCCAAAGGTTCGGAAGGAGCGGCCACGGCTTCATGGACATCGCAAAAGGCGAGACGATAGTCACGAACAGGGACGACCTTGTCGAATGCTCTGTAATGCTCGATGCTGCGAAGAAGAGGCACCTTGACAGGTTCTCGACCCCGAAGAACGCGCTCGACATACTCTCGCAGCACATAGTGGGCATGTCGCAGACGAAGAAATGGACCATCGATGAGGCTTACAAGGTCATAAGGAGGGCGTATCCTTACCACACCCTGACCATGGACGACTTCATGGCGCTCATATTCTACCTATCGGGAAAGTACGTCGGGCTTGAGAGCAGGAGGGTATACGGAAAGATATGGTACGATGAGAATGAGCATACTTTCGGAAGGAGAGGCAAACTTACAAAGCTAATATACTTCCTCAACCTCGGCGCGATACCCGATGATGTTGCGATAGACGTCTTCACAACAGAGAACAAGTGGATAGGGAACATAGAAGAAGAGTTCATGATGAGGCTGAAGCCGGGAGACGTTTTTGTGCTTGGTGGCCACAGGTACAAGTTCGAGTATTCAAGGGTTATGAGGTGCATAGTCAGCGACGCATCAGGAGAGATACCGACCATACCTCCATGGTATTCGGAGCAGTTGCCGCTGACATACGAGCTCGCTATAGAGATAGGCAAGTTCCGCGAGCAGCTGTCAAAGGAGCTTATGGAGTACACGAAGAGCAGGAAGCTGCTGAGCCTCATCTCCGGCAAGCCGAAGAAGGAGATTGGCGACATAAGGATCCTCAAGGACATGCCGATAGACGACAAGGCTAGGAATGCGATATTCAGGTACTTCATGGAGCAGCTCCTGTACACAAAGGTCATACCGAACGACCATCACATGCTGATAGAGAAGACGAAGTACAAGGAGCAGGACAGGAACTACATAATATTCCACAGCCTCTACGGGAGGAGGGTCAACGACGCGCTCTCGAGGATCGTCGCGATATACCTGGGGGACAGATACGAGAGCGAGATAGGCGTGAACATAGTCGACAACGGTTTCGTGGTGATAACGGATTCGCAGATAGACATAAAGAAGAGGGACATAGACATCTTCCTGAAGGAGATTTCAACGGTCAACATACGCGAGATGCTCAAGGAGAACATCAAGAGAACCGAGATGATGAAGAGACGGTTCAGGTACTGTGCAGCGAGAGGTTTCATGGTATTGAGGAACTACAAGGGCAGGAAGATAAGCGTAAGGAAACAGCAGATAAACGCGCAGCTCGTATTCAAGGCCGCGGAGGAGATAGACCCCAATTTCCCGATAATAAAGGAAACGTACAGGGAGATATTCGACGACGTTATGGACCTTCCTAAGGCAGAGGACATACTCAAGAAGATGTCAAAGGACGAGATAACATACCAGCTCATAGAGACTACGGTTCCATCGCCCTTCTCGCACAACATGATAACGTTCGGCGAGGCAGACATTATAATGATGAAGGACAGGAGGAAGCACATAAGAGAATTGCACAAGCAGGTAATGTCGAAGATAAAGAGGATGTTCTGATGCGGATCGCAAAGGGGGTTGAGGCGCTGGAGGGCTTGCCCGTGCTTTACATAGAAGAGTTATCCGCGATAGTATGCTCCGACCTGCACCTCGGATACGAGGGGGTCATGGCAGACAGGGGCACATTCCTGCCAAAGGTCAATCTCAGAAACATAAAGAAGACGATAAAGAAAGCAATAGAGATGACCAACGCGGAGCGCATAATCATCGACGGAGACATAAAGAACGAGTTCTCGAATGTCCATGTTGAGGAGTTCAACGAGTTCTATGAGTTCACCAAGTTCCTGAGGGAGGAACTGAAGCTCAAGCAGATAGACCTGATAAAGGGAAACCATGACAACTTCATCGACAGGTACGAGAAATCATCGAATATAAAGCTGTACAGGCAGGAAGCCTCGATGAATGGATTCCTATTTTTCCATGGCGAAGAGCTTCCGCATGACAAGGAAGCAAGGTTCCTGGTAATGGGGCACCTGCATCCGGCCATAGGCGTATACAACAAGCTTGGCATAAAGGAGAAGCTGAAATGCTTCCTTTACGGCAAGATGGAGGATGGAAGGGAGATAGTCATCCTGCCTGCAATGAACTATTTCGCAGAAGGGGTAGATGTGGCGATGAGGGATCTCGGAGAGAACTCTCCGATATTCGCAAAGATGCTCGATGTTGGGGGCATGGAAGCTATATGCATAGGCGAGGATGAGCTCCTTGATTTCGGAAAGGTCAGCGAAATAGCCGCAATAGGCAGGCGCTAAGCCTTATTATTTATAGCTGTTATGCGGATAGCTTATCTGCAGTCCCGTCGTATAGTGGCCAAGTACAGCGGGCTTTGGACCCGCGAACACCAGTTCGAATCTGGTCGGGACTATCCTTTCTTGTTACAAAATAACAAAAAAACTTCAAGAATTTGCTCAAAAAATAATGTATATAAATATGGCCTGGGTAATATACTTGGAATGGCATTGCAAGGACTATTTTTCCCAACCCATCCCAAACCTTGCATTCCTTCCGTTTAATACTCAATCAGCCTGGCCCAGTTCTATCTCCTCGTACTCCCTCCATTGATAGAATGGAGGAGTCTGCGCCTGCCTGACAAGCGAAAGGTATGGTGCCCTGAACCTGACGCTCTTTATCCTGAGCTTCATAAGCTCCTTATCAACTCTCTGCGTTTTGTAATAATCCCTTGAGTAGGCCATGGAGATATGTGGTATGAAGGCGCCACTGTGTTCTGGCGCCTTTTCCCCAAGGACGGATCTGGTAGCCTTGAGCGTCTCCTCAAATGCCCTGCGCAGGGGCGGCTCTGGCGTTACCTGTATTTCGGGAGAGCCAGACCATGTCCACCAAGGACCTGCAGTAAGTTCCGGAATCTGGATTCTCCTGCATGGTTTACGCAATTTTTCCACTATCCTGCCAATCTCACTCTCTGATATGCTGTTGACATCCCCGAGTTGGAGTATTGTCATGTGGAGCCATTTCCTGGGTATGGGCGCAAACACAACGCTGCTATCCAAATGCTTCTGATAGGCCAAGATCATGTTGCGCACATTGTTGTCGGGAAAGATGCTGAATGTCCATCTTATCTCCCCCTTTCTCCACGGATGCGTTGTGAAATGGTTCTGCACCATGGTCTCATTACTGATAAACCTGGCATAGGCATAAATAGTGCTTGCTTGTTTAGCATAATGTTGATGATGAGATGAGGTATTTCTGAGCAATGATGAGAAAGAGAGTCTCTGAAACTAATATGATCTTGCGAAGTTCGCCATGAATTCGGCCTTCTTGCCACAGTAGATGCACTTGCCGGACGGCTTGCCCTGCTTTATCGGTATGTTAGTTATCTTTGCGCTCGTCTCCTCCTTTACCTTGTCCTCGCATTCCCTAGAACCGCACCAAGGAGCGTGAATTATCCCACCCTTCTCCTTAATGATATTCTTGAAATCATCGTAATCCTTGGCCTCGTGAATGTGCGACTTCAGGAACCCCTCGGCCTTCCTGTACATCGATTCCTGCATCTCCTCGAATTCGGATCCGATTGATTTGACCAGATGTTCCATCTTTACCTCCTTCTTCTGCCCCGTGTCTCTCCTCACAACCACAACGCTCTTGCTTTCCATCTCCCTTGCGCCTATCTCTATGCGGATTGGTATCCCTTTCATCTCCCAGTCGTTGAACTTGTACCCTGGGGTATAGCCTTCCCTGTCGTCAAGCTTTATCCTGCAATGCCCTTTCAGCGATTTGTAGACCTCCCGTGCATAATCATTGACAGCTGCTTCGTTGCCCTTCTTGTATATCGGCACAATGACTGCTTGTATGTAAGCGACCTTTGGCGGTATCACCAATCCCTTGTCGTCTCCGTGAGTCGCAACCATGGTACCGAGCTCCCTTGTCGAGATTGCATAGGTTGTCTGCCAACCGTAATCCGAATTGCCGCTCTTGTCAAGGAACTTTATCCCAAAGGCCTTTGAGAAGTTCTGCCCGTCGAAATGGTGATCAGGCCCTTGTATGGCCCATCCGTCAGGCATGATGTGCTCTATGCTGTAGGTCTCAACAGCGCCTGCGAACTTCTCCTTGTCCGTCTTCTTACCCACGATCCCTGGAAGCGCAAGGTATTCCCTGAGCACCTTCTCGTAAATATTCAGTATGCTGTCCCTCTCTTTGATCGCCTCCTCCTTTGTGGCAAATACGCTATGCCCCTCGTTCCAGAGGAATTCCCTTGAACGTATGAAGGGAACAGGATGCTTGAACTCCCACCTCAGCACATTGTTCCACTGGTTGTATCGTATTGGAAGGTCTCTCCAGGAGCGTATCCACTTGGCGAAGCTCACGTACATTATCGTCTCAGAGGTCGGCCTGATCGCAAGCCTCTCTTCCAGCTTGCTGTCGCCTGTATGCGTCACCCATGCAACCTCAGGGCTGAATCCCTCGAGGTGCTCCTGCTCCTTTCTCAGGAACCTCTCAGGTATTAGCAATGGAAAGTACGTGTCCTCGACGCCGTCCTCCTTGAACTCCTTGTCAACAGCGTCCATGACTATCTGCCATGTCCCGTATGCGGAAGGCCTGAATACAAGGCAGCCAGATACTTCGCTGTGGTCTATGAACCCCGACTTTAGAAGCACCTGGGAGTACCACTCCGAGAAGTTTTCGCCCTTCTTCACAGTTATGTATTCATTCTCATCCTTCTTCTCCAAAGCAAGCACCTAAGCTATATTGCCGTATTCATTTATATTTTGCATCGAGAAGGCCCATCTTCTTGAGCCGCCTGCCAAGATTTGCAGCTCCAGTGAAAAGTATTGCGTTCAGTCCTGCCTTCCTTGCGCCTTCAACGTTCTCCCTCACATTATCTATGAAAAGCAGCTCGCTCGGTTTCATATCCATCTTTCTTATCGCATACTCGAATATCCTCCTGTCGGGCTTCACGTATCCTATGGCGAACGACGCGAAGCCATAATCGAATACACTCGTATCCATTACTCTTCTTGTATAGCTGTGCCTTCTCTTGTCTATGTTGCTGAGATATGCAGTCGTGTAATCCCTGTGCAGCCTCCTTGTGATATCGACGACCTTCCTGTCGACCTTCATGTTCGCCCTGTAGAAGTGGAACCACCTGATCCTATTGACGTTTATTTCAATCCTCTTCGCGAGCACCTTCTCAAATTCTGATACTGATATCCTGCCTCGTTCGAACCCATATCGTTTGTCTATGTTATCTACTATTCTTCCTATCTCCTTTGCACTAATGCCGCTCAGCCTACCCAAATAGCTAAAATAGGTGCGGTTATCCCACTTGACTATGACTCCTCCTATGTCAAATATTATTCCTTTAATCATGAAATCATCCCTGGAATACGGATCTCAATAACAATAATGCATGCCCTTCCTCGCTTAATCTCCTTATAGAGTACCGGAACCACTCCTCCCCGAATGGCATGTAAATGTATACTTCCTCCCCGCCGTCTGCGAGCTCCTTCGCAAGCATGCCTCTTATGCCTTTCAGCATCGCAAACTGCGCGCGTTTCTTGTACCTCCTCTCCAATCTCCTGCATTCCTCTATCAGGTGGCTATCGTGCGTAGCGATCATGAAACCATCAGAGTTCTTGAAAAGATATCCTGCGCATCTCATGTAGTTCGCATCGACCTCGCTGTCGTACATGTATGAAATATCATCGGTGTACTTGTACGCTCCCTTCACCAGTCTTATCCTCGCGCCAGCTCCTGCAAGCCTCTTCACGTCGTCATAGCTCCTTCTGAGTCTTGACTGTATGCATATCCCAACATTCTTTCTTTTCTGCAGCAGTCTCGAATAGATGTCTATGGTCTTTTCCACGAACTCGTAATCCTCCATGTCAAGCCATACGAATATCTTTCGCTTTGAGGCATATGCTGCAATGCCGTCAAGAGACTCGGCAAAAAGCTTCTCCTGAAGGAAAAGGCCAAGTTGCGTAGGCTTCACAGATATTGCGCCTTTGATTCTGTTCCTTCGCATCGAATCAAGCAGTTCCTTGTAGCACATTATCTCCGAATCTATCTTCCTTCTGTCGGTAAGGTCCTCGCCAAGGTAGTTCATGATCACCTTCTCCCCATTGCCGTTAATCTCCCTGGCTTTCCGTATCGCATCGCTTATGCTCACTCCTGCAATCCATTTCTGTGCGAAGACCATGCCGAGCCTGCTTAGTATGGGCATACCAAATACAATATCAGATTAAACTGAAGCTATAAAAACAAGCGTTCAGATAATGTTAGCAAAGGGGTTGTCGCGTAATTTGGCAGCGCAGCAGGCTCCAGATGTTTACAAAAAATTGAGCGCCTGTGCGATGATTAGGATCTGGAATTACAAAATAAATATGAAGTAACCTGCGAGTCGGGGTTCAAATCCCCGCAACCCCAAACTTTTTGGAGCAATTTCCCCCAGCCCAAGACATTTTACCTGATTGTATGAAAAAGGAGACCGAGAAACCGTTCATTGGCGTGGCAGGCATAATAATCAAGGGCGGCAAGGTTCTGCTAGGCAAGAGGAAAGGCAATCACGGCGGCGGAACATGGGCCCCGTCCGGAGGCAAGCTCGAATTCAACGAGGAATTCGAGGATGCTGTGAAAAGGGAGGTGTTCGAGGAGACAGGGCTCAAGGCCGACGTCGTGCGCTTTGCTGCCGTAACGAACAACATCTTCAGGAAGGAGAAGAAGCATTCGATAACGCTCTTCTTCATTTGCAGGATCAGGTCCGGCAAACCACGGGTCATGGAGCCTGGCAAGTGCGACGGGTTCGGGTGGTTCGAATGGGGCAAGCTTCCAAGGCCTCTCTTCCTGCCAGTAAGAAGGCTGCTAGAGCAGGGGTTCGATCCGTTTGCAAGACAATGATGCAACAAAACGCCTTCCGTGTCATAAGGCAAATGTTATATTCGTTGTTTGGCATGATTAATGTGGTGGGTCTATGGAAGACAAGAAAAGCGACAAGGCACGGCTCCTGAAGGACTACAGGATGCTGGACAGGATGACAAAGGAGCTGCTCAAGTCAAGGAACGACATAATACGGATAAACAGGTCCGTTGCCAAGAGGGTGAAGAGCGACCTCAAGGCAGGCATCATAGACGGGCTCGACGTTGTCCTAGGGCAGATGGACAAGGCAAGGAAGGAGCTCGACAAGGCAAAGAAAGGCCTGAAAGAGATATAGAAGAGAAATTTAAATGATATCGTGGAGGATCAGCAATTCTACATCGGAGTCAAGGCTCTCATATCGGATTCGGCAGGCAGGCGATGCAATGTTGGTGTATAGGGGAAGGTATACAGCGGTCTACAAGAGCAGGCTGAGGATGCCCGATGGCAGGTACGTGGATTACGACGTCGTAAAGCAGAATCCTGCAGCCGTGATACTCCCATTTCTTGACGATGATACCGTAGTGATGATAAGGGAGTACAGGCCGCTGGTGAAGGAATGGCTCTACCAGCTTCCTGCAGGAACCATAGAAAAAGGGGACAAGCCGATAGAGAGGGCCAGGGCCGAGCTCGAGGAAGAGGCGGGGTACAGCAGCTCAAACCTTGAATACCTATTCAAGTCCTATCCGACTCCGGGCAGGACCACAGAGACAACATACTACTTCATGGCCACGAAACTGAAGAAGACGAGGCAGAGCCTCGAGAAGGATGAAATGATAACTGTAAAGCTGGTGAGGTTCAGCAAGGCCATGCAGATGGTAAAGGAGAACAGGATAAGGAACGGGAATTCCATCCAGGCCCTCCTCTACTACGACAGGTTCGTCAGATGAGGATGATTGGGCCTACGCCTTTGTCCCGAGCTTCTCCTCGAGCGCCAGTATCTCCCTCTCCTCCCTGTATATGAGCATGATGACAGCTATTACTGTGAGCACCGCGAATACAGCTGAGAAGAGCATGACGTATATGGAGAGCGTTATCATGTTCATCAGGGCGAGCAGCACTGCCACAAGCGCAGCGACAACAGTGACCAACGCCAGCCCCGCGAGCATCCACTCCTTCCTTTTGGACTTGTGCATATGGCTCACGCTTTACAATTCCTATCCATTTGGAAAATATATATTACTTTCCAGGAGCAAAGGTTTTGGATCCATGCCAAAGAGCATGACAGCGTCTTATAAACCTTTTAATTGAAAAGTGGAATAAGCATATTTGGGGTAGCATGGCGCTCGCGTCGCTCGTAACTGAGATAATAATAGTCATAGCCGGCTTCGGCATCGCAGCCGAGCTCGTGGCAAGGGCAACAGGCAAGCTGGAGCCCCTGCTCGACCAGGGCATGACCGGAGGGGTCATACTCGGGCTCCTAGGCGCGCTTCCGGAAACAATGTTCGTGATAATAGCCATGCTGCACGGCTCCAATGACATAGCGCTCGGTTCCGCGCTTGGGGGCAACGTGATACTCTTCACCCTTGGCATAGGCGTGGTAGGCATAGTATACATGATGAAATGGAAGAAGCCGGTGCTGATGAAGGAAGACTACCATGTAGAATCGATATTCCTCATGATCGCAACCATTGCAATGGTCGCCCTGCTTTTCTACGGCAAGCTCGGCAGGCTGTCGGGAACGCTGATGATACTCATATACGCTGTATACATAGGGTACAGGTACTACAAGTCAAGGGCGATGATAGAGAGGAACACGAGCAGCCAAGCAGCGCAAAGGACCATACTTGAAGGCGCGGCCCTGCTTGCCGCAGGCACGATAATAGTGCTGCTGCTCTCCGAAACGTTCGTGCATCTTCTGACGGACCTCTCGGGCGTGCTCAGCGTGCCGCCGATATGGCTTGCGCTTGTAATATCCCCTCTTGCAGCGGAGCTCGAGGAGAACCTTGGGGCCTACAGGATAGCCACGAAAACGCACGGAGGGGGCTCAACGGCCATAGTCAGCTTCGTCGGCGGGAAGCTCCAGAACAACACCATGCTGCTCGGCATAATCGGCCTCCTCTCCGCATCACCTGTAGCGCTCAATGGCGCGCTCTCCGCGTTCGTCGCTGTCATAGCCATAAACGTAATCGCGCTGTGGGCCATAAACAGGGGAAGGATATCATTCATGAACGGGATGCTGTTCGTGCTGCTCTACTTCGTCACAATAGCAGCCACATTCTATCTCTAGGATCAGATGTTGTTGAGCCTGGCCCTGAGCTGCTCCGCGTTGAGCTTTGTAGTCAGCAGCGGGATCTTCTCTATCTGCGATATCTTTATGGCGAGCTTGTCAACGTTGTCGACGTTCTGTATGACCACCACTCTCGGCTTTATCGGCGCCACCCTTATGACCACCATCGGGCTCCTCCCGGTGCTCACCTGGTCAAATACGAACGCGCGCTCGTTCGTAGTGCCGAACAGCCTCGGATAGTCGCTCGGAGACACCTCCAGGATCACCCTGAGGCTGTCCAGCAGCGTGTATCCGAAAAGCCTGATAGTGTCAAGATACGACGGATTCGCCACTATCTTGGCGTCTATTATCCTGGCGAAGTCCGTGCCGGTTATCGGGGACGAGAAATCATGCACAGAGTAGAACGGCTCCTTCTCCACCGGGAGGTTGTACTTCTCCAGGTTCCTCGTCACCTCTCCACCCTTCGTGCCGTCTATCGTGAAAAGCGTTGTCACGAACCTCTTTATTATGCCAGCTCCCGGGCTGGCCCTCCTGTTCCCCTCGTAGTCGCTTATGGTCGATGTGGATATCTTCAGCGCCTTGGCGAGCTCGACCTGCGAAACCCCGAACAACTCCCTCCATTTCTTCATGGTGCTGCCCGGGCTGTCAGACAGCGTTATCTCTCCCGCAATTCTCTCCTGGAGGCTGTCCATGCAAGGATATTTGCAAAGAATGTTTATTAAGCTAATTGACGAAACGCGGCAAGATGATCAACGACCGCCTGCAGCCTTGCCATTTTTCCTGGAGTTGGCCCCTTTAGCCCTGCCATGCTTTCCGCCCTTCCTGCCCTCGATGCCCGCATAAAGCCTGTCCACGTCCTCCTGCGCAAGCCCCTCCTCCTTTTTCCCGCTTTTGAACAGCGAGTATATGCCTATCGCTATTCCTATAACAGCAAGCACGACGCCCGCTATGCCAGGCGCAGTCGAGGAGCTTACAAGCTGTCCCTGCCCGGGCAGCATGCCGCCCATTGTGATCGAATACACAACCGTAGCGTTCTTGGACGTCGGATTCTCGAAGACCATGTAGTACGTGCCTTTGGGAAGCGATGAGTAGTTGGATGAGAAGTTCGGCTGCGGGAGAAGGCCCGTGTACGAAGCAGGATATGGATACTGGCCCGCGGAGCTGTTGAGAATCACAGCGAACACGCCCTTACCCTCAAGCCCCTTCACAGCGTCCCCTAGCCTCTGGTCCGGTGTCACCATGCTCCTTATCGATTCGAACGCTGAGCTGTTCATCATGTAGTAGTTTATCGACACGTTTGATGTTATGTAAGCGCTCCTGATCTCCTCTGTGCCGTTGGCTGTGAACGGCACGAACGTGTCGTCGCCAGAGTTGAGCACTAGGGGCTGGCTGTTCGGCACCTGCCCTGAAAGCTGGTCAACGCTCTGCTGCGCACCCGCCCAGAACGCCGCAATGCCGAGCATGAACACCAGTGCGCCTACAAGAAAGAGCCTTTTGTCCATGCAATTTTTCACCTGATGACACTACTAGAAATAACCATACAACAAAAAACTATAATAAAGTGGTTTGGTTGGCTGATGTGGTACAGACAGGCATAGCGGGATTGGACACGATGCTCTTCGGCGGCATACCTGCGAAGAACCAGGTGATACTGGCAGGCGGCCCAGGAGCGGGAAAGACGCTGCTAGCATTCGAGTTCCTGTACAAGAACGCGACGATGGGCAACAAGTCGGTATTCTTCAGCATCGACGAGAGCCCTGACCGGGTCCTCAAGAACGCGAGGCAGGCGTTCCCCCAGTTCACCGAAATCGACCAGCTTCTCGACTCAAAGAACCTTGTGATAGAGGGCGAGGACCCCCAGACGTCGATATTCGGCTCGTCGGACAACACAAGCTACGAGTTCGGCAAGCTGGTATCGGACATAGAATCGCTCGTCACCTCGGAAAAGGCCACAAGGATAGTGATAGACTCGTCAAGCATACTGGAGATACTCGTCAAGGACCCGCTCTCCTTCAGGAGGTCCATGATATCGATGGCGACCAACTTCAGACGGCTTGGAGTCACATCCATACTCACGTCCGAGCTCCCAGACCCCGAAAGGTCGGGGCTCAAGTTCAAGAGCACCTACTTCATCTTTGACGGAATAATAGTCATGTACCAGATGGTGCAGGAGCAGAGGAGGATACCTGGGATAGAGGTGATAAAGATGAGGGGCACGAAGCACAGCTTCGTCACGGCACCGTACGAGATAACCCCGGAAGGTTTCAAGATATTCACCACAGAAGACGCAACAGCCTTCATGTAGCCAACTTATATAACTTTGAAAGCATAATCAATACGGATTAAATGGAGGGGGAAGGCCAGCGCGCGTTTCTTGGGACTATGAGTCAGAACGAGAGGCTCAGGCTATATGCCGCAATCGTGATAGCTGTTGCCGTAATCGCCGTTGTCTCTGTAGTGCTTGCGCCGCACGGGTCCCTGCTCAGCAGGTGCCTCTCCACGCCGATATCAGGGAACAAGTACTCGTGCATAGAGACGCTCGCGCTAGCGACAGGCAACAGCACGATGTGCGGCATGCTGCCTAACAATACAGCTGACAACTGCTACGCCACGCTGGCGCACAACCAGAGCAACGCATCGCTCTGCGGCAGGATATCGAACCAGGGCTCCTCGAGCAGCTGCTTCGTATCCCTGGCGCTCTCAACAGACAACTACGCGCTCTGCTCGCAGGCGAGCGCCGCATACAGGGACGACTGCCTGCTGCAGCTTGCTGGCAAGGACCTGTCGAGCGCCGTGTGCGACGGCATATCAAACGCGACAAAGAGGATGGAATGCGGCTCCTCCGTCAATCTGTCAGGGGCTCTCAAATACGGCAACAGCTCCTATTGCCAGACGGTCTCGCCGAGCACCAACTACACGATATCCAGCAGCATAATATCGGACGCAGAAACGTTCTCGAGGGTCAATGCGTCGCTCTCCTCGGTGATCGACTATTACGCGCTCGCAAACCTGTCGATGAGCGCAAGGGACTTCTGCTACACTTCTGTGGCGTACCAGCACGGCAACTACTCCTACTGCTCCGGCATCGGCAATTCCACTGTAAAGGGCATATGCGCGGCGCTTGCCAATTCGACCACCGTGTCGCGCGCGCTCAACTACACCGAACTCAACTACACGGCATTGATATACCAATGCTACAATACGACAGGCGACTACCAGACCTGCAACAGCACGTACCTCACGCTGAAGGCCCTGAGGAGCAGGAACCTGACCATATGCTCCACCCTGCCGACGAACTACTCCAACAACTGCTACTCGTCGCTTGCGCAGGAGTACAACGACTCAGCGTACTGCTCGTACATAAAGAACGGCACAGTCAGCAGCGCCTGCTATGCCAACTTCAAGTACTATAACATTACAGGGTGAAAAATTGCACGGCATAGTATCATGCATAAGGCACGGTTCAGAAACCGAGTATTTCATAACCACCGCAGCTGGCGGATCCCTGAAAACGAGCGCGGCAAAGAGCGCGATAACGCTGCAGGCGGGCGAGGCGATAGAGACTGACGAGGCCAATGGCGGGGAGATAGGCACAGCGCTCGTTGAGCAGGATGCGTCCTTCATGTCATCGGTCATATCGCTAGCTGAAAAAACCGCGGCAAGGCTCTCAAGTTCCGAGCCGTACATAAGCGGCATCGCGGAGGTCGACGCAGCGACAGGAAGGATGTGGCCCAGGCTCTCGGAATCGGCATCGCTCTTCATAAGGAAGCTGCTGCTGGGCACGCCGACCATAGTAAGGTTCCACAACGACAGCGACGGGCTAAGCGGCGCATACTCGATATACAAGGCCGTGGAGGACCTCAGGTCCAGGGGCACAGGCATATGCCCGAACATGATATGGATGATGAACAGGGGCGTCTCGTACAGCAGCAACGACGCGAGCAACGACGCCTTCATGCTGAACGGCTACGAGACTATCGAGAAGCCGCTGCTGATCATGATAGACTTCGGCACATCCGCAGACAGCAACAGCGGGATAGAATCGATAAAGGACAGGGCGGACATGATCTGGCTCGACCACCATCCCATGGCTGAGGGATTTGCTGGGGCTGCGCTCGAGCATTACATAAACCCGTGGGGCAGCGGCAGCGATTCGAACTACACCGCAGGGTTCCTAGCAGCCGCATTTTCCAAGGCATTCTCGGGAATCGACACCAAGGAGATGGAGAACGCATCGTTCATAGGCGATTACAGCAAGTACGCAGACGAGAAGGCAAAGGGCTACGAAATGTCAATGATAATGGACCTGCTGACCAGCGACTCAAGGATAATATACGGATACACGGGCAACGACATAACGCCTGAGCAGCTGGATTCTGTGCTTGCCGACAGCAAAAAGAGGGCAGAGCTGTACAACTACGCAAGGATAAGGCTCGAGGAGGCGCTGGACAGGGCGCTTCCATACCTGAAACAGCATCAGGCGCAAGGCTACGGAATCTACGTGCTTGATTTCGAGGACGTCCGCGACAGCGACTCGAAGTATCCGTTGCCAGGCAGGTTCGCCACAAGGCTGCTGGACAGGGTCATGGATTCGAGCAGGGAGCAGTGCGCTGTGATAGTGCATGCAGGGTCCTACATCTCGGTCAGGCTCAGCAAGAGCGTATGCAAGGGCATGAGCATCCTTCCGATCATAGCCGCGCTGAAGTCAGCATATCCGGACACGATAGAGGCTGGCGGAGGGCACGACTGCGCAGCCAGCATAAAGGTCTTCAGCAAGGACTCGAAAAAAGAGGTCATAAAGGCGCTGATCGACAGGATGAAAGCCGCAAATTGGCGCGTTAGCTGACAAGCCTAGGCTCCGTGGAACCAGAAGCCCTTCTCCTTCTCATCCTTCTTCTTGCCGAATATCCTCTCCATCAGGGTCGGCTTCTTCTTCTGAGGAACATGGTTGTACTCCTTGGCAAGCTCAGGATGCGCATCGAGGAAGCTCCTCTGCCATTCGCGGAACTTCTCCTTCTTCACAGCCTCGGCCTCGTCCCTCATCTTCTCCCACGCTGGCTTCATCTCCCTCCACTGCTCCCTTGTATAGCTGTACGGCGGGTGCTCGCGTATGGATACGGGGTCGAACTGGTACCTGTAGATCTCGTTGTAGTAATCGACGTCGCGCTCGTCGACAGAGCTCCTGTCGACCTTGATCCCCTCCTTAGCGAGGAACTCCATCAGCTCCCTCTCGCTTATCTTCTCCTTCCTGTTGTCCGCGCCTACAGGGTTGTATACAATGACAATCCGCTGCTTGTTGAACTCGACCTTCGCCTTCAGTATCGGGTCCATAAGGAGAAGCCGGTACTGGAGCCTTGCAGAGTGCTCCATGTCCTTCAGCTCTTCTTTCCTTAGGTTCTTGAAGATTACCTCCTTGACCATCCTGTACGGCACCCTGAAGGTCTTCCCGTTCTCAGTGATCATATCGTTGAAGTCCTCGCCGCCCGACTCAAGGTCCTTCATGAACCCCGAAGCGTTGTTTGCGTTTTCCCTATGATCCACGATTTTACCCCGATAAGCATATGCAAGACTGCATAGATAAAACTTTCCTACAGGCTCAGCACGCGCCGCATCCGCAGCCGTCCCCGTCAGCCCCGGCCGCTCCGCAACCGCATGCTCCTTCTCCCTTTCCGCATGCGCATGAGCCTTCCTCCTTCTTTGCGCCTGCCAGGGCCGCGTGTGCGTGCCCGTGGGCATGCCCGTGCTGCGCAGCTTCCATCTTGTGCATGAAGGCTTCTTCTGCAGCAGCGCTAGATGCCCTTGTTCTTCCCCTGAGGGCCATTATCTGCTGCGCCTCGGCAGCGTTTACCGGCAGCCTGAAGTAGTCCGTTGCCTGTACATACGTCCTCTTGTAGACATCGCTGGCCTCAAGGGCCTTGACATCCCTCGTGTACTTGTCAGACTTGTAGGTCCAGTCGTGGTGCATGTTCTCCCATTCCTTAGACGGTATCGAGTACTGCTTCTGTATTTTGTCCCTGTACACCTCTGGGAAGACGTTGAACGTGCAGAACGGGAGGACCCTTCCGTCAGGCATCGCATAATGTATGTCGCACTTTTCTACCCTCTTTATGTCGTAGGTGTACTCGTCCTGGAAGTGCATCATGCCAAGGAACAGGCTCTTCAGCTGGAACCTGCTCATCGTCGCGAAGTCATGCTTCAGTATCAGGCTCATGAAGAGCTTGCCGAAGTTGAGCGACTTTGGCTGCTTGCTCTTGTCTATGTACCTCTTTACGCCTGTCAGCGCCTTGAGCGCTATGAGCCTTCTCTCGAGCTTGCTCTTGCCGTCCATCTCGTTTATCGCTGCCTGCAGGTGCTCCATGAGCCCTGCCGCATCCACGAACCTTGTCAGCGGCACTATCTTGTTGTCATTGTCAAGGAACAGGTAGCAGCCGGCCCCGCATGCGAAGTGTATCGAGAGGTCGTACTTGTACTCTCCTGAAAGCGCCTCTATGAACTTGTTTATTCCTCCAACATAAGGCACTGAGAACCAGTCCTCCTTGTTTATGACCCCGTCTGTCTGCTCCTCTATCTGCTTTATCGCTCCCGGAATCGATATCCTCTGCTTCTCCCTGAGCCTTGAAGGCATCCTCCCTACCAGCGAAACAGGCTGGAAGTTGACCGCCTTCACAATGTCTATGTTGTTGAGCGCGAAGTTGATCATGTCTCCAAGCTCGTGGTCGTTTATTCCCCTGATTACTGTCGGGACCATGACTATGCCGAGGTTCGCCTTCCTGCACGCCTCAAGAGTGGAAGGCACTTCCCAGTGGTTCTTCGGATTTGCCCTCTTGCTGACTCCGTCGAAGGACATGTACAGGCAGCTTACTCCCGCATGCTTGAGCCTGAGCGCCTCCTGCGGGTTGGTCCCGATGTTTATTCCTGTGGTGTTGAGCTGTATCTGGTCGAAGCCCGCATCCTTTGCCATCTGCACTATCTGGACAAGGTCGCTCCTCATTGTAGGTTCTCCCCCGGTTATCTGAAGCGCGTTGGCCGGAATCGGCTTCTGGGTCCTGAGCACATTGAATATCTTTCCTATCTCGTCGCGTGTAGGCTCGTAGATCGCCTCTCCCTCCTTCGCGTAGAAGAAGCAGTACCAGCATGAGAGGTGGCACCTGTTGGTTATGACGACGTTGGCGAGTCCCGTGTGCGACTTGTGCCTCTCGCAGATTCCGCAGTCGAAAGGGCAATTCTCGCCCTTGTTTATGTAGTTCGGGTTGTCGAATCCCCTCCCATAGTAATTGTAATTCCTCATCTTCACGTACATCTCGTAGTCTTCCCAGTACTTCTCCACAGTCATCCCATGGTCTTCGCACGTCTTCCTTATCATGACGTTCTCGCCATCCTTGTAGATTATGCCGTCGACGATAAGCTTGCATTCTGGGCAAACAGTCTTCGTCCTCTCAAGTACAGGCATCCTCTCTATGTCCTCAAGGCTCCTATGATACGGGGCGAGAACTGGGTTGCTGGAATAATCAGTCGTATCAGCAGGCTGTTCAGGCCTCTTGTTGTTTATGTTGTTTACAAGGTTCTGGTCTATTGTTTCAGTTGCAGATGCCCCATCGATTTTTCCTTCTAAGCTCACGCATTCACCTTCTATTACCCTGTTTTAAAATGAAAGCTTAAAAAGGTTGCCCGATGCTTCGCAATCATCTGTTGATTGACTTATATCCTATCGGCGCTTAACGATGCCGAATCGGCTTTTCACTACGGATTACGACGTTGGCGCTTTGTATCCGTTCTGCCAGTTCGCGTTCCAGACTATGCTTGTCGGGTTGCCATTCCTGTAGTTCCCAGAGTAGTCGTTCGAATCCCCATTAAGAGGATACCATGCGGTGAGGTTGCGCACGTTTATCGGAGCTCCTCCAACGCCCTCAGTATACAATGCCTTTATGTCGCCTGCTGGCATGGATGTATTGTATATCTGAAGATTTGCAAGCGATCCGTTGAAGTAATATGTGGGGCTGCCCTCTGTGAATCCTGCCCCTATCCTCATGACGCAAGAAGGATTGACAGTGTAACTCGTGTTGGCCGAAGCAACATTGACGCCGTTTACGTACACTGTTGCCGTAGTGCCGTCATACGTTCCGGCAACCTGCACCCATGTGTTCAGCGACACGGTGCCCCCGCTCGGTCCTCCCCAGCAGCCTACCCCGCATCCTATCTGCAACTTCCATTGGTTCGCATCCGACGCGTAGAGCATGTAGCCCTCATTCACGCTTGATACGACGCATCTCGACGTCATCGGGCTTCTGTAGGTCCCCTGGCTTCCCTTGGCATAAGCCCATATCACAACGGTAAATTTGGAAGGATTGATCTGCGAGAAGTACGGAATCTGCGAGTAGGCGCTATTGCCATTGAATTTGCCGACGTATTTGGGAATGAGGTTATTGCACTGCCCCGCGAGGCTTGTCTGCGCAGCGGTCCTTATCACCTGGCATGAACCCGGAGTTGCGGTAGGCGCCAAGTTGCCCAGGTTGAAGATACCCAACGAATACAACGAAACCATCACAATGGCTATCGCGAGTATCGCCCATCCATAAGTCATCAGGTACTCCATCGCTGACTGGAGCCTCGGGCCCTTGCTGAGTCGCATAGAGAAAGTATCCCTGCCAAATAATAAAAAGAGTCTGCACTTGCGATGGGGTCAGCGCCTGCCCCTGTATCCCCGGTTCCTGCCTCTGAAGTTCCTGTTGCCCTTGAAACTCCTGTCATCCCTGCTCTCCTCCTTCTTGTATTTCACCGGGGCGCTGTTTATCCTCTCTATAGCTTTGTCCAGCTGCGCCTTGAGCCCTTCGGCAATGAAGTTCTTCGTTATCGCGTCGGCCCTTGCGGCAATCGCTATCTTGGTCGCGTATACCCTTGCGATCTTGCCCCTGACCCCTCTTCCTGCTGTGCCTATCTGCGGCAGCTTGTACAGCACTCCATACTTTGGCGGCTTTGACCCGAACTTTATGTGCTTGAATAGCGCCTTCTCTGCTCCGAGCAGCTGTATCGTCCCTGACGGCATTATCGAGAGCTTCTGGAGTGATCCTGCCTTCCCAAGAAGCTCTGCGGCTATCTTGTATTCTACGAGGTATGAGATATTAGGCATCAGCTCCTTGACGCTCTTCTCAAGATACTTGTCCAGGGACTCCAGCTCCTTCGCCATGCTCAATTCCTGCTCAGCCAGCCCCCTCAGCATCTGGTATTCCTGTTCGCTCGGCTCCTTGCCTATGCTCCTCTGTATGCTGTTCAATACGCTCTCCCCGTTCCCGCCAAGCACCTCGTCCAGCCTCTCCTTCGTCGCATCCTTCTTGTTCGCCCCGAATTCCATCACAAAGCGCGCGTAGCTGAGCTGGTTGCTTAGTCTCAGCTCAGGAAAGTATATGCCGTACCATTCCTCGAGCTTCTCATGTATGAGGTTCCTCGTCTTCTCGAGCTCGTTGTAGGATGCGATGCCCTGCATGACCGCATGGTCTCCAACAGAGTACGCGTTGCTCACGCTCGCCCTTGCAAGCCCAAGAAGCCTGTTCCTCTTCTGCTCAATAGTCTCCTTCAGGAAAATTCCCCAATATATCTACATAACAAGTTATTTATTTGTATAACAATTACACTACTTATTATGTTTCTTAAGGCAGCGATGGGGCTTATCTGATGAATGTTGAAGAGTTAATGGCTTTTGCGAAGAGGAGGGCGCTGTTCTGGCCCAGTGCCGAGATATACGGGGGAATTGCAGGCGTGTATGAGTATGGGCACATAGGTGCGATGCTGAAGAGACGGTTTGAGGATGTTTGGGCTGCATACTTCGTCGAGTCTCATGAGGACTACTACATCATAGACGGCTCGAACATACTGCCAGAGAAGCCGCTAATCGCATCAGGTCATGCGGCATTGTTCAATGACATACTGATAAACTGCTCAAAGTGCAATACGTACTATAGGGCCGACGTACTTCTCAATGACCTTGGAATAGAGGTGTCTGACGGCGCAACTATAGAGGAGATAGACAAGCTTGTCAAGGATCGCAGCGTGAAGTGCCCGAAGTGCAAAGGCGCAATGGCCCATGCAAAGCCATTCAACATGATGTTCGATTTGGGGATAGGTCCTGAGAAGAACGAGAAAGGATATCTGAGACCGGAGACAGCGCAGTCAGTCTATCTCAACTTCTCAAGGGAGTTCAACGCGCTCAGGAAGACGCTGCCAATGGGCCTTGCGATAATAGGAAAGGCGTACAGGAACGAGATATCGCCAAGGCAAGGATTGTACAGATTGAGAGAGCTGATCCAGGCGGAGCTGCAGATATTCTTCGATCCAGACGAATGGAAGCCGGGACTGGGGAAGCTCGGCGGGAGGAAGGTCAACGTGCTCATGTACCAAAAGGAGCAGATGGAGAACCTTACTGTAAAGGAATGGATGGAGAAGTACGGCATACCCGAATTCTATGCGCACCACCTTGCAATAATAGATATATTCTACAGGGAAGTGCTGAAGGTTCCTGAGGATAGGCTCAGGTTCCGCGAGAAGGGAGGGACCGAGAAGGCGTTCTACAACAAGGTTCACATGGATATAGAGGTAAACGTGGATAGCTGGAGCGGCTTCAAGGAAGTCGGCGGCCTTCATTACAGGACAGATTACGACCTCAAATCGCATTCCAAGGGCTCGGGGAAGGATCTGTCGGTCAACATAAACGGGAAAAAGGTCATGCCAAATGTGCTTGAGCTGAGCTTCGGGGTCGACAGGAACGTCTGGATGTTGGTCGACCTCTTCTACAAGAAGATAGACGAGAGGGATGTGCTGCAAGTGCCACCGTATCTCGCCCCGTTCTCTGCCGGCATCTTCTCGCTCCAGAAGGACGACGCCCTGCAGAAGGTTACCGAATCAATATACAGGAAACTTAGGACGCATATGAGGATCGCGCTCGACGAGTCAGGCTCGATAGGAAGAAGGTATGCAAGGCTCGACGAGATAGGCACGCCGTTCTGCATAACTATTGATTTCGAGAGCGTCGACAAGAACTCTCCGAACCACGACACGGTCACAGTAAGGCACAGGGACAGCAAGAAGCAGGAGAGGGTAAAGGTGAGCGAGCTCGAAGGGTTCCTAATGGAGAATACCACATTCGATGTAAACAAATTCGCATGATGATATGGAAACTGAGACAATACTCATGGAGCATTCAGATACTATACGGACTGACAGATTCGACATCAGGCACACGTTCGAGAGCGGGCAGCCCCTCACCTTCCATGCAGACTATACCGAGTCAGGGCCCTCAAGGAATCTTTCGTACGCGACCGGCAGGGGAAGGATTTCTGTGGCAAGCAAGGGCAACAGGCTCTCATACGATTATATCGGCGATTACTCTGCCTCGTCGGCGAGAAACGAGGTGGTGAGAAGGTTCGCGCTCGCCGACGACATCCAAGCCATCTACGCAGGCATAAACACCGACCCCTTCATGGACAGCGCGATAAGGAGCTTCAACGGCATGAGGATAACAGAGAACGACCCGTGGGAAGCCACGCTCTGCTTCATAATATCGCAGTTCAACAACATCAAGAGGATAAGGCTCATAACGAGGAAGCTGATAGAGAGGTTTGGCGAAACCTACGGATACGATAATAAGGAACTGAAGCTCTTCCCGTCCGCGTCGGCTATCGCAGATGCGTCTCTTGAGGATATCAAAGTATGCGGCACAGGCTTCAGGGCGGAGTACATCAAGAGCGCCGCGACAGCGTGCACAAACAGCCTTGACCTCCAAAGCCTCTATCCAATGGACTATGAACCTGCGAAGTCAGCCCTCATGGAGCTTGACGGGGTCGGAGACAAGGTGGCCGACTGCATACTCCTGTTCGGGTACAGGAAGATGGAGGCTTTCCCTATAGACACGTGGATAAAGAGGGTCATGGAGACGGTTTACTTCAAAGGAAGGAAGAAGACGATTAAGGAGCTCCACAGGTTCGCTGAGAGGCGCTGGGAGCCGGAGATGCTCGGATACGCGCAGCAGTACCTGTTCCATAACGCAAGGAGTCTCAAGGTGGGAAGATGATACCGGACATAGACAAAATCGAGAAGAGGCTCCTGGAGCTCGAATCCGCAAGGGACAAGGCGATGCAGCTTTCGAGAGAGCTGATAAGGACCGCTGGAAGGGCGATCACGCTGCTCCACGCGCGCGACATAAAGGGTGCCAATGCGCTCTTCAAGAAGCTCGAGGAGAACAGGTCGCAGCTGAGGAAGGTAGAGAAGGGCTTCGAGTACCACACGTTGCAGGCGCACCAGGAGTACACCGAAGCGATGGCGCTCCGGAGCATAATAACCAGCAGGAGGATTCCTGACGCAGCCTCTCTGGGGGAGGAAGCGGCTCCGTACCTGCTCGGAATAATGGATGTCGTCGGCGAGCTGAAGAGGGAGGCGTTCGAGGCCATGAGGAACAATAGGCTTGGCGACGCAAAGCTGTACTACAGCTTCATGCTGGACATATACGACTCGACGCTCCACATGCGCTTCGCAAGCTCGATGCTGCCTGACTTCAGGAGGAAACAGGACTCTGCAAGGATCCAGATTGAAGGCACCATAAACGAGATAATATACCTTGAGGCCAGGGGCAAGAAATAGGAAGCGCTCAACATGTGCATATTTAAATACTTTACTCCTTAAGTCTAAATAAGAAAAGGTATGGGAATATGACCAAAAGATTCAGACTACAAAGTGCAATGGAATACCTCATGACATATGGCTGGGCGATCCTCGTCATAGCAATCGTCATGGTATCGCTTTTCAGCCTCGGGCTGTTCAGCGGAGGCTTCACGCCTACCGCATGCATAGCCTTCTCAGGCTACCAGTGCTCGACGCCGGTGCTGACGCACATCCTCACCGGAGGCGCATCAACGACTGTCGCGCAGCTCACGTTCACGTTCGGGCAGAACACAGGGTCGACGATATATAACGTCATAATATCAGCAGCACCTCAGAGCTCTGCGCTCAATACGGCAGGCTTCCCATCAACCACAGCTGTCTGGAACGGGCTGCTTCCAAGCACCGCAACAAACCCGTCAGCTATAACGTCGATGGTGACTGGAGCGACAAACGCTGTAGTAATAAACATGCCTACGGCCCAGGTGGCGACGAACGCTCTTGGGACAGCATACTCCGGCTACATCTGGATAAACTACAGCACGACGTCTGCAACGACAGCCGCGACAACAGCAGTCAAGGTAGCAACGGTCTCGATAAAGGTAACGTAAAGCCTCTATCAGCTTGAGTTCATTGTAAGGGCCCTTCGCCCTTACTCTCTTCTTTTTTGTTTTTTCAAAGAATTAGCCTGTGCAGATTCCGCTTACCTCAGCATCATTGTCTTCTGCTCCCTCTTTATCCTCAGGACTTCCATGAGCTCGTTCGCGCTCAGCAGAGGCTTCCTCAGCCTGTCAATGTCATCTATCGCTATCCTAGGGCAGGCCGTATTCACGAACGCATCGAACTCCATCATGTTGTTCACCGAATCGAAGTCTATGCTGTTCGACACCAGTATCGCTGCGCTCATGCCCTGGCCCTCTATCTTGTCCTTGATTATCTTGGCAAGGCCCATGTTGAACTGGCCGTTCTTCGTGCTGACAAGTATGCCGAAGTTCCTTGCGTCTACGGACCCGAGTATCTTGCCCCTGCTCCTTCTTTTGTAGATGTCCCTGTACCTGTCTATGAATTCCACTTTCATCGTGTAAGGCTCAACAACAAGGAAGGGCTTTGTTGTGCTTAGCAGGGCCCCGAGAGGATGGAACAATCCACCTCCAAAGTACACGAACGCGTCGACATCCCTGTCTATCGATGCCGCGCTGCCTATGTCACAGCCGAGTATCTGGCCGCTCCTCTTCGCAAAGCCGTACGGCCTGCCTATAATCACGGTCTTGCCGTTCCTCTCGTAGAAATCCCTTACAGCGTCAAGCTGCCTTATCTGCTGTATCGTTGTCACTATCCCTATCCTCTTGTAATTCTCCAAAGGCTTGAGCGAGTCGTTCAGTATGCCAAGGTCAGCGTCCGTGTAGTACTCCACGTACTCGACGTTGAAGTCTACCTTGTGGAACTCCGCATGCCCGAAATGCACGAGCTTGTCTGCCTTCACGTTCTTCGCTTCGTCTATGGCAAGGTCGCAGGCCCCGAATGTTGGCGAAGCAGATATCAGCACCTCGTTTCCCTCGGCCTCGAGCCTCTTGGCGTGCTCCAAGGCCCTCTGTTTGAGGCCTTCGGGGAACTGCAAAAGTATCCGCATGTGCATCAGCATTAGACGATCAACAGATGCCCGCTCACATATTTATGCCTTTCTTGGAATATCTATCCATGGAGACCCAGGTCATACTGGTAGACGACAATGACAACCAGATAGGCATAGAGGAGAAGATAAGGGCTCACCAGGACGGCGGCAAGCTGCACAGGGCATTCTCGGTATTCGTCTTCAACGACAAGGGAGAGACCATGATGCAGAAGAGGGCTCCCACGAAGCACAGCGCAAGGAACATATGGAGCAACACATGCTGCAGCCATCCATATCCGAACGAGGCAACCATAACAGCTGCAAGGAGAAGGCTCAAGGAGGAGATGGGCTTCGACTGCGACCTGAAGGAGGCATTCCATTTCACCTACAAGGCTGATGTAGGCCAGGGGCTTACAGAGCACGAGTACGACCACGTATTCTTCGGGTTCTACGGAAAGGACCCGAAGCCTGATCCCAGGGAGGTATCGGACTGGAAGTGGGTGGGCCTGCGCGACCTCAAGAAGGAGATAGCAAAGGACCCGAAGAAGTTCTCCCCATGGGTGGTAATGAGCATAAACAGGGTAATAGAGGCATACGAGGAGATGCAGTAAGATGGCATTCATCTCATAAAAAGCAAAGATATTTATATCTTTTTTATAATAATTTATTATAGATATTATTATGTCAAATATTAACATAGAGGTAAAGGGTTATGTGGAAAAGGTGATAGACAGGATGGTTGAGGAGAATTATGCCAAGACAAAGACAGAAGCCGTACGCCTTGCGCTTTTCGAATTTGATCAGATGCACGGACTTACAGACGACGAACTCTATGCTGTTGCTGCAAATAAAATGCTTAAAGAAATAGCTAAAGGAAAAGAGAAGATACATAAGTTCGGATGACGTGGGCATATGGAGATTTTCTCTACGGCCTCATTCGACAAAGACTTCAGGAAGGCAACTAAAGAAGAGGTAAAAAGAATAAATGCAATAGTAGAAGGACTCAAAGCATCTAATTTCATAGGTAAGCCTCTTCGCCACGCCAAAAATACCTATTCAGTAAGGATTGGCAACAAGAGATTTGTATATAACATAGACGGATCCAGAATTTTGTTGATATTCTTCAAAAGCAGGGAGGGTGTATACGATTATCTCGGATAAAGCCCCTAAACATGCCTCAAACTGCGACCCGGATCTCTGCCTGTGCAAGCTGGTCGCTTCTTTCTGGCGCTATCTCTGTCTTGATTATTGAATAGGTGCCCGAGAGCTTCGAGGCCGCCCTGTGCAGGGCCTCTTCTGCCACCTTCCTGTTCGTGCTGCTTGTCTTTATCATGAGCACCGACTGGCCTTTCTTTATCCTTGCTGCAAGCGATGACGGGCTCCCGAACGAGAGGCTCATTCCCTGCGAGATCCTGTCCGCCCCTGCGCCCGTTGCCCTCTTCTTCTCCCTGATGACATTGTGGGGGTATGTGAGTATCTTGAAGTAGTAGTTGGTGGCAAGGCTCTTCTCCAGGAACTTGTTCGCGACCTGCCTTGCCGACTCGAGCGCGTTGCTCCTTAGCTGCACGTACTGGCGCGAGTCAAGCGTCAGCTTGAGGTCGTATGTGTCCTTGTCCACGCCCATGTTGAATATCAGCAGGCTGGTGTGCGGCAGCGCCTTGATGTAGTTCTTCTTGGGCTTCTTGACAGAGTACCTAGCCCATGCCTGGCTGCGTATTTCCCTGACTGAGCGTGCGGGTCTTAGCTTCATAAAAACCAGTATTATGCTATGCCATGCAAGGTTTATAAGAATTCTTATTTGGCCGAGAATAGCACCTTACCCATGACTGTGCCGATGCCTAATGCGCCAAGGGTCCTGCTGTCCTCGCTGTACTGCCAGTTGTCGCCGACCACGAAGAGCCTGCCATTGCCTACGGCCTTTACCCTCTTCACGATCGGCATGCCATTTGAAGGATGCCTGAGCACCACGATATCCCCTTCCCTGAGTCTTCCATGCCACGCGCTGGCTATCACGTAATCGCCGTCGCTGAGCGTGGGCTCCATGCTGCTGCTCCTTACCCTGAATATCCTTATGGGAAATCGCATCGACTATACCTTAGGATAGACGAACGTTCTCTCAGTAGGATAGAACGACTTCGCCCTTGTTGTCTGCACGTTCTTCGTCGCCCAGAATATCTCCGCGAACTTCTGGACATTTTCGAGAAGCTCCTCGGCAGCCTTCATGTCAAGCGTCTGCTTCGACTTCGAGCCCGCCTTCATTATGCTCCAGACAAGGTCGTGAAGCTCAGGATGCGCCTTCAGGTGCTCCGGCTTGAAGTAATCGCCCCATATTATCCTGACCTCGTTCTTGACCATCGCGGCATGCTCCTCCTTCACGTTGACGCATCTTATGAACTTCTCCCTGTCCTCAGCTGTCATCTTCGAGGGTTCGGTCGGGAGCGCGCTTATCATGTCAAGCATCCTTATCACGGTATGGGCCGACATCTGCGCCATGTGCGGATCATATATCCCGCAAGGTATGTCGCAGTGAGCGTACGCCTCCTCGAACCCAAAGGCCCTGTCAAGTACTCCTATCCCCTTCTTGATTATTCCGCTTCTCCTCTCCATAGCAATCAAGAAACATTCCGCATAAAAGCTTAAAGACATTTCACAATGCTGCGCCTTTCACTCCTCCAGCTTTATCCTTAAGATCCCTAACTTGTCATAAACGGAATCGGAACTGATTATCTCATCGTCGGCGTGCGCCGCATGAAATGCATCAAGCACTCCAACTCCCTCAGCGATGAAAGATGCCGCCTTCAAGTATACTGCATTGTCAATACCACATATTTCCATGGCATCGGTAGTTATTGTCACGGGATCCAATCCGTTCTTCTTAACAATAAGCATAAGTTCAACAAATGTCGCCTCGGAAACTGTAATATCAGACCTATATTTATCAAGAAGCTTCAAGGCCTTATCCTTGAGCCAATCAGACGGCTTAAGTATTGCAAGGAAAAAATCGGCATCGGCATATGGCATTATTACCACGTAATTTATATTTAAGTAAAAGATTATATACTTTATTATAAGCCTTTAGATTTCTTGAGTTTTTCTAGCCTCTCAACGTTCGACATCGCTTCTTTCATTGCCTCTTCGTATGCCTCTTTCCTGAGCGTCTTTATCGATATATTCTTCGGCAGTTTCTTTCCTTGCTCCTGCAGGTCCTTGACCGGGTCCTCGGGTATAGGCACCAGTATCAACTCTCCCCTCATCTTGAACGCGAAGAACCTCCTGCCCATGCCCTCCTTTACCTTTTTCGGCAGGTATATCCTCCCCTGGTCATCCATCACTACGACAGAGCTTTCCATAAATTACTATTTTATGGTAAAAATACTTAAATCTTTCCATTCTTGCCGTCGTATAGCCTTTTCTTGTTCTTGTTTCTGTGCCCGAGGAACAGGAATATGGCGGACAGGACGAACAGGGCAATGCCTATCAGAGGATTGCCTAGAAGCAGGTATCCGGAACCGTAGGCGATGGCTATCGCTATCAGGCCCAGCAATCCAGCCACGATGAGCCCTATCACAACCCCTATCACCTCCAAGATTATAGAAGCGATTACGTATATCCTTGAGCTATCTACAACAGGAGTCCCAATCGTCTGGTTGAGCTGAGCGGTGGTGCTGTCGAACATCTGGAAAACGGAGCCGAGCGGGTTTATCTGCAGCGACGCGAACAGGCCGTCCAGGAAGAATATGCCCAGTATTACCTCCCTCCAGAACCTTCCTATGTGCTTCAAAACATCTACCTGTCCCTTCATAGGACTATGATTGTGATTTTATATTAATTGCGCTACAATTATCTAATCGGGAAGGTGTGTGTAGCAGAGGTTTCTTATCAGTCAAACGAGTGATACTCATGAAAAGATACCCTTCGCAGGGCTTTCCTAAAACGGTCCTGAGGCCAGAGATCGTGGCAAGGCACGAAGATCTCGTCAAAGATCTCTCAGGCACAGTTGAAAAATATGCTCAGATAGGGCGCAGGGACGAAAGCATGTTCGACTGGACCCTGCGCGTCCTTGAGAACTGCAGCTTGTCAACTGTAGAGCCACTGTATATGGGCTCCCTCGCGGTCGTAAAAACGGAATTTGCATTATGGGAAGTCCTGCTAGACGACCTGATCGACAACGCGGACATGCGCAACTTCAAACTTTTCGACGAACTGTTTAAAATTCCATTTGAGGCAGAGCACATAGACAGATCAAAACTCAACGCTGATGAGCTGAAGTACCTGGACATAACCAAGGAGATATGGGATAATTCATTGATGGGCGAAATTAGGAGGTATCCTAAATACGAGAGGTACAAGAAATCCTTCGATTTCGACGTAATGCAGCTCCTGAACGCGCTCAGATACAGCAAATTCGTAAACGAGGATGAAAATGTTGCCAATGTGATCGAGAACGACGCTTACGTGCCGCACGGCATGCAAATCATGATACAGATGGATCTCGACCTGATGTGCTCCAAGGGATTCAACGATTCAGAGCTTGCCATGTTGCGGCAGCTCAACTACATCTCCCAAAAAATGGCAAGAATAGGTAACGTATTGGGAACCTATCCGAGGGAGCTGATAGAGTCGGACATGTCAAGCGAGGCCGTTCTCAAATTCATCAAACAGCACGAGGGCGGCATAGAGTTCAAGCTCAACAAGATGCTTAAGCGGGAAACCAGGTATCCGAAATTCGAGGAGAAAATAATCAAGCAATGGCAGGACTACTACCAACTGCTCAAAGAGATAGCAAACGAGATCAAATCAATAGACACCGTCAGGTTCCTGAAGGAGAGGGAGTACATAGAAAAGGCGTACGAGATGAAGACAGACACCTGGTAATCGACGCTATATCTGATCCTCATAGAATTGAGGGAAATTCCTCATAAGGTTCTTCTTAGAGTCTATGATGATCTTGCACGAATCGCCTCCTGCAGCAGCGCATTTCAACTCAATCGTGTCAAAATCCTTATTGAATATCGCTGAGGCCATGCCTGCTATTATGCCACGCAAGACATGATCAATGGGCGCACCAGCCTTGCAATCTGGGTTGTGGGCAAAAGGCGAGTTTTCCAGGATTATTACTCCCGCAGGCAGGCTATTGCTGGCGCCCTGGTATGTGGCTTTACCCAAGCCATACAGGTTGATGGTATTGATGATCCATGACATGCCCCCACCAGACTTGTACGCCTTCACAAGGTCCTGCTTGTACTCAAGCGTTGCTGCCTTGGCCCTGGAATACATGTCCCTACCATTTCCTTGGTTGGCGCCTGCCATGCATATGTATTTTACGATATTCGGCGCAGGGATGATCAGGACATTCTCGCCATACAGGGTCACAGTTCCGTCCTCGAAGGACATCCTCTTGCTCATTATAAGCATTTCAAAGAAATTCATACGATTACCACTTCGATATCAACTCAGGAAACTCCTTCCTAAGATAGCTTCTTGGCCCCCAATAGAAAACGCAGACGTCATTTCCGGAGCATACGCATTTGGTTTCCACAGCGTCGATATCCACCTTAAAGGTGCTTGACAGCGCCCCGGCGATTATGCCTTCCAGCAGCCTGTCCGAATGCTCTGTTATGCCCTTGCCCTTCAGGTACAAATGCAGCGTCAGGTTCTTGTATGTAAGGAACCCGCGCGTCGTATCCGTCTCTATCAACTGGTACTCTACTATGCCCCACCCTGCAAACGCGTTGTACTTGATCCATCTGTCCAAAAAGTCCTTATAAGAAAGACCGTACGCCTTGCCAAGCGGTATCGAGAAGGCAAACATTCCCTTCTTCATGGCTTCGTACAGTTTTCTGCCCTCGGCCTTGTCGTTGGCGAGCTTGAGCGTGTAAGAGGCTATAAAATTCACTGGGAGCATTATGACCCTCTGCTGATCCAGGGTTATCTCCCCCTCCCTGACAGTCACCTCTCTCGAAAGTAAGAACCTCTCAAATATGTTCATCCCAACCCCCAACTACGCGCTGTGGAAACAGCTGTCCTACCCATAGACCTTTTCCACAGGCTTCACTACCAGTCCGTTCTTCCCTATC
>JAGWGW010000022.1 GCA_028867135.1 Microcaldota archaeon | reverse complement strand
TTTTGTTCCTTCTATTGCCATATATATTCGCATCAAAGGGTAGATTTTCAGGTTTTAAAAGGGGTCCTGCGGCTTCGTCTTTTGACTTATTTACGTGCTCCCATCGGGATTTGAACCCGAGTTGCGGGGTTGAAAGCCCCACGTCCTTGGCCGGACTAGACGATGGGAGCATGTTAAGGATAATGTTTGCCTACAATCCTATTTATCTGCTCGCTTACCTCCTTCTCGCTCTTTGATGCGTCTATTATGAAATAGTTCTTGTAGCTGCTCTTGAGCTCCATGTACGCGTCGTGCACCCTCTTCTGGAACTCGAGCTCCTCGAATATCTCCTTGCCGTTCTTTCTCCCGTCGACCCTCTTCAACGCTACCTTCGGGTCTATGTCGAGTATTATTGTGATGTCTGGCATGGGGAACTTGCTGTTGAGGGCGATGAGCCATTCCTTATCGATTCCGGACGCCATGCCGTATGCTATCGTTGAGAAAAGGTACCTGTCTGTTATGACTGTGTATCCTTCCTTCAGCTTGGGCTCTATGACCTTGTCAACATGCTCAGACCTGTCTGCGACGAATAGCAGTTGCATCGTCCTGAGATTGAGATCCTCGTGCCCGGCAAGAAAGTCCCTTATTATAGCGCCCATGTCGGTCTTTGTTGGTTCTCTGGTAAGGATGCGTTTGCCGCCTTTCAGGCGCTTGAAGAGGAGCTCTGCCTGCGTCGTCTTGCCAGCTCCGTCTACGCCGTCTATTGCTATGAACATACATTGAAACCTTTGTTAAAGCTTATATAGTCTATTGCTATAAATTGATAGACTATCCTGGTGGTTTTGCGATATTGTCAGATTATGATTTGGAGGGCGCAATAAGGACGAAGAGGCTTGTTATAAAGCCGTTCAACAAGGAACTGATACGCGAGAATGGCCTCGACCTGAGGCTGTCGAACGAGATTGCGTTCAGGAACCCGGAATTCAGGGAGGACATGATATTCGACCCTACGAACGCAAAGCACGTTGAGAAGGAGTACCTGGTAAGAAAGGACAATTCTGGGCTGGTCGTGCCATCGCATACGCAGGTTCTGCTCTCTACCATGGAATATGTGAAGCTGCCCGACAACCTGATGGGCTTCGTCGAGCTGAGGAGCACTTGGGCAAGGCACGGGCTTTCCATGCCTCCTACGATAATAGATGCGGGTTTTGCAGGGACCGTTACGCTAGAGGTGATAAACAACGCGCCTTATCCGATACTGCTTAAGCCTAAGCTGAGGTTCGCGCATGTAATCTTCGCTGCTACGCTCAACAAGGTAACAAACGTTTACACTGGATCCTATCTAAACCAGCGTGGAGTGAAACTCCCTAAGGTTATAAAGTAACCTTTACTTGTATAGGTCTTCCGCTTCCTCCTTAGGAATGTCCTGGCTTCCTGGAGGCGGTGAGCTTACGAGAACCACGTCTCCTACGTTCTTTACGCTCTTGTACAGTATTGACTTCTTCCTGAGAGCCGTTCTTGCATCTCCCTTGACGCTCTTCCAGGGAACCATTAGGAGCCTGCTTATCTCTCCCTTTTCCAAGTCTATTATCACGTCCTGCACCTCTCCAAGATACTGGCCGCCGTCGCTGTAGATGTCCATGCGGTAAATCTCTGAAATCTTCATAGCATCGCCTGAATTATATTAGCTTATAGAGCATTTATAAATCTTCTTGCCTTTGCCTCGTCAACTCAGGGCTGCATCCAGTCTATCTCGTAGTACTCGTTCTGGCTGTTTGCGAGCTTTATCTGCCTTATCTTGTAGTACGTGACGGCTGTCTCCCTGTCCGCTATGGCCATTACGAGTTCCAGTTTCCTCCTCTTGGCCTCGTTTATAGCCCCTGCGAACTCCATGCCGCCTATGTACTCGTCCTCGCTGAGCGAAAGCATGGCGTACCTTGGGGCGCCTGTCTTCGGGTTCTCTGCCTCGCCGCCCTTCCTGTGGAAAAGTATGTAGTCGGGCTTCACCTTCGGCTCTGCACGCTTCCCTGGAACTGCTAGTATGAATGTCTTCCTGACGGAATGCGCGACCCTTATCGCCCTGGCCCATTCGGATATCAGCATCCTTGACTCCTTCGGAAAGACATGGATCACGTGCTTCGAGTGCACCCAGTCCTTGTTCTCGCTTGTCATCGGCTTTGCCCCTGGGAAATATACCCTGAAATGCGTGCCGAACTTGAAGCCTGTTTTTATGACGTAACCTAGATCCCTCCATTCCCTGTAGACCTCGTACAATCTCTCGAAGTCCCTCCTTCTCGAGTGCGCAATCCTCCTCACCTCCCTCTGCGTTGTGTTGGTAAGGCGCAGCATGCCCTTTTCCAAGAGATAGGTTGTCTCGAGTATGTCGAGCTTGTTGAGCTGGCCTCTTTCCGGCGCCTTGTACGAGCCGTACTGCCCAAGCCACAGGTTCTCGTAAAGGTACTTGCCCTTTTCCTTGTCCTCCACTATGGAAACCATGTCTGTCTTGAAGAATACCCCCGAAAAGGAATAGGTCGGGAGCTTTATCTCAGACTTGGGGTACTGCTTTATCGGCGTCTTGTTCGCTTGGCTATGCTCCTCTCCAGGCTGCCTTATCACAAGGCCCCTGTCCCTCCAGTCCTTGTACGTAAGGTACCTTGCTATGAACTTCTTGGCCGTCCAGAACTTCGATGCTAAGCCGTTGAACGAGATCGTTTCCTCCTTGCGCCTGCACTCGGCGTTCCTGACATCGATGAGGTAGAGGGCCTCTTCTGGGGTCAGTTTCAGCTTTTTCCCCTCTTCCGTCCCGAAGGAGCCTTTCTTCAGTATGTCCTTGGTCGACTGATCCTCGGCGAATATGTTGTCCTTGGATACGAATTCTATTTGGAGCAAGCAAGCACATCGGCATTACAAGTAGTTGCATCTATTATAAATAAATTGTATCGTTAATGTTTTTATGCCCCAGCGTGGTGGAGGTAGCGGCCTTGACCTGAGCAGCCTCAATAAAGTTAGAAGCGGGGCACGGTACAGGGACAGGGTGCAGAGGGTGAGGCGCATTTTGATAGGCATACTTGTAGTCAGTTTCGCCATTTTCGCGATAATAGCGCTGCTTGCGATAATGAAGGAGGGCCTAGGCCGCTTTATGGCGATTTTGTCTTCATTAAACATGTTCTACGTGCTCCTGGCGATTTTGTCGGTTTTTGCAGGATACGTGATGCGCTTCCCGAAATGGTTCATATACATGAGGAGGCTCGGCGTGAAGATCCCGCTGGTCAAGGATTTCGTGATTTACATGTCTATGTATTCGATGGACATAACCCCTGGAAGATGGGGCAGGGGCATCGTCTCATATACGATAAATAGGCTTACGGGCATAAGCTTCGCGCGAACCTTTCCTGCGGTTGTGGCGGACATAATAACCGATTCTGCGGGCTTTGCTGTTGTTGCCATAGGTTCAGCGATACTGATAGGCAGGTTCGTGTACGTGTCCTTGATTTTCGTGGCGCTTCTTCTCGGCCCTTTGGCCTTCCTGGTAACAAAGCGCCCTTTCCTTTTCCTGAAATGGCGCCTTTACAGGTTCAGAAGACTGAGGAGCTTCCTTGACATGGGTCACCTGTATTTCGAGAGCCACGGGCTCCTCGGCCTCAAGTCCTATGCATATTCGATGCTCTTCACTATACCGTCGATGCTGATGAATGGAGTCGCCCTCTACTTCGTGATTGCCGGGTTTGGCATAAACCTTCCTTGGAGCATGCTTGCCGTAGTTGTTTTCATATACTCGTCGTCATTTCTGGTAGGGATGGTGAGCGGCATCCCTGCGACATTGGGGATAACGGACGGTCTATTGGTAGGCTCCATGACATATCTCCTGGGATCCTACATGGATTTCGGGATAGCTGCTGCTGTGACGATAGTCTACAGGATCGTGACTGTTTGGTTCGTGCAGCTTTTCAGCTCCGTCGCTTTGTTCAGGACGATGAAATACTGGGGGTAGGAGCTACACTTTTTGGAACTTTGATATCGCCTCGGATTCCGCGAAGTTCGGGTTTGCGGGGACTATGATTGCAAGCATCTTGTCATGGAACTCGTTCTCAAGGCGCATTGCGGATACGAGGGCTGTGTATATTATCCTCTGCCCTTCTTTTCCCACGTCGCCCATTATCAAGAGCCTTGTTTCATCCCCGAATGCGTCCATGCCGCTTTGCTTTTGCGCAGACTGGATTGTTTCGATGGCCTCGCGGAGCGACATCGGCCTTTTTTCGGCCTGGTTTATATCGAGCAGGAGCATTGTGTGGAAATTGTTTGCCATATTTCTTTTTATAGCATCGAGGAACGACGCCGGCCTGTACTTCTCGCTCCAGTACGGTATGGTCACGGGAGGGCCGAACCTGTAGATATCGAGCCCGCTTTCGCCTATTGCGGCGGAAAAGATGGATGAAGAATGGAATATCCTTGTCTTTATGCCCTGGCTGGCTGCTTCGTCGACGATTATGTGGTGCGTTGTTGCGACGAGCGGGTCTCCAGACACCAGGATAGCTACATCCTCGGCCTTGGCGAGCTTGACAGTTTCCTTGAGATTGTCCTCCATGTCGGCCCTTTGGAGCTCTGCTATCTCCTTGCCTATCATGCCTGCTATCGAATTTATCGTCTGCTGGTCCACTACCGCTGTGTAGCGCTCTACGTATACCCTTGATGCAGTGCTCATGAAGTCTATGGCCCCGGCTGAGACATCTCCAGTACCAAGACCCATCCCTATCAAAGCGAGCATGAAAGCACTAGAACTTCAATCCTTTATGCCGTTGGGCGTTATCTTCATGATCGCCTCTCCTTCTGGCATGTTCGGCGAGTCGACAAGCCTTACTATCCTTTTGTCCTCCTTTGACTTCCTTAGATAGAGCCTTGTCGTAGCTGCGTGTGCTATGATGTTGCCCCCAACGGGCATGGTCGGGTCCCCGAACAGTATGCCGGGGTTTTCCATTACCTGGTTTGTTATGTATACCGCGAGCAGGTACGTGTCTGCTAGGTGCTGCAGCTTGTGTATGTGCTGGTTCAGCTTCTGTTGCCTTTCAGCAAGCGCGCCCCTCCCTACGAACTCGCTCCTGAAAAGGTTCATTATCGAGTCTACTATTATCAGCTTGATGTTGTGCTCCCTGATCAGTTTGTCTGCCCTTTCAAGGGATAGTATCTGCTGCTCAGTGGTGAAGGCCCTTACCACGAGTATGTTGTCGAGCACCTTCTGGACATCCATGTTGCTGGCCTTGGCTATCTGCTCTATCCTGTCCGGCCGGAAGGTATTATGTAGAAAAACGCCACCGTAACCTCCTATGAAGTTTTCTATCTTTTTACCGGGCATGACCTCGAAATCGTAACAGACTTCCTCTGAAACCTCTTCTATAGACACGACTTTGTCGAACCATATGTCGCTATCTATTAGCTTTTTAAGTTTCGAAACAGATGGCGTTTCATTGAGAAGATTTAGCAGCCGCTTAAGTTTGCTCCTGCTTACGGATTTGGCTATTCCTGTTTCTATCTGTGAAACTGGGGATGTTGTCTTGCCTGTTGTTATGCCATACTGTGATGCTCCGTTTTCTTTTCTTGCCTTCTTGAGAAGGCCGCCTATCTGCAGGCGGTTGTTTGGCAGAAGTTGTAGGTTCCTGTCTTTCTTCGTATCTACAGCCCAATGAATGTTGTATGTCTGGCTTGGCCCGCCCTTTGAGCGCACGCCTTCCCTGAATATTTGCTGGTTCCTGGCAGGCACGCGGAAAGACGCCATCAGATAGAGTAGGTCATTAGCTAGAAATCTGCTCACAGTATCAGCATTTTGGGTGTTATTGAGCTTGTTCAGGCTGCCATCTCCAATCAGGTAGCCGTTGAGGAAGCTGTTTTGAGATGTTGTTGTCGAATTGAGTATAAATTCCGGCACCCTTTTGGTATGCGAGTTATATGGTGAGAACTGGTAGCATGCTTTCAGCTCTTCTGTTAGCTCTTTGGAATAAATCCTATAATCCATTTTGTTCCTGTGGTATCTTAAACCTCTTTTCTTTGTGAAATTTTGCACTATTTTTTCCACTTTTGGGTTATCTTTCTGGGTGATAATTGTAAGGTAATGCCCGGTCTTGTATCTGTCGTCTGGTATCATGCTGCCTTCGGCAACATACAGGCCGAAGAATTCGGCTTCCTCGTCGGATATGTCATTTTTGTGTGTCGCGTTTGGGATAAAGGCAGGAACCGCTACGAAGTCTTTTTCTTTGATATCCTTAAGGTAAGTTGGGGCCAAGTCTCCCTCCTTGTCTAGTGTGAAGAAGTTGTGATATTCGGTAGTCTTGACCTCTCTGCCGCTCGCGAGCTTGATTCTGAATATCTTTTTAATAGGATGCTTTATGAAACCGGTTATGTCGAATCGGTCTACCTTAAGTGTTTGGGGGTCAAATGAGACCGCCCGAATCCTCCTTGGGTTCTCCGATACGGATATGCTGCCGTTTATGTCTTTGGCTTCTTTTGCATCCGTTATTGCTCGTTCTACAACTTCGCCGATCTTCTCGAAACGCAGCTTTCCGTCTATTTCTAATAGAACCGTTTCCTCGTAAGGCAGGCTGCCCTCCGTGTCTATGAACAGGGTGCTGCCGTCAAGGCCCCCCTCGCTTATCGGCAGCTGGGCGTTGACCGCTATCTGGAACCCCAGCTGCGTCTTTCCTGAGGCGAACTTCCCATACGCCTCTGTTATGGCATTGGTCTCTACGCCCCCTCCAAGCAGCTCGTCAAGGCTCTTGGAACCCGTCTTGATCCTGCCCAGGGCCTTCCTCGTCTCGTAGATCTTGGAGCCTGATTCGAATTCAAGGGTCGTGGCCTGCTTTGCGGCGTCGACCGCCTTCTTGGCGTTCTCGACGCTGATCCCTGATACCTCTGCTATCTCGTGCGGCGATGATGTGGCTATCTTCTCTATGCTGTCGTAGCCCTTCTCCTTCAGCTTCTCAGCCGATGCCGGTCCGACCCCCGGAAGGTCCTCAAGAGACTTTAACCCCTTCTCCTTCGCCACGAAAATCCCTAATACTATATTATAATGTTGTAATGCGCGTTCAGTTTGAGAAGATTAGATGCGTAATGAGTTATGCAGGAATAAGGATATAAACATTCTGTTGGCTAATGCTTCTACGTTGGATAAAAAGGAAGAGGCCAGCGAACGTGTAAACACGCGCTGGCAAGGCGACCAGTTACTCCTCCTATGATAGAGAACTCGTAATCAGATATGGTTTAAGCAAGTTTAAAAGGGTTTCTAAATAGTGGAATTTTTCATAAACATGGTTGTATGGTTGGCTTATTGACACTTGATTCAAGGGGCATAATAGCGGCATTTGTCCTTGGAATCCTGATATTCCTGCTGGGTGGGGCGTACGGTCCGTTCTTCATACTCGTCATTCTTACCTTCCTTGTCATATCGGCGCTTGTGACGCTCGCCGGAAGGAGGAAAAAGATAGCCATGGCTAGCTACAGGGAGATGCGCGGCTGGAGGAACGTAGCCGCGAACGGGATGGTGCCGCTGCTTGCGGCCATTGCCTACGCTGTCGGGTCTACCGGCAGCTATGCGCACGTCTTCGTGGTTGTATACGTGGCCAGCGTTGCTGCTGCGGCAGCTGACAAGTTCGGCAGCGAGCTCGGGGTTCTGGACGGGCAGCCGGTATCGATAGTCACCTTCAGGAAGGCGAAAAGAGGCTCCTCGGGTGCGGTGAGCGCGTTCGGCCTTCTAATGAGCCTTGCCGCGTCTGTCATAATAGCCTTGTTCGTGTTCCTGATAGGCCTCGGTTTCTATGATTTCGCGGTCGTGGTGGTGGCCGGCTTCGTCGGCTCTGTCGTTGATTCGCTATTCGGCCATTTCGAGGAGAAGGGAATAGGCGACAAGTACACCACAAATGTCATGTGCGCGGCCGCAGCATTCATAGTCGCGTTCTTCATGCTCATATGAAAGTGAGCCAGTTCGTGAACTCCTTGTTCTCCCCAGTGACTATGTCGAAGTACTTATTCATGAGGAGGGTAGTTATCGGCCCCGGCTTCCCTGCGCCTATCTTCCTGGAGTCGATGCTCACTATCGGGGTGACCTCCGCGGCGGTTCCTGTGAAGAACGCCTCGTCGCACATGTAGAGCTCCTCCTTGTGGACCTCCCTCTCCTCGACCTCTATCCCTATGTTCTCTGCTATCTTTATCACTGAGTCCCTCGTAATGCCAAGGAGTATGTCCGACGCCTTCGACGGAGTTACCAGCACGTTGTCCTCAACTATGAATATGTTCTCTCCTGGGCCCTCTGCAACATATCCTCTTGTGTCTGCAAGTATCGCCTCATCGTATCCCGACCTCTTTGCTACGGTCGATGCGAGTATCGAGTTTATGTAGTTGCCGCTTGCCTTGGCCTGAGGCGGTACCGATGTGGAGTTTATCCTCTGCCATGGGGATATGGCGCATCTTATGCCCTTGTTCCTGTCCTTGAAGTACTTGCCGAACGGCACGTTCGCTATGGCAATGCTTACCTTCTTGCCCGTTGTCTCGATACCTATCTGCGTGTCGTTGTAGAATGCGAACGGCCTTATGTATGATGTTCCGTAGTTGTTCTTCTTGACAACCCCGACTATCGCGTTCTCCAGCGTCGTCTGCGTATACCTGAAATCCATCATGTACACGCTTGCGGTTCTGTAGAACCTCTTTACGTGGTCCTTGAGCCTGAATATCGCCGTGCCGTTGGCTGTCTCGTAGGCCCTTATCCCCTCGAAGATCCCGCTGCCGTACTGGAGCGAGTGCGTCAGTATGTTGACCTTCGCGTTGTCAGCGTCCACGAACTTGCCATCGAGCCACATCTGTTGCTTAGCCATTTTCCCACTTATGATCTTAATTTGTTGCATTAGATTTATTTGTTGTTCGTTGGGTTGCGCCAGCCGGGATTTGAACCCGGGTTATTGCCTTGGGAAGGCAAAGTCCTACCAGGCTAGACTACTGGCGCATTGCGCGTTAAGGATTTGGCCAGGAAACTTTATCTTATGTATGTAAGGTTCTCCTTGCTCTGAGGGGGGAACTCGTGGGCCTTCTGCGCGTCCTCTACCTCCTTTATCAGCCTCTCTGTCTCCTTCTTTATCTTGTCTATGTTGTCGAGGCTTATCTCTATTCCGAGCAGTTTCTTCAGCACGTCGAGGACGGCCTTTGCCGCGGTCGCGTCTATCTCCAGCATTGCGGTCTCGCCCATAAGGCATGCGCCCTCCAACCCGTTCTTCCTTGCGAAAGCCGGGATCAGACCCGCTGAGCCCCATATGGTCCCTGCGGCCTTGCCGAATATGACGCCTTTTGACTTGAGTTCCTTCCTGAGGGCCTTGTTCGTGGCGACGCCGAACACCCTGGGATTGTGCACGAACTGCCCGCCAGCGTTGTATCCTCCAATTGTATAGATCCTCTTTCCTCCCAGCGACTTGAAGAACTTGACTATCATCTCGTTGACATCGTACTGCCCTTCCGGGGTTCCGGCCTGCGTATCGCCGAGGAGTATGACTATCGTGTTCTTCTTGTTCTCCTTGTAGTAGAACCTGTTGTTTATCAGGCGCATGCCGCCGTTCTTGAGCATTATGGTCTGGTGCAGGAAGTGCGGCGAGTTGAGGGTGGCGAAGCGCTTCGCGCCAAGGGAGTCGCGCACGTGCTCGCACACGAGGCTTCCCACGTTGCCTATCCCAGGAAGGCCGACTATCATTATCGGGCTCTTCATCTTCGTCTTCTTATAGTATATCTTGGTGCCTTTCATCTACTGCGCCTTTACCATCTCCCTGTGGAATGCGTGCTGCTTGTCCAGGCTTTCAAGGAGCCTTTCGCTATCCTTTATCTTTGCCTCTGCCTTGGGATAGCTGCTGTCTGTGGATATCAACTTATAGTGCGGCGCGCCCAGGTAAAGGACCTCTACTCCTGAACTTTCCACCTGCGCCAGCATCTCCTTGATCTTCCTGGCCCCGTACTTCGGGTCTGTCGAGCGCATCTCCATGTTGTATGCGACGGTGTAGCTCTTCGGCTTTATCGTCTTGAATACGAGGTCGTAGAGCGCCTGCTTGAACGCGTTGTCCCTGAAGCTCGCCAGCGGATCCTTGCCCTCGAATATGTCGTTGACCAGCTCCGTGTACGTCGGTATTGTCCTTGATATCTCTGCCCTTATGGCGTCTGCCTCTGTTGCCTTCCCAGACGTCTCTATCGCCTTGGTGAATATCCCTTGGGATCTCTTCTCGAAGTTGTAGTCGTCTATCTTGGTCTTCTTGTCCTTCGTCGTCGCCTTCTTGAGCGACACGTCCACGGCCCTCTTTGCCTGGTCGACGAAGATGACCTTTGCGACCTCCTGCTGGCCCTCCTTTATGAACTCGTGTATGTTCTTTATCCATCCTGAGGCGACTTCGGCTATCGGAAGATACGCGTCAAGGTTGTACTCGACCAGCCTGCAGTATGCACCGTGCGGCATGATCTTCGTCATCTTCACTATTACGAACTCCCCGTTGTCTGGGAGCTCTTTCTGCAGTATCATTTTTCTACCTACTTATCTCGAGCTTCTTCTTCGTTCTCTTGCCGACGACCTTCTCCGTGATCTTCTTGCACACGGAGCACTGCATCATGACCTTCTGCTTCCTTCCGACCTTCTTCGGATGTATCTTGGGCTCTACGCTGCCCACGTATCCTCTGATTGCCCTGTTGTGCCTTCTGGTGCCCACGCTGAGTCCGGATGTCGGCTTCTTGGAGTACAGCTTTAGCGTGTGCTTCGTGTGCTTGTTGCAGAACCTGCAGTATGCGTTGACCTCCTTTGCTATTTTCATATTATCTCGCCTATCTTGTTGTCGATTATGAACTTGACATCTTCGGTGTCGCCCATCTTCACTATCTCGTTCTGCTTGAACGGGCCAATCTTGCTGCCCTTGGTCGTTATTATCTCAGGTATGTCGGCAGATATCCTTACTGTCGTCTGGTTTGTGGGCGCGCTGTCCTTCTTTAATATTCTCTTTATCTGATTATATAAATCTTCTTCTTCAGTCGGTAAAGGGGCCGGAACCTGCTTTCCGTAGGCAATGTAAACCAGTATCTTCTGGACCCTCCTTTCCTTTATGGCTTCGATTGTCTTGTTGAGGTTGTTCCTTTCCTGGTCGTCAGGGACCGAGGACGCAAGGCCGGCAATGCCAAGATAGAAATCGGCCTCGAGCGGTATTATCTCTCCTGTCTTCTTCTCGTTCTTCAACACTTCAAAAACGCTTTCCCATGACCGCAAAAGACCACCCCGCCGTTCCGCTATTATTTTCGGATTTTCAGAACTCTTTTATCTAAAAAGGTATTGTAATCATGTCATATATATAACAAACAGAACGATTAGTGGAATTGTGGGGTATAGCGAGAAGAGGATTTGAACCTCCGATCTCCGGGTTATGAGCCCGGCGGGCACTCCAGGCTACCCTACCTCGCTTCATTATCTTCTACGCTGTTAATAATATAAGGACTAGCGTCTCAGGCGGGTGCGCTTGCGAAAAGCGCCTGCACGCCCTGCCTGTCAAGAACATCAAGCTTCTTGCCGCACGCGCACTTGAAGTCCGCCTCGAACGCTGTGTCGAAGGGCAGCACCTCCTTCTCCTTGGGATAGCACTGCTTGCAGACAAAGTAGTCGTTGCAGTTCTCGGACAGCACGAACGCGGCCTCGTCCTTCACAACACCGAGTCCACCAACGAATTCGGCGAGCTTCTCCCCATCTATCCTCCATTTGAATATAAGCCAGCCTCTCCCGTCCT
>JAGWGW010000030.1 GCA_028867135.1 Microcaldota archaeon | reverse complement strand
TCCAGCATTCCGTTATGTTTGGGCAGCGCGCCTCTACGCACACAGTGTGCAGGTTAAGGCTGCTTATCTCCTGCTTTATCTCGCTGTACTTCTCTGTCGAAACAGGTCTTATCTTCAGCCATTCGGGTAGCATTGAACCAATAGATTTATCCCAACAAACAATTTTAATGCTTGTTTTTTATATCGAGATCAGTATCAGCACAGAGGCCGCGTAGAACGGTATGGAAAGCAGGAAGGTGGAGAGCGGCGAGATTGTGTAGAGGAAGCCGGAGAGCAGCTGTGCGGGTATGGCGCATGCCAGCGAGATTATGTTGAATAGCGCGATGAACCTGCCCCTTACCTCTTTCCCGGTAGCGTTGCCTTCAAGCCCCTGTATGACGCTGCTCAGCAGCGTTCCGCTCACACCTCCAGTTATGCTCCATGCCATCAGGTCGTTCATGCCTGTAGCGGATATGAATATCAGCATGCTTGCGGGCGAGGACAGCGCCGAGAATACCGCGATCTTTTTTATGCTCATCCTCTTCATGGCCGATATGGCTGGAAGAAGGAGCAGGTTGGTGGCAAGCGCGCTTATGCCCACCAAGAACCCGTACTGGTTCGGCGCCACATGTATCCTCTCGATGAGATAGATGGAGATGAAGACCGTGGAAAGGCCCGCAGCAACGCTCGATGCTGCTGCGTAAGCCAGCAGCTTCTTGGCCTGCACCTTCGAATTCATCATCACGTCCAGATAGCCTCTCAGGGTTTCCGCCATGACCCTCCCAAGCTCCTTCTTTTCAGCTGGCACTGGCTTGTACGTCTCCTTCAGGTACCTTGCCCTTATGTATACTGCAGCAGCGCCGAACATGCCGCTGAGGAAGAAGGCGATCTTCATGCCGTTGACGATGCCGAAGCTCTGGATCAGGTTGCCTCCTATGTACGGCGCAAATATGGATGGCAGAGTGCTTACGATTGCGAACGAGGCGAAGCCTACGGCGCGCATCTTTGGCCTCATCGAATCGTTCATCATAGCGTTGAACGCCGGGTTGTAGATTCCCGAGAAAGCGCCTATTATTATCGGCACAAGAAGGAAGAACCAGGTGTTGACAAAGACGAAGAAGAAGGCTGACAGGGCGGACACCACGCTGAACACGACTATTACCTTTCTCCTTCCGCTCACGTCCGCAATGTACCCTCCCAGTATGTATGCTATTATCGTCACAAGGGAGCTTATTGCAGTGAACGCGCCTATATAGACGATCGGGGTTCCAAGGCCCTTGAAGAATAGGGACTGGAAAGGGGAGGCGATCGAGGAGCCCAGCGACCATATCGCAGCTGTGATCGAGAGTATCCAGACGTCGCCAGGAAGGTAGAGGTTTATCCTTATGCTCTCAAGCTTAGCCATGCGCACCTGCCCCTTCCAGATATTTTTTCATCTTGGAGAACGCCTTGCCCCTGTGCGAAATCCTGTTCTTCTCGTCCATGGTCATCTCCGCGTAGACCTTCCTGCACCCATCCGGCCTGAATATGTAGTCCCAGCCGAAGCCATTCCTTCCTTTAGGATGGTCCATTATCTTGCCATAAGTCCTGCCTGTGAAAGCCCTTAGGGTCTTGCCGTCAAAAAACACTGCGCATGTTTCTGCGTAGGCATTCCTGCCCTTTCCTCGGACCATGTCGCATATGCCCCTATTCCCTATGCTGATCTCGACCCACGAGGATAACGCTCCTGGAAAGCCCTTCAGCGCTGCTATGTTCAGGCCCGTATCTTCCACTATCAGCGGCTTTCCCAGTTTTGCGTAGGCCCTTCTCGCTTTGTCAACAGCCACCTCCTTCGCATCCATCGACTGCAGCTCCTTTATCCCTGCATCGTAGCGCTTGAGTTTCATGCCAAGGATCCTCTCGGCTTCGTTGAACTTGTTCCTGTTTGACGTTACGAAATAAATTGCCATAAAAGCCAGCTACTTCCCAAGCCCCTCGAATACGCTGTACCCTTTAATAACATCAAGGAACGATTTTGAGTTCACGACCCTGTTGTCCAGCGTCTTTATGCCAAGGTTGTCGAGCATCACCCTGTCCTTCGGAGTGAGCCCGTTTATGTAAATCGTGCCTTTCTGCAAGTGCCCCGAGCTGTCGAACATGCCTGCTACGTAGCTCCTTGAGAACTCATTCATCCTTTTGAATATGAAGAGCTCCTTTTCACGTACCTCCTGCAGCTCCTTCGCTATCCTTGAATGGTAGAAGTAGATATTTCTCACCCCTATGCCCTCCTGAATCGTTATCTTCTTCGGATCCACCTTCAGCTTCTTCACAGCGATTTCTATGAACTTCTGTTCAATGGCGCTCTTGCTGGTCGATATCGCCACCTTGCCCTTCTCCCTGGTCCTGCTCATCAATCCTGCAATATAGCAGGCGCTCGGATTGAGTCTGATGGTCATACAACTATGATTAGTATAATTGGTATTATATAGAATACTGAAAGCATTGATTGTTCATGATGCGGGCTGTGTGTATCC
>JAGWGW010000021.1 GCA_028867135.1 Microcaldota archaeon | reverse complement strand
GGGGCTCAGGGTGCTAAAGGATTCAGAAGCTGCGGGCCCGAGGAAGTGACGCCTCAGCTCGCACCTATCAGCGCTGTGCCAAAGGCTATCACTGCTATCCCGGCAACCCTCACGGCTGTGACAGGCTCTCCCAGCACTGCGAAGGCCAGCAGGCTGGTGAACACGTAGCTCAGCCCGCCGAACCCGTATGCCCAGCTAAGATGCGATCTCCCAAGAGCGTAGAAGTATGCGAGGGTCGCAGAGCCGTACGCTATTATCCCTATGGCTATGAGCTCTATCTCCTTCGTCTCTACGTGGTCTGACAGGCCCATCTTGAAGAATAGCTGGCCTACGCTACCGAGAAAGGTGCTTATCACAAGAAGCACTACGAAGAATTTCTTTGAGTTGCCATCCATTTCAAGCGCCATACGTTGAGGATATGAGCAGTATGCCGATAAGGACAAGCGCCATGCCTGATAGCCTTGCAATGCCCATCCTTTCCCTGAGCACGAAAACCGATATGAGCGCTATGAATATGAAAGTACTGGAGAAGAGCGGATATACGAAGGAGAGCTCCCCCGAACCTAGCGCGTAAAGGTAAAGGGCAAGCCCCACGAAATAGACGAAAACGCCTGCCAGCAGCCTGCCGCTCTTGGCCAGTCCCAGTATCTCCCTTGTCCTGAAGTTGAACTTGGGCACTGACCTCTTGAAAAGGTACTGCGCAACAGCAGCAAGGCCGGCTGCGCCAAGCGTAGCCAAGACTATCCCAAGCTCCCCTAGCATCTAACCGATTATACCTATCATCAGACTATTTTTTAAGTGTTGGTATGTCAATAAACTATGGTTATGCGGTTCGATGTGCATGATGCGAGGGACAGGGAGCTGCTCCTGGTTGCAATCGTGGTTGCAGCAAGCTTTCTCTCGATAGTGTTCTTCCTGCTCAGGCTGCCTGCGGTAGCCGTCATAGTGACAGCGGTAATAGCCATAGCTGCCGGCTTCTACCTGACGCGCTGGCTGTCAAATCCGCAGCAGGAGCCTGAAGCGCGCGTGCGGACCAGGAAGCATGGCAGGAATTGAATAGGTCAAAGCAGCTGATGCTCATGAACAAGCTGATAATAGCGGAGAAGCCCAGCGTAGCGCTGAGGATAGCAATGTCTCTAGGCGACGGCAAGCCCAGGACCAACTACGTAAGCGGCGTGAGGTACTACGAGGTCAGCGACGGCAGCGACATGCTTTACATAGTCGCGGCTGCGGGCCACCTCTTCACAATACGCGAGAGGGGGAAGGGCGACATACCCGTCTTCGACGTCGAGTGGGTCGAGTCCTTCAAGGTCAACACCAGCTCCTACTTCACCAAGAAATACCTTGACACGATAGCTTCTGTAGGGAGGAAATGCGCCTTCTTCATAAACGCCTGCGACTACGACATAGAGGGCACGGTCATAGGCAGCAACATAATAAAATACGTGGTAAACGGCAACGTGAACAGCGAGCTGAGGACAGACAGCGCCAAGAGGATGAGGTTCTCCACGACAACGAGGAGCGACCTGATAGACTCGTACAAGGGCCTCAACGACTTCGACCTGCTGAACTTCTACGCAGGCGAGACCAGGCACAAGATAGACTGGCTCTGGGGCATAAACATGTCCAGGGCCCTGATGAGGGCCATATCCAGCGCAGGGATAAGGAAGGTGCTGTCGATAGGCAGGGTGCAGGGGCCGGCGCTCTCGATACTGGCTGAAAGGGAGAAGTCGATAAAGAGTTTCAAGCCGCAGCCGTACTGGAAGGTGGTGATGTTTGTAAAGGGCGTGAGGTTCGAGAACAAGCGTGACAAGATATTCGAAAAAAGCGAGGCCGAGCAGGCGCTCGAGAAGACAAAGAAAGGGACGGTGGTGCTCAAGGGATTCGATTCCAAGGACAGGAGCGTAAGGCCCTTCCCGCCTTTTGACCTCACCTCGCTGCAGCTGGAGGCCAACCGCACCTTCGGCATAGACCCCTCAAGGACGCTTGCTCTGGCCCAATCATTGTACGAAAGGTCCTACATATCATATCCAAGGACTTCGTCGCAGAAGCTTCCAGCGACCTTGAACCTTCCTAGGATAATAAAGGCGCTGGCAGCAAACCCAAGGTACAAGGAGCATGCTGAAAAACTGATCTCAGCATCGAGATTCAGGCCAGCCGAGGGCTTCAAGGAGGACGAGGCCCACCCTTCGATATACCCTACCGGAGAGAGCCCGCTCAAGCTTACTGACGAAGAGGCCAAGCTCTACGACCTGATAGCGAGAAGGTTCCTGGCCTGCTTCGCAGAATACGCGGTCTTCGAGTCCACCAACGTGTCCCTTGATGTGGACGGTGAGCAGTACTCTGCAAGCGGCGAGCGCATAAAGAAGCCGGAATGGCTTGACTTCTACACCTACTACAAGCCGAAGGTCGCAGACATACCAGTATTCGCAAGCAACGAGAAGCTGGTGCAGGACAAGACAGACATGAAGGAGCTGGTGACGGAGCCCCCGAAGAGGTTCTCGAAGGCCAGCCTGATAGCTCTTCTTGAGGACAAGGAGCTCGGCACAAAGGCCACAAGGGCGGAGATCATAGACACGCTGTTCAAGAGGGAGTACATAAAAGGAGCTGCCTTGCAGGTGACGGAATTCGGCATGTCGATATACGACGCGCTCAGCATGTACTGCGCAAGCCTTCTGGACGAGAAGTTCACCAGGAAGCTTGAGGATGACATGAATTCGATAACAAAGGGGACTATGGCGAAGGAGACGGTGATCGATGAAGGAAAGTCGATGATAACAGAGATAATAGCGGATTTCAAGAAGAACGAGAAGCAGATAGGCGATGAGCTCGCAAAAGGCCTCAAGGAGAGCGAGGTATCCTCGAGAATCGGGGTGTGCAACAGGTGCGGCGGGAACCTGGTGCTGAGGAGGTCGAAGACGGGCAAGTCGTTCATAGGGTGCAGCAACTGGCCTTCGTGCAACAATACGTACTCGGTGCCGCAGTACGCAAGGATAGTGCCTACAGGTAAGGTATGCGAGATATGCAAGACCCCTAAAATAAAGGTCTTCAGGAAGGGGAAGGTGTTCGAGATGGACCTGGACCCGAACTGCCCCACCAAGCAGGACTGGGCAAAGAAGGAAGAAGCCCAGAACGAGAAGGCGCAGCTCGACGTGAAGAAGGCGAGCGAGCTCAAGGCAAAGGAGCCTGTGAAGGAAAAGACTGTCGAGGAGGCTCCCGCAAAGGCGAAAAAACCGAGGAAGAGAGCTGCAAGGAAGCCGAAAAAGAGTGAGTAGATGTTCGTATACCCCAGAGAGTACAGGAAGCTTAAGAGAGGGCCGCAGGTCATACTGCCAAAAGATATAGGAATGATAATCGCGTTCTCCGGAATAAGCAAGAGCAGCGTATGCGTCGATGCCGGAACAGGCAGCGGCTGGCTTGCGCTGAGCCTTGCAAGGCTGTGCTCCCATGTCTATTCGTACGACATAAGGAAGGAATTCATAGAGCTCGCTGAGAGGAACTGCGGCATATGGAACATAAGCAACATAACGTTCAGGAACCAGGACGTCACGAAAAAGCTCGAAGAGAGGAATGTCGACCTCGTATGCCTCGACCTGCCGTCATCAGAGAAGGCCCTTGCAAACGCAAAGAAGGCGCTCAAGGAGAACGGATGCGTGGTAGGGTACCTTCCGCATACAGAGCAGGCCAAAAGGTTCGTAGAAAGGCTTGAAAGGCTTGGCTTCGCAGATATCTATACTATTGAGACCATAGTAAGGGACATGCTTGTCAGGAAGGAGGGCGTAAGGCCTTCCACAAAAGGCATATGGCACACAGCATACCTTGTATTCGCAAGAAAGCCGCAACCAAGGCAGGAATGATCAAATGGACACGAACTCTGAGGATATTGGCAGTCCCGGTGCCCCTGAACACGCAGTCCACGATCATAACACGCATGAGCATAACGCCCACGAACACAATATTCCTGGTCACGACGAGCGCGTCAAGCGCGACTGGAGCAGCATTGCGATATACGGAATCGCTGTGCTTGCGATATTCGCCATAGCCGTATTCATAAGGATAAGGATGCTGAACATCTACGGCTTCTTCGAGCCCGACGGCTACTACCATTATTCTGTGATAAGGGCAGCTGTGAACAACGGCTTCCAGATACCTAACGTATTGGGCATATCTGGCTGGCCTGTGCACGGCATAGTCGGAGAGCCGCACGGGTTGTATTGGATCACGCTCATACCCTACTTTTTCCTGCAGTTCTTCGGCATAAGCTATTACACCATCATGAGGCTGATGCCTGTGCTGTTCGGCCTCTTCAACGTAATAGGCGCATACTACCTCTCGAGATACGTGAGCAAGGACAAGCTCTTCGGGCTGCTTGTCATGGCGCTCGTAGCGCTGAGCCTAGGCGATTCCGCAAGGACAAGCGCGCTCGTGTACAGGGGCGACTCGTTCATAACGATATTCGTCATATTGTCACTGATGCTTGCGATAGAGACGCTCAGGCAGAAAGACGGCAGGAAGAAGCTGTATCTTGCCATTGCCACAGGCGTGATGCTCAGCTTCTGCAACATCGTGTGGAACGGGGCAGCATTCGCGTTCGCAACCGTGCTCTTCGGATTCATACTGCTCACGGTCATATCCTTCATATTCGACAAGGAGGAGCTGCTCAAAAGCTCCGGCTATCTCCTTGCGTCGTTCGCAGTATGGTACCTTTTGGTTAACTTCTACAGGCTTGCCCTGGGGTGGGTCACATCAATCGAGGCCTTTACCGGCGTAGACTCGATACTGCTGCTAATTCTCGTGGCCGCTGGCTGGTTCTCAGCGTATTACCTCGCAAGGCGCAGGCACAGCCTGTCATCGTTAGCGGGGACAAAGGCCAGGAGGCTTGCGGTTGCGTCAATGGCGCTAGTCGTGGGATTCTCAATACTGGAGATTGTAGCGCCATCGATCGTGTACTCAATTTTCATAGGTAACGGATTCATCACGATAACCAACTTCGGCGCGACCATAGAGGAGCTGCAGGCGCCCAGCCCAAGCTACTTCTACCAGAGCTTCGGCGTGGTCCTTGCCACGACGCCAATGACATTGCTCATGTACCTGACATCGTACTTGCACAGCGTGAAGGTATTCATATGGCTGCTGGTAATGCTGTCCTTCGCGCTCTACTTCTTCATGCACATCGAGGGCGACGGGGAGGGGTTCCTCAGCGGCAGGCCTTCCATCAAGCCATCGATAAGGGCCGAGATGGTTTTGCTCATGGCCTATCTTGGCCTGACCTCGTATCTCCAGATACACGTGATAAGGTTCAATTCGATAGTAGCCGTGCCGATAGCGATATTCTCAGCCTATACAATATACTGGCTGATAGCGTACGCCAAGAAGACCACCAGGAAGCCTGTCTATTACGCGTCGTTCATTCCGCTGCTTGCAATGCTTGCGCTGCTCTCCTACCAGGCCGTATCGTACACGAGCCATCTCTATCCTGCGGATGCGATCAACAACCAGTTCATACAGGCATTGCAGTGGATGAAGGCGAACACCCCGGCGAACGGCGTGGTCCTGACGATATGGCCTGACGGGAGCGTTGTGGAAGGCGTTGCGAACAGGACGAGCGTTACAGATTCCGTCGGGGCGCAGAGGAATTCAATAGCAGGACCGTTCGCGGCTTGGATACTCGGCAGCGATCCTGACGGGCAGTTCCTCACCAGCAACATAACAGGCAGGCCAGACTACCTTCTGGTAAGGAGCACATGGCTGCTCGAGACCAGCGGCATATTCACCGAGGCAGGGATAAACAGCAGCCTCGCCCAGAGCTACGGCTATACCGTACTCAGCCAGTTCGCAGAGGGCCAGAACGCAACAGACAGGGTGATAAAGGGCACGGACGGCCAGCAGATAACGACCGTAGTAGACTTCAGGAACGAGACCAACGGCACAAAGAGCGTGTCGAGCGCCCTGTTCTTCGGCAACCAGTACGTGCCGATCTCGTATTTCGCAATGTACGATCAGAGCACGCTAAACTATTCGATATTCAACCTCACAAAGCCAAACGCAACCGCAAGCGGAGACATGATCCTGCTCCTATACTCGGACGTTCCAAGGCCTGGCTACTTCCTGAACGTGACTGGCACGATGGTCTTCGGATCCCTGATAGCGACTAGCAACCTGCTCTCCTTCATCTACTTCTGCAACAACAACCAGTGCAGGTGGAACAGCAGCATAGCCGGCATGCGTCTCGTGTACCAGAACCCCGATACCAAGATATACAGGATAAACTACAACAGCTAAAAAAACGAAAAGAAAAAGGAAAAGAAAAAATAAAGCTCTTTACTTCTTCCAGGCCAATCCGCTTCCCAGGAACGAAAGCACGAATCCCAGGACTGCCGCCCAGTAGAGCGTCGATCCGGTTCCAAGCCCAGGGCTTGTCCCGACGAGCGCTATCAGCGCGAATCCTCCAAGGAAGGAGAACTTCATCGCGCCCCAGTTTTCCATGCCTGTCAGGTTCGTAAAGCTAAGGAAGAACAGCGATATCGCACTGATTACCGCCGCCGCCCACAGAACCGGAAGCCACACACCGCCACCCTGCGCCAGCGCATTTCCCGTGCCGAATACGAGAACAAGGTAGATCAGACTGCCCAAGAATTCCAAGACGAAGGCTGCCGTCTTGCTCGAACTTTTGGAAGTTGCCTTTGCCATCACATCACAGAGATAAAGTCACAACAAACGCTTTTAAACGTTCTGTTCTGGCCGTCGCGCTTGTCCTTGGAGCTGGCAACGCCGAATGACCGATCAGCGCTATCTTAAAATATGTGTTATACGATATAGAAAAGCGACTTGCATGAGGGAGAAGGGGAAAAGGCGCAGAAGCGTATTCATAATCTCCTCAATATTCCTCATCCTCGCAATGTACAGCGTATTCTCGCACCGGCCGCTGCAGGCGCACGGGGCAAACGCCACTGATGTCTTCAATGGCAATGAGAGCATAAACCCGGCCGCTGCGAACTACAGCAACAGCTCCATAACCCCGCTCGTTGCCTCGGGCCCCAACTACTGCGGCACTTCTGTTTCATGCTCCGGAGCGCCTCCGCAGGGAAGCGGCGCATCGTCGGCGTCCGAAACATGCTCATTCAGCACATGCTATCCACATTCGACATCCTCGTTCAGCGAGAGCGTGGGCCCGACCACAGACATATCCCCCGCTACAAAGGCCGACAGGTACAACATCAACAACAACGGCTGGCTGGTAACATGCCCGTCAACCCCCGAAATGCATCCTCAGGACCAGTCGTGGATAGACACGGAGATATACTCATTCATCGCAGGCAACGCTTGCCAGGCCCCGTCAAGCTCTCTGAAGACGTCTTTCCAGTTCCAGTCGTCTTCGTCGTCATCCTCATCCCAGCTTGCAACAACGCAGGTATCGCTGCAGGTCAGCAACCCTGCGGACGTAGGGATAAGCGAGCTGTCTTTCTCGCCCCAGGTGAATGGATACATCTCTACGACTTACAGCAACTGGTCCTACATATTCAGGCATTTCCCGACGGACCCGCAGAGCGTGTCGTGGTACTGGTACGGCAGGTACGCCAACTTCTTCAATGTGGACCCTTCCAAGGTGCCGCCGCTGTACATCGGCCCGCTTTCGTTGACTTACCAGGATCCGAACACCAAATGCACGTACGACTACACGTATTCTAGCACAACGACGCTCGACAGCATACAGAACACCTACATACCGTTCACAGAGGTCCTGCCGCCCGATGTCTACTATCCGATACAGCAGGCGCAGTCCAGCTCGCAGAATCCCCCTTACATGGCTCCCGATGCGCCATCGTCAACTAAGGTATTCAACGCAAACGTCTACCCGTATTTCATACAGCAGTTCAACATAACCAACCCCGCAGTGCCTCCGAACAGCCTCGGCTTCAGCCAGGCGTACGACATATACGGCCCCTGGCTGTACTATTCGCCGTACAACACGATAGAGCCCTTCCCTCTAGACAGCAATTCGTTGCTCTATGCGAACTACAACAACAACCTCGTTTCGTTCATGAGGGACAGCGTTGCAACGCCTGTCAACTACCATAACGCCATGCAGACAAACGCAATGGGAGCGAACACGCTGCAGATCGCAAACATAATATACGACATAGGAGGCCCCGGATCGGGAGCGGGAAGCAGCGGAGGCGGCGGAGGGGGGAACTGCCCTAACCAGGACTACAGCGGAGACCAGTCCACAGCGCTCTCATTCCAGCAGGTGGAGGCATGCGCTCAGCAGGCAGGATTCTCCGGAACCGACATGGAGATAATAGTATCGATCGCATATGCCGAGAGCTCCTTCCATCCAGGCGAATGCTACCAGGGACAGAGCCCCTGCCCTTCAGGGGTCCCCGCTGGCCTGCTCCAGACAGGTTCCTCGACAGGAGACACAAGCGGGTACAGCCCAAGTTCCTGCTCCACCGGCGCAAGCAGCTGGTGGTTCAATCCATTATGCGAGATGCAATTTGCCTACGTATATACCAACGACCCGATAAATGCCAACTGCCCCGGACCAGTCACAGGCCACAAGTTCTGCTACTGGCAGACATACGGGGATCCCGCAGCAGGGGAACCCATAGGCAGCTACTGCAAGTACATGCCGGTGGGCTATGTTGGTGACAACTGCCCTCCTGGCCAGGCGCAGAATGCCGCAGGGTGGTGGACGGGTACAAGCGGTTCGACGGGCACCGCAAGCTCATCATCGGGCGCTACCCCGACATCGAGTCCAGATTCAGTTGCAGGCATACCTAGCGGCTACATCTTTGCCCTTATCGGCGCCTTCTCAGGCACGCCCACAAGCGGCCAGCAGGCTCAGTCGCAGACAGGCAGCGCAGCAGCTGTCTATCAGGCGGCATTGACGCAGCTCGGAGTGCCATACTGCTTCGGCGGCGAGACCCCGAAAGGACAGGACCCGTTCTGCAAGAATGCCTATACAAACACCACATCAGGAAGCTTCGACTGCTCTGGGCTGGTGCAGTGGGCGGCTGCGCAGGCAGGATTCACGATATCAAGAACTTCAGAAGACCAGTATAAGGACGTAACGCCGATCCAGCAGTCAGACACAGTCCCTGGAGACCTAATATTCTTCGCAATCTCGGGAGACAGCCAGAGCCCGCCGAACCATGTGGCCATATGCGCAAACGTGGGCTGCACCCAGATGGTGGAGGCTCCTTACACTAGCCAATATGTCAGGCAGGTGCCGGTCAGCGCTGACTGCCAGCCTTCCTGGTGCTCTGTATACGCCTACGGAAGGATAAGCGGCGCATCCGCAGGCGGGGGCAGCGTCGGCACCGGCTCAGGCGAGATCGACATCATGCGCATTGTAAACCATGGCTACTACAACACGTCGCAGTACCAGCCGACATCAGTCCAGTCTGTATCATTGTCATCAAACGTCTATCCGCCGCCTGTGCAGCAGGCAAACAAGCAGTGGCAGCAGAACTGGCAGACATACTGGAACAACGTGATACAGATACAGAACGGGCAGACGTATGTAGTCGGAAGGATACCGATAAGTGAGATAGCGTCTGCGATAGACCTTACCCCCCTGCATCTTCCTTCAGGCACCAAGGCAACGTACCAGCCTTACAACATATCTGCCGACAACGCGGGCGACGTGTTCATAATAGGCTCCGTGACGGCAACTTTCGAGCTGGGCGCCTCAAAATCGTACCCGTTCATTGCAAGGGTCAGCAATACCATAGGGCCTGGAAAGACGACCGTGCAGGCAAGGCTGATGATGGACTGCTACCAAGGCCAGCCTACTTCAAGCAACAACTGCAAGCCGCTGCAGGCTGACAGCAGCCACCTTGACAACATAATAGCCGCATCACCAATAGGTGACCTGGTCTTCGTATCAGGATGGTATGACAAGAGCATACATGTGATGTCAGGCAGCAACCTCGGATACCTAGGCAAGGACATATCTCTAGATTATGCAAACGACCTGTCCGCTGTTGGGGGGCAGTCGGGCCTCATAGATGTCAACGTGGCGAAATGGCTGGCGAACGGCGGCCTCTACGGCGTCAACGTCAAGGGAAGCACAGCAAACGACAAGCTGATGGCACAGATAATATCGCAGGCATCAGACATATACACATACGGCTCTTTGGAAGGCTATACGAATACAAACGCATGCGGATGGACAGGCGGGGGATGTGCCGTGCCCATCACGCACCATCCTCTGGGCATAACCGACATCAACGGCTATCTGTATGTCATGGACAACTGGCTCGGCCAGCTTGACCTCAAGTGCGAGCACCACATATTCAGCAAGTGCATAGCGACAAAGGGATACGTCGACTTCGACCTGGTCATGCTCCGTGTGATGAACTCCACAGGTGTGGACGTGCCGATAAGCCCAACGCAGTTCAACGACCTGGGGGCAGGCTCGTTCGACAACGTAAAGGACCTGCCCACTCCAGCGCCTGACGTAATGCCCACGTACCCTCCGTACGGCTGGGTCCTGTCGGCAAACGTGTCTGCAGAGCACGCAAGCTACAAGCTTAACCTCTGCTCGGGAACGTACAAGGACAACAGGTGCTCCCTGCCGGACCCTTCAGAATACAAAGGATACTACATGCCGTTGGGCCCCCACCTTGAGGGCTGGAAGTCGGTCGGAGTCGGATGCACCTTCTTATTCTGCCTCTACCATATCGCAAAGCCGAAGCCGATAACAGGCGTCAGCTTCTCGACATCGTTCAACGAGACAATCGCATTGCTGCTGCCGGACCCCAAGCTGCTTCCTAATAACCAGGAGACTGCGCATACATACGGTGAGTTGCTCATAGCGCAGTTCGACCCTGAGAACTACAGCAGGGCGATAGGCGCCGGCGGCCCTCCAAAGCTCGTGTACGCATGCTATACTGACTCGCAGGAGGAGTCATTGGGGGCATCCGGCAACCCGCTCTCCTGCTTCTACGACCAGCAGATGCAGCAGATCACTGGGCCCGTATACTTGATGGACAATCCGTTCAGGGCAGCTGAGGGAATAGGCTCAACCACAACGCTCACATTCGAGGAGTACTATGGATCGGCTTTCTCAGGGACTGCAGGATACCCGCAGCAGCTCCAGGACAACCCGCAGCAGTACATAAACCAGAATCTTGCAAAATACATATCCAACCTGCCTAACACCATCAACCAGGCAAAGAATGCCCCGTTCCCTTCAGCGCAGAACGTGCCTGAGCTGCAGGCAACAGCAATCAACGCCATCATATACGGATACCTGAACGTGCCTTTCAACTACACGTACACAGTTTCCCAGACATACGATACCAACAGCGCAAGCGCGGCAAGCTGCAAGCCCCTCCAGCATGACGCCACCAGCTACTACATAGTGTACACGTCCGCCAAGCAGGACGCGAAATCCAACGCCAAGAGGGCCACTGTCGAGGCAGGCAGCACATACGTCAAGTACTTCCTCAACTATTCGTACTATGTCGCTAACGTAAGCGCAGCAACGCTCCCTCCAACAGTGATAACCGACCTTCTCACGAACAGGCTATTCGGAGACATATATGTCAACCAGACGCTGAACAAGGACACCAACATGCAGGAGCTTGTCAACGCCATAATGCTCAACAACTACAACCAGCACACCTTCACGCAGGGCCAGTACCCCGGATTCAGCAACATCTCGTCAAAGGGCATAATACCCCCGTGCACAGGCACGCAGTGCGCTATACAGGCGGACACAGCCAAAACCGCAAGCTCCGGGGGGTTGATCAGCACCTTCAGCTTCGTCCCGCAGAGCACAGATTCTGTAGCGGCCCTGTTCACCTGGTACCGGGAGTTCGTGAGGCCTTCGCAGATAACGCTTGCATACAATGGGGTACTCCCAGGATCAACGGAGAAGCTCTACGGCTACCACAGGATAGTCTACGCGCTCAAGGACAGGTTCAACAACACGATATTCATGCCGATCGACGCTGACATAGCGAACATCACGCAGATGAACATGACGGTAAAGCCGGTGGTGGACCCGAAGAACGCGAACAGGACTACGATATACATAAACGGCACAGCGTACTGGAGCCCTCCGCTGTCAAGCCAGTCCATACCCCTGCAGAACGGCGACATCTACGTATACTTCACGCAGAACCTCGACTACGCCAACTACAACCCGACCAACCCGTCGACATCCGGCGGCATATCTCCAAAGCAGGGCGCCCAGCTATGCGCATTCGGGGACAACGCGCTGCATCCGGACCTTGTGCCCAGCGACTGCGCGCTAGCCAACCCCATCTGGACGGGAAGGGAGCAGAACGCCCAGGTCGTGACATACCATCCATCGTACAACGCGCTCGGGCAGTGCGCTCCGCCTCCAAGGAGCCTGCTGCAGCCGATCAAGCCGAACTGCAACATCTACGGTTCCGACGGCAAGACCAGCATGCCTGCGCTCTGCCCTGCAAACCCCTCAGGTTACCAGCAGTACTGCGTTCCGCTGTTCAACAACGGTACAGGGTTGTGCACAAGCGAGGTCGGCCTCATGGGCATAGCCAAGACAGATTCCAAGGGCTTCTTCTCGATGAAGCAGACTGTCTGCGGCTACGGGGGAGCTGTTGCAGGAGTGAGCTATTACGGAACGCCGCCTCCCGAGCCGGTGACCGTGCGCCAGTCAGACCTTCTCAACTCTTCAGATCCTGGCTCTACCTACAAGCTCAACTTCAAGGCGTTCAACTACACATGGACACCGCAAGGAGCGAGCCAGAGCTTTGAGATAGGCGAGCTGCTGCTGTCCTATGGCGATCTCAACGCCGCATACCTTGCAATTGGCATGGCTGCAATAGCCGTGTTCATGCTCCTGAAAAGCGGCAGAGAAAAGCGCGTAAAAAGGAGAGCGTGACATAGCACAAACGTCAAACCCACATATAGAATTATATATCAGGAAAGCCATACCATGGATATGGTTCTATGACAATAAAAACCAAGACTGAAGCCGTAAAATACCACTATTCTGAGGC
>JAGWGW010000020.1 GCA_028867135.1 Microcaldota archaeon | reverse complement strand
CGCAGCGTACAAGAAGAGCGGGGACATGGGGCTTACCGCTGAGGATTTCGCGAAGAAGGCAAGGATAAAGCGCATGAAAAACGAGAAGCTCTCGATAAACGAAGCCTTCGATAAGATGCTGAAGATTGCGAAGACATCGGGGCATGGGAGCCAGGACACCAAGATAAAATATCTTGTGGAGATGCTCTCCGCCTCAGAGCCGCTAGACAACAAGTACCTGATAAGGTTCGCGCTGGGGCAGCTAAGACTTGGAGTCGGGGATGCCACGATACTGGAGGCGCTGTCGAAGGCGTTCACAGGGTCGCGGGACTTCAAGGGGGAACTGGAGAACGCGTACAACAAGTGCGGTGACCTTGGAAAGGTCGGCGACATAATTGCAAGGAAGGGCGAGAAGGGGATAAGGGGCCTCAAGGTAGAGCTCTTCAACCCCATAAGGCCCGCCCTTGCCGAGAGGCTGCCGACAGCAAAGGAGATACTGGAAAAGATGCATGGAAGGTGCGCTGTGGAAAGCAAGTACGACGGGCTCAGGGCGCAGCTGCACATAGACAGGAGGGGCAAGAAGGTAGAGATATTCTCGAGGAACCTTGAGGTGCTGACCCCGATGCTGCCGGAGATAGCGCATGCTGCGCTCAACGAGGTTAAGGCAGACGAGGCGATAATAGAAGGCGAAGCGATCGCGTACAATGATGCGACAGGCGAGTTCCGGCCTTTCCAGGAGACCATACAGAGGAAGAGGAAGCATGGGATAGAGGAGATGAGCGAGACGATGCCGCTCACTCTTTTTGCCTTCGACATGATGTACCTCAACGGAGAGGATTATCTTGACAAAAGCTATGAGGAGAGGAGGAAGAGGCTCGAGTCCATAATAGAGGAAAAGGGGAAGATACGGCCGTCGGACAGGATAATAGCCACCACCGCCAAGGAGATAGACATCTACTTCGAGAAGATGGTCGGCAACGGGCTTGAGGGCATAGTTGCGAAGGACATGGATGCAAAGTACATAGCGGGAGCGAGGAAGTTCAGCTGGATAAAGCTGAAGAGGAGCTACAAAGGGGAGCTGTCGGACACCCTCGACCTTGTCGTGGTCGGATACTACCTTGGGAGAGGACAGAGGGCGGAATTCAGGTTCGGAGGGCTGCTGACAGCAGCGTACAACGAAAAGAGGGACATGTTCGAAACCATTACGAGGATAGGGACGGGTTTCAGCGAGAAGATGATGGCAGAGCTTGAGAGGGAGTTGGGGAAGATAAAGGTGAAAAACAAGCCTGCAAGGGTCGACGCGGTCGTTGATGCGGACTTCTGGGTCGAACCCAGGTACGTCATCACGGTCAGGGCAGATGAAATAACAAGATCGCCCATGCACACGTGCGGAAAAGGCTCGACGGAAACAGGCTACGCGCTCAGGTTTCCGAGGATAGTAAGCGACGGAGTGAGGAACGACAAGAGTCCTGAGGACGCCACGACCACACATGAGGTAATTGAGATGTACGGACTGCAGAAAAAGACAAGGGTTGAAGGAAAATAGGCAGGAACAGGCAAAAATTCCGCTAATCCTGCATATATCGCAACGGCTTGCCTTTTACCTTGATAAAAGAAAAATTACTTTGGTAAAGGTATTGCCACTATTCTCCGTTTTACAAAAGATATTTAAATATATTTACTATCATTATTCATTACAGGCGATCAAATGGTAGAGTTCACGAATGAACTTCTGGGTAGAAGTGAAGAGAGCAGCGGAGCGGCTCCGATGATTAAGATAGTAACCATCGGCGTTGGAGGAGGCGGAAACAACACCGTCAACAGATTGGTCAAGGTTGGAGTAAAGGGCACCGATCTTGTAGCAGTCAACACGGATGTACAGCACTTCAAGATAGTGGATGACAGGATAAAGAAGATACTAATAGGAAAGAACATGACAAGGGGTCTCGGCGCGGGAGGCGACCCTGAGGTAGGGGCCAAGGCTGCGGAGATGGACAGGCAGGCCCTTGAGGAGGTTCTTTCCGGAGCGCAGCTCGTATTCCTGTGCGCAGGAATGGGAGGCGGAACGGGAACCGGAGCGATACCTGTGATTGCGCAGGTCGCGAAGGAGCAGGGAGCGATAGTAGTCGCAATGGTGACATACCCATTTGACCTTGAAAGAGTCAGGAAGGTAAAGGCAGAGGAGGGAATCCAGAGGCTGAGGAAGAACTGCGACAGCGTGATAATCCTGGACAACAACAGGCTTGTCAAGCTGGTGCCTAACCTGCCTATGAACGAGGCGTTTGCGGTTGCAGACGACATACTCGCAAAGGCGATAGGCGGACTTGTCTGGACAATAACGCAGCCTAGCCTGATCAACATCGACTTCGCGGACGTAAGGAGCATAATGGGAAGCGGAGACGTGGGATTCATATCAGTTGGGACTGGAAAGGGCAACGACAAGGTCGGATCTGCAGCTGAGGCCGTCCTCAAGAACAGGCTGCTGGATGTCGACTTCGAGAATGCGAAGGGTGCGCTCGTGCACATATCGGGAGCATCTGACCTTACCCTTGGAGACGCGATAAAGGCAGGAGAGATAATAACCGAGAGGATGGACCCCAAGGCGAACATCAAGTGGGGCGCGAGGATCATACCTGGCTACGAGGGCCAGATAGAGATAGTTGCGATAGTCACTGGTGTGAAGGGCTCCAGCATAGTCGGCAAGTTCGAGGAGAAGAAGGCAGCGGCGTACAACGACGTCGACTTCATCTGAGTTGGATGTTTAGGTGACCATGGATGTCAGACCAATTCGACTACGATGCGTTCTCCCCGAAAATTGCCGTCGTGGGAGTTGGAGGGCAGGGAAGCAACCTCGTGAACAGGCTCTTCGGCTACGGCATAAAGAGCGCTGACACGATAGCCGTGAACACGGACCTTGGGCACCTGAACATGATAAAGGCCAACAAGAAGATACTGATAGGGAAGGAGATAACGAACGGGCTGGGGGCTGGAGGATTCCCTGAAGTCGCTGCGAAGTGCGCAGACATCAGCAGGGGAGAGCTCGAGAAGGCCCTTGAAGGGTACAACCTGGTTTTCGTTGCCGCTGGAATGGGCGGTGGAACGGGAACCGGAGCTGCGCCAATGGTAGCGAAGGTTGCCAGGGAGATGGGAGCCACTGTTGTAGGCACTGTCACATTCCCGTTCGCGCTCGAAAGGAGCAGGAAGCAGAAGGCAGAATGGGGCCTTGAGCAGCTGACAAAGGAGGCCGACTCTGTCATAGTCATAGAGAACGACAAGCTGCTTTCATACGTCCCGAACCTGCCCATAGAGAGGGCGTTCGAGCTTGTTGACAACGTCACAGGCAATGCGGTCAAGGGAATAGCCGACTGCATAACCCTGCCGAGCCTGATAAACCTCGACTTCGCGGACCTGAGGAATGTCGTAAGGAATACTGGCACAGCCGTCATAAGCATAGGAACCGGGCATGGAAGCGACAGGGTAGAGAAGGCGATAAAGTCCACAAGGAGCCACCCTCTCCTGAGCGTCGAATACGAGGGATCGAAGGGCGCGCTGATACATGTGGTAGGCGGAACGAACCTCACGATAAGCGAAGCGACGAAGATAGGAGAAGGGATCACTGAAGGACTGGCCACAAACGCCAACGTGATCTTCGGGGCCAGGATGCTGCCCGAGCTGCGCGACGAGGTACGGGTCATGTCGATAGTCACAGGAGTCAAGGCGAAGTTCGGAATGAAGCGGGAGGCAGCGGCAGCCCCTACGCTCAACGTGGAGAGCATAAGCAGGATATACTGAGGCCTTGCTTTTCACTTTTTTCGCGCATCGTGTTAATGGGAATTGGTTTGGACGCATGTTCGCACGAAACTGTAATAAACAGCATGCGCACCATAAGAGATGATTGGTGAAGATGGCCGAGTTCCTTGGACTTGCTATAGCATTGTTCTTCCTCGGTTTCGGTAGCATACTCGCACTCAGGTTCAAGATACCCCCGATAATCGTCTTCCTCCTGATGGGAGTCATAATAGGCTCTTCGAACCTCCTGGGCCAAACTACGATACTCAGCTTCATCGGCGACCTTGGCAGCATACTCCTGCTTTTCGCAATAGGCACCGAGTTCTCCATCTACTCGCTGCTCAAGACCGACTTCAAGAAGGCTACAGTGATAGCGCTGATACAGCTGGTCTCGACATTCATCGTGCTGTTCCTCATATTCTCGCACTGGTTCACTATGGAGGTCGCGCTCCTGCTGGGCCTGGCGTTCTCCATATCCAGCACTGCTATAACGCTGAAGCTGATCCAGGAGCTGGGACTGAGCCTCAAGTTCAACATACCCCTCATAATAAACATAAGCGTGGTCGAGGACATGATAGCAGTATTCATGTACACGACCATAAGCTCCTTCGCTGTCAACCACACGCAGGCGCTCAACGCGATAATCATCGACTTCATCTTCTCCATACTGCTTTTCGTCGTCGCGTACATAGCCTTTTACGAGATATTCACCAGGATAATATACAGGTACACGATACGCGAGGAGGACCTGCTCATACTCGCGCTCGGAGTGCTCCTGCTCTTCGTTACCATAGCCACGGGGCTGAACCTATCCAGCGCCTTCGGCGCTTACATCGCAGGGAGCATAGTGAGCATATGGAAGGGCAGGTGGAGGAGCCTCGAGAAGGACCTGCAGGTGTTCTCCTATGTGTTCATCGCCTTCTTCTTCTTCACGATAGGGTTGAAGGTGAACATAGGCCTGGTGAATTTCTGGCTGCTGCTGCTGATCTTCCCGCTGACGTTCTTAGTCAAGCTGTTCGCCGCGTTCTTCGGAAACCTGAGCGTCCTCAGGTCTTTCAGGGTGTCGCTCTTCAACACGCTGTCGGTCATACCGAGAGGGGAGCTTTCGCTTGTGATAATAAGCGCAGCAGTGAGCTCGCAGCTTCTTCCGGAATCCTTCCTGGGCCTTACCTCATTCATAGTCTTCTTCTCGGCAATAGTCGCCTTCTTCCTTATGGGAAGGTCTGAGAGGATATACACGTTCCTCAAATGAGGATGCGCATCAGTCCGTTTGCTATCCGGCGTAGCCGTCGAACGTCGCAAGCTGCATGTAGTACACGGTGCCTCCAGTCGTTATCTGGTACTGCGCCCATATTGTACCGGCTACATGTTGGCCTATCGATACCGGGCCTGATACAGGCACCCTGACGCTTTTCGACACCCCCGAAGGAAGCCCTCCGGTGATGCTGGCAGCATCGTTCCACGATACGACAGGGGTTCCGCCTGAGAATGCGGTTCCTGCAGGAACGAATATCGCGCTGGCCACAGTCCAGTTAGAGCCGCTGCTCTGCATAAGCTGCACTGAGAGATTGCCGGTTGAATGGTTGTACGAAGGGCTGCTGCATGTGGACGTCGAGGTTCCGGTGCACGTGCCAGGCTTTGTCCCGTGGTATCCGGGATTGACAGCAGGGGAGCTGCTAAGCGCGTAAAAAGCAATCAGCACCACGGCAACCAATACGACAGCTATCGCAAAGTATTGCAGACCTTTATTCATATACTCAACACTTCAAATTGCTGTGACAGGAATATAAACCTGATGGAATGCTAAGGTCTGATCCCGTGGGGGGGCATGAATACATCTACATGCCAAAGAGAAGGAAGTCGCAGACGTCGACGTGGAATGAGAGGGATATGCTATAGACAACTTGTTCAGGCCGGGAAGCAGCTACTTCGATACGGCCGCGCAGGTATAATGGCATACGACAGCCAGGAGAGGGAATCCATGCGGAATGTAAGTAGTTTATTGTATTATCTGTCTTACAAATTTTATAAGTTTTCCTTTAGGAATGCCTTTACCTGCTTATAATATTGCCCAAGCGAAAAATCAACAAATGACTTTGGCGAGTTAGTTTCGACAGATGCAGCTAACGAATCAAAATACTGCTCCTTTTCAGCAGAAATGTTTACTAGCGGAAAATCATTATCTATCAATGTTTTGTTAAATATCAAACGGCAGATTCTCTTGTTTCCATCAAGAAACGGATGTATTTTATATAGGTTATAATGCGTCAGGGTCGCCTTTTCGATCGGATTAAGGTCACTTGCATTGTACCAAATGAGGAAACCGTTAATCAATTTATCTACATCGATATACTTTGGAGGGCGGTACTTTAGCTCTGTGCCACCTGTCGGGCTATGCTCGCCTCTTCGGTGTAGGTACACTTGCCTATCTCTAAATCTGCCAGGAGTTTTCGTTTTGAAACTCTCCATTATCATTTTATGCAATTCAAGAAGGTATTCCTTATCCAATTTGTGATGGTGCTTTATAGACTCGACAGCACGCAGCATATTCCTGCTTATAAGCTCTTTTTCTGTGAGCTTGGAACTCTTCACCAAAGCGTTAGTTACATCGGTTAAATCGACATCTACTTCCTCTGTAGTAAGCGTTGTAAGGATAAAGGAAACTGTGCTATCTATATCATATTTTCTTCTCCTTAATTCAGTCATTTTCTGGTATTTTTTGTTGAATAGTTTAGCGAATAATAGGGTCTTGATCACTTCATCTTTATCCGTTAATTTACAGGTATATTCTTTGCCAGAGATTTTCTTGATTAATTCCTCTTTGAATGAATTTTCAATTCGATTTAGTTTTGTTGTCGTAGGCTTTAGCACACCTATATATTTGCTGAAGCTTTTCGATTTGTCTAGTAGAAAGTAGCTTAGGAAAGAATAATAGTAATCTTTCCCATGTATTTTCTTAGTTACTAATGACATATTAGTATTTAGGTGGATGAAGATATTTAAATCCATCTACCTAATTTAGGTAGATGAAAGTGGACAAGTGTATCTACCTAACTTCATTTTCAAACCTTAAGCCAGGAGAGGGAATTGAACCCCCCTTTTCCGCTCTGCAGGCGGACGCATAGCCGATCTGCCATCCTGGCGAACCTGATAAACCATTTATAAATGCAATTATATATAATAAATCGTCAAATAGGTCATTGGGGGTAATGATGAAGCCTGTATTCCAGCTGCTGCCTGACGAGTTCGTTTCGAAAACAGAGTTCTTTGACTACAAGAAGCCCATAAGCGAGGCGTTCGAGAGCATCAAGAAGAACGGTGCCGTAGTCGTGATGAAGGACAACGACTACTATGGCATAGTCGACGACAGGGCCATCGCGAGGAACAGCCTGCTGAAGCTGCCATCAGGATACGCACTGGGCAAGGTGGCAAGGCCGCTGCACTATCTCGATTCAAGCTACGACATAGAGAAGGCAGCCACGCTGTTCTACAAGTCCTCATCCAAGGCGCTTCCGTTCGCGACCAAAGGAAGGATTACAGGAATAGTGCACAGGATGGACATACTAAAAGCCCTGCTCTCATTGCATGCGCTGTCGCAGTTCAAGGTCAACGAGGGCATGTCGGCGCCTGTAGAGACCATAGACGAGAACGCGACGCTGACGCAGGCGCATGAGCAGATGAAGAGGAGCAAGGTGAACAGGCTGATAGTCATGGACAACAGCAGGCCTTATGGGGTCCTGACCTCCAGGGGCATCATGCTCTTCGGAATGGTCGGCAGGCAGAGGCAGGAGAAGACGAGGAAGTCGCTGAATCCGGACACGATGAAGGTAAGGGACATCTGCGACAGGAGGGTGAACTCGATTGAGCATGACGGAGGCATAGACGGGGCGCTCCGCAGCATGATAGGGAACAGGACCTCTGCACTTCTTGTGACAAGGAGCGGGAAACCGGTAGGCGTCATAACTGCCAGGGACATACTCGAGCTATTCGTCAGGAACGCGCAGGAGAGGAGGAGCAGGATAGTCATATCGGGGCTTGACGAAGACACCAAGGAATACGAGGACGAGCTGAACACCTATTTCAAGGATTTTGCAGAAAGGATAGACAAGTTCCACGCGATCAAGGTGGGGTTCATAGCGGCTAACGTAAAGAGGCTCAAGCCGAGGCTGTACGAGGTGCGCATCAGGATAGGGCTTCCCAACATGGGCGCTATATCAGCGCACGATACGGGCTACACCCTTGAGAGCACCGTAAACGGAGCCATAGACAGGGCTTATAAGGAGGTCAAGGTCAAAAAGGAGATGATGCTTTATACCAGGAAGGTTTGAATGGAACAACAGCCAAGGGCAAAGGGCCAGTCAAGTTTCGAGCTACTGATAACCCTATCATTCGGTCTGGCAATACTGCTTCCTCTTGTGGTCGTTGCATTCCTCCAGATAGCCAATGCGAATACCGCGCTCACATCCGCCGAGGCGCAGCAGGCAGCCAGCAAGATAGCCAGCGTAGCGACCCTTGTAGGAAGCGAGGGGCCTCCCGCGAAGCAGGTCGTGCAGGTGAACATACCAAAGGGCGTAAACACGATATACGTAGGCAACACGATAAACGGGATAGGGCATGAGGTCATATTCGTGGTCGTATCCCCGCAGGGGCTCAGCTACGTTACAGCATACACCCCCATCAACGTCAGCGGCAACCTTTCCACATTCTCGAATCCAGGAACGTATCTCGTTAACGTGAGCGCGCAGCCAAAGTGCCCCAGCAGGACCTCGCTGCCTTGCGTATACGTGAAGACCGTGGTTTAGAATGAGACTGCAGCTTAGCCTGGATTACCTCATCATACTCTCGTTCGTTCTCGTAGTGTTCATACTGGTCTTTGGGTCCATAGCAAGCCAGAGGGCTCTCACGTCAACGCAGCAGGTGTTCTCGCAGCTGCAGCTTGTGGCGCAGGCGGTGGCTGCGCAGATAAATCTGGCATCGCAGAGCGGCAGCGGCTATTCTTCGAGCTTCACGCTGACTAGCGCGCTCAACCTCCCTTCGTACAACGTAACGATAACAAAGACAGGGACCGTGATAGCGAGCGCCAACATAAGCGGCAGGATAATACAGGCAGTTGCTTACGGCGCGGCAAAGAGCATAATATCCTCTGATTCGTACCTGGTCAGCGGCGGGAAGGCCTATGTATTGCCAACGCTGCAGGGCGGCATACCGATACAGAACTCATACGGCAACATATGCATCGATGTCACGTGCCCGACGATAGCGTTCCAGGCGCAGAACATAGCGCTCAATGCGCAGACAGTGCTGGCGGCAAACTTCAACGGCAGGACCAGCTACATAAGCACTGGAACCACGGGCCTGCCGTCCGGCTCTGCTGCAAGGTCGGTCTTTGCCTGGGTTTATTTCAACGGGACCCCGGGCCGCATAATCATCTACAGTTACGGCACTTATGCCGCAAACGAGCAGGCCATACTTGATATACGCGCAACATCAACCGGAAACAAGCTGTTTTTTGCAGGGTATAACAATAATTTCAATGGAAGCATTTCGCTCAGGCCCAACACCTGGAACTTTGTAGGATATACATATGCGTCTGGCGCAACCAGCATCACTTTGTACGTCAACGGCAAGGCGCAGACAGGGAGTCTGGGCGCAGGCACGGCGCTTAATACGGTCATCCCGACAGTCTATCCATCAACGATAGGAATGCTGTCCAATGTGCTGACAACCCCTTACTCGGGATCCATATCCAATGTGCAGGTATACAGCGCGTCTCTAAGCAACTCTTCGGCGTACCAACTGTACCAGAGAGGCGTGGGAGGGTCGCCATTCACAGCCAATATGGTGGCATGGTGGCCGCTGGACGGCAAGGCCAACGACTATTCGGGCAACGGAAACAACGGCAATCCGGTGGCGGTATCTTACGGTACTGTCAGCCAGATCAGGGCGACTGTGACCAATGCGACAGGAGCAGCTGTTTCAGGCACGCTTGTGGGTTTCGCTACCACCATCGGTGCCCTAGCCAACAACAGCAGATCCGTATCCAACTTCACAGATGGCAATGGGATAGCATCAGCATTCCTGACACAAGCGAATTATACCGGATCTGCCCTTGTCAAGGCAACAGCATGGGAGGGCAACGTCATAGCATCTAGGAATTCGACAGCATACTTCACCGCTGTCAAAAACCTTGTTGCATGGTGGCCGATGAACCTTGGCTACGGGGCAAATGTCCTTGACACAGGTGTAAGCAAGGCATTCATTGGTAATGCAATGACACCTTTTAACGCACTGGCAAACCTAGGCGCTACAGTCAATGCGTCATGGGCGAAGCCGAACTATGTAGGCAGTTTTGATGGGAACACCAGCTACGTTGGCATACCACACAGCACCTTGATCAACAACATAAGCAACGGAAAGGTGAGCGTCAGCACCTGGGTGAAGTTGCCTTCGTCCAGTTCCTGCATAAGCACTACCGTTCCATGCTACATATTCTCAACTGAGGCTCCTTCAGGCCACGGATACGTTTTGGCTGTGTTCCAAGGACAGGCTGCCATTGTCACTTCTGGTGTCGCATGGATAATCTCAAATGCTATAGTCAACAACAGCGCCTGGCACAATGTTGTAGGAGTGTGGAACGGATCCAGCGAGTACGTATACGTGGATGGCGCGTTGGTGAAGACAGGCTCAGCAGCATTCAGCTCCACGCCTGCTGGAAGCGAGATCGGTGCAGGATGCGGCACCAGCGGCTGCTATCGCTTCTTCCAGGGTCAGATAGCTGACGTGCAGGTGTACAATGCAGGGCTTACCGCAGGCCAGGTAAAGCAGATATACAGCCAAGGCGTTTCAGCTCCCCCGATAGGAGGGCTTAGCCTTGTAGGATGGTGGCCGCTGAACGGAGATACCATTGATTACTCGCAATCGCACCTGAATGGCAGCATAGGCGGCAATTTAAGGTTTGGCCCATCACCAATACAATATGCTGCAACAACAAGTGGAACACAGATAGCAAGCTTTAACGGGATAAACAGCTACATTGATGTCGGCAGCAATCCGATTACGAATTTTGGAACGGGCAACTTCACTATCGCCACATGGGTCAAGACAAACGACAGATCCACTGCGACATGGGAGGGCATCTTGGGTAAATGGGATGGCACCAATGGGTACTGGCTGCAGTACACGCCATCAAGCGGCTCTTGGGCGTTCGGCTGGGATGGCAGTACTTATCTAAATCCTACCAAGTCGATCGGCGATGGTAAATGGCACGAGGTCATCGGGATGAGGACAGGCCTTTCTAAGGCCTCCCTCTACATTGACGGTGCGCTTGTAGGAAACAGCTCTACGCTGCCAACACACTCTTCGAATGGTACGACACAGCTGAGTATAGGGCGCCTGAGTTCGGGCCTTGGGAGGTACTTCAATGGTGCGATAGCAAATGCACAATTGTACAATACATCACTTTCTTATCCTAAGGTATCTCAGATGCGTCTTAATGGTATTGAGGGCTTCCCTATTTCGAATGCGATAGTTGGATGGTGGCCGCTGAACGGTGACGCAAACGACTATTCAGGACATGGCAACAGCGGCACACCTACCAATGTGATATACAGCTCTGCAAACCAGACACTCTTCTACTCGAATGGCAATTATGGAATAAATCTCAACGGCCAAGCGCGCAGCTATGTGGTGCAGCCGGTCAACTCATTGACAATATCTCCGGGGACTATATCCATGTGGGTTTACCTCAGGTCGTTGAGCGATGGCGTAAGGGACAGCACGCCGACATTCATGCAGAGCGGCTCCGCGTATTTCGCCCTTGATCCGTCCAATACCATTGAATTCTGGAACGGCGCGTCGTGGATACGCGCGCCTACAGGAACCCTTTCGACAAACACGTGGTATAACATAGCCATGGCGTACAACTCTAGCGCTACTAAGCTGTACCTTAACGGGGCAAACGTTCTGTACAGCACACAGACAGTACCTGCATTTGGCAACACGATGTATATTGGAGCAAGGCCAGATGCACCTACCGGTGTTTTTCTGGTGAATGGAACCATAGCAGACGTGCAGGTATACAACACAACGCTCACAGCGAACCAGATATACCAGAACTACAACAACGGGTTTCCAAGGACAGCTTCCGTTACGGTACCGTTGGGCGTGAGCACATGAGGGCGCAATACTGGTCACTTGACGCTATATTCGGCATGACCGTATTCCTAGCGGGCATAATCATACTGCTGTCTGTCTGGTATAACGTTGTGCAGGAGTTCTCGCTATCTTACGGGTACGGCGCCGGAGGGCTGCAGGACCAGCTTGTCGGCCTGCAGAACAGGATAGTGTTTGCCGGAGTCCCGGGCTCCTGGAACACGCAGGTCACGACTACCAACACGATGACGTGGAACAACATAAGCATAGGGCTCGGGACTGGCGACAACACAACGGTATCGGTAGCAAAGATCCTGGAACTTGCAGCCATGACAAAGAACAACTACCAGGCCACGAAGGCTCCTCTCGGGATAGGCTATGAATATTACATAGTGCTAAGCTCACAGTACTTCAGCAATGTGAGCATAGGGCTTAACCCTGCAACGTACAATGCGACATCGATACAGGTGGCGAGCAGGCAGGTGGCGCTGGACAACGGGCTTCCTGCGAACATTAAGATGATGATATGGACAAATAGGACATATGGTGTAAGTTGATGAAGGGCATTGCATTTACGCTTGACGGCATATTCGCTCTCGTGATAGCGGGCGCCGGAGTTTCGGTGCTTGTGTACTTCTACTATGCAGGGCAGACACCATACCTGCTGCAGGTCTCAAATGCAGGCTCTGTCGCAGGCATACTTTCTTCTGCAAGAATAGGGTCACTGAGTGCTGTGACTTTCCTAAGCTACATAAGCAGCCAAGGAGCGGCTACGAACCAGACATGGCCGCAGTATCTGAAGGACCAGTACGCTAGCGGGTCCAACGGTTACGGGCCGCAGAAACCATCCGTGTCATACATCATAGATGTGTCAAATACCATACTCAACAATTCCATTGTCGCTGATTACGGCAACGTCTACTTTGCTGCAAATGGGATAATATACGGCTATACCTCGCAGGGGTCCCCTCTCTGGTCGAAGAAGGCAAGCGTCAGCACCCTGTATTCTCTCGCACTGTACAATGGCGAGCTGCTGTACACGGATTCGGGCAATGTCGTGGCTCTTAACGCTTACAATGGAACATTGCTCTGGAGGACCAACACGACGCTGTCCACAGGAACACAGACGCCGCCAGTCAGGGTAATCAACGGCATGGCCCTTGTCGGTAACCTGAACGACCACGTCATAGAGGCATTCTATGCAGGCAACGGCACGCATGCGTGGACCATGGGAGCAGGGTTCGCAGGCGATGTAGTTGGCAACATAACAAGTGCATCCGGTTCAATAGCGTATGTGAATGGCACGCTGGTAAGCCTTGCATCTTTCGCAGGTCCAACAGCCCCTGTCAAGGTATGGAGCAAGAACCTCGGGTCGAGACCACATGGCCTGTCAAGCTCTGGAACCGACATAGCGTTTGGCTATGGCACCACTGC
>JAGWGW010000007.1 GCA_028867135.1 Microcaldota archaeon | reverse complement strand
CTGCACGTTGCCGTATCCCTGGCATGTCCACGTGGCTACGCCACCCTGATAAGCAGGGCATCCGTCATAGCCGCAGCCCAGCCCCTGGCTGCATGAAACGCGGTTGGGCGCTCCGCCGCTGCAGTCGTTGAGGACTGTTGATGTGGTGGTAGCTGTTGAAGCCGTGGTTGAAGCTGTCGTGGCTACTGTGGAGGTTGTGGATGTGGTAGGGCTGGTTGTTGATGTCGATGTGGAGGTTGAGGTCGTTGACGAGGAGGTGGATGTGGTCGTCACAGAGCTGGAGGTGATTGACGACGATATGAAGTTGAAGCTCGCTGTCAGGGTTCCGAGCGTGCTGGTCGTCGCCGTCGTGGACTGCGACTGGCTGCCTACAGACAGGCCGTTTGTGACAGTCCATCCTGAGAAGCCGTATCCGGCTGGAGGCACAGCATACAGGTAGTACGTCTGGTTCTGTATGAAGTAGAGCGATGTGCCGTTCGCGTAGGATACGCCGTCAATGGATATCTTGCCGCTTGAAGGGCTTGTCTTGAGCGTTACCAGAAGGAAGTTGCCCGAAGAGGTGTATATCGTTGCAGAGCCTGATGTGTTGTAGACTGAAGGGCCGCAGGACGGATCGCACAATAGGTAGTTGATGCTGAACTTCGGGTTGATCTGCGTTCCGGTGGGCTGCTGCTGGTAGTTGGTAAGCGATGCGGTGCAGGTTACAGTTCCTCCTGGAGGCACGTTCGCAGGGAAGCACGCCCCGACGTATATGTTTGACGACAACGGGTCCGAGAAAACGAACGAGTTCGACGCCATCTGCATGTTGATTCCGAGGTTGTTCTGGAACAGGACTATCGCCTTCGAGCCCATGGAGTTGGTCACGACAAGGGTCTGCATGCAGGTCAGTCCGGGGGTGATGTAGCATGTCGACTGCAGCGGCGTTGAGTTGGTCGATACGACCATATATGCTATGAATATGAAGATTGCGAGCCCGAGAAGTACCCAGCCGTATATGCTTACGTACTCTATGGCGGACTGAGACTTGTGCGGTTTCGGCCTGCGCCCATCCCTAAGCTGCATGAATATAACTTTCTGTGAAACGTATTTAAATATGCTCTTTGGCTGTTGTCGGATATCCGGCAGTCCTGTGCGCGCCGTATGGCATGGTTGACTGCTTCACTTCCTGAATGCTACGTAGAAGTCTCCAGGGCTGGAGAGCGACAGCCTTAATGGCACGCTTTATGCCGTGGCCCCATGGCTTGTATTCTTTTCTATATAATCCCTTAACTCCTCAAAGGTGTACTTGCCATTTCTTACGTCCTTTGAAAGGCTCGCTGCCTGCTCGTCGCTTATGTTGAATTTTATCCCGTTCTCACGGAGAAATGCCTCAGATGCCAGAAATGCAGTCCTCTTGTTGGCGCTGCTGAATACGTGCCTTCTGTTAAGCTCGTACAGGTATGTTGCGGCTATGGTGCTGGCGTCGTTGCCCGACCTTGCCCTGTCGATTATCTCTTCCAGAGCCTCTTTGACGTCGGATTGGAACCTTGACGGATAATGCTCCAGCTTGTCCAGGATCTTCTGGTTCAGGGCCATTATCTGCTTGGCTGTCAGGTATTTCATGCAAATCCTGCCTTAAGGGCATCTTCCTTCCTGCGGCCCCTCAAGTCCGATAATTCCACAACCATCTTCCAGCGCTCCCTTACAATGGTCGTGGAGATATCATCGAATTCCTTGTCATCCAGCAGCATCTGGACGACCTCCTTGATCGGCTGCGCAGGATGGAGTTTCAGCCTTTCAAGGCGCCTGCTGTCCCTTTTTGTGACCTGTATCGTTGTTGTCTCCTCGGTCATTTTATCATCCTTTATAGATGATTATAATGTATTATAAGATATTAAAGCTTAAGTGTTGACGTAGCTTTGTTGAAAAAGTCAAATTCTGTTTAAAAAGTCTGAAATTTCAGATTACTTGGTTATTAATTGGATCAACCTAATAAGAACTAGTAATACAACAAGCAATATTATCTCCCCAAGAAAGAAAAAGATTACGCCTCCAAGCGCATAGAAAAAGATGCCAAATATGAAAAGAACCGCCCCAATAGCTATCAATTTAGGATAATCTTTTTGTGATTGCGGCTGCCTTCTTTCTAGGAGACTAAATATCATGACTGCAAAACTAGGGATGATTATTCCAGTCAGGATGTAGAAATAAATAGGTATCTTGAAAGGTTCTTCCTTGTTTTCTGGCTTAGTTCCCTTGTTCATATCAAACGCAATAAATGGTGTATAATTGGTTATTTAAATGTAATACATTACACTTAGCTTTCCTTTTAGAAAAGCGGAATATCCTTAAGTACTACAATAGGCGTATGAAATATGATAAATACGATACTCTTCACATAATGATGAAACGTTATAGCATAACGATATTGAAGGCTATAAGCGATAATCCACTGCGATTTTCAGATTTGATGCATTCTGTACGTAATTCAAAGACCTTATCCATAAATCTCAGTAGGCTTCTCGAATATGGTTTAATTGAAATAGTGCCGATAAAAACAGGTAACAAATATGGCAATTTTTATCGTCTATCTGATAAAGGGAAAAAACTACTCAGCAAGATAGAGCGAATATAGATTCATCTTCTATAAATAAAATCAGGCTCTATTCCTAATTCAAGACTCTCGTGTATAAGCACCACGATATTGTGGCACAGCACCTTAAGCAAAAGCTCGTTGGCTTGTGCTATGTCGTCCTTGCTTCTTACAAGGTCTCCGAATTTTGATTTTATCATATTAAATGTGGATTCCACATTGCTCCTGGCATGATAATGTTCCATGAATTCATCTCTGTTTAGCTGAAAATATCGAAACATTTTGCGCCATATAATACCTCTTCCGTGGGATCTACCTGTCACATTCGATTTGAATGGAATAAACGGCAGGCCACCTATACTGCTTATATACTCGTAGTTAGATCCTGCACAATATGCCTTATCTGCTGTCATCTCTTTGATCACAAAACCATTTTCTTTGGTTTGCATAGTCAAAGGTATGAATTGAGTAGTATCTGCATGCATATTTATCTCGACTGCTGTAATTATATGGCTTTTAACTCCGCAGCAAATATGTAATTTTATCCATTCATGTTCTCTTTCCTCTTCATATCGTTTCCTCATGTAGTCATTGAACTTTGTAGTTCTGAAACCACTCGAATCTATAGCAAACTTATCCTCAATTGTAGTCAGTGGTTGTGACGCTAGGCCTATTAGATGATTAAGAATCGGAGTTAAGTCTTCTCTTCTCATGTAGTTACTTATTGAAGAGTACGAACAGACTGTATTTATATAATCTTTCTCTTTTACAAACTTCATATCTGACATAAAACGCCTTAGCGAGAATCCTGAATAGACCTTCAATGCGCTTGAAAATAGCATATCTGAGAGAGACAATCTTGGCCTACCGAATCTATAAACTGGCTCTTCAATGTATCCACACAAATCATGCAGCAGCTTCAGGAAAATATCTTTCTCGTTTGTCTGCGAATAATCATATTCTCGCCATTGCTGCTGGAAAGTGGGCCGTAGCATGACCCTCGATTTCAATTGCGTCATATCGCTCATTATATCATTTTCATTAATTCCTACTATTTTGCATAAATTACTACCTTTATAAGGTTTACTATCAAAGAACGGAATTTGACGTAAAAAGAAACTCTTTTATATATATTCATACTATATTATCTTAGATATTTATGTTTAAAAGTAGGAATATGCAAGCACTAAGCAAATTACCCTCTGTTGACACATCGAAGATTCCAAAAGAGTTGAAGGACCTAGGCCATCTACAACCATATCAAATAAAGCGAAAGGTAAAGCTCACATTCACCAAAAAACAATATCTGATCAGGATACCAAAAGAGATAGCACAGGAGATGCACATAACTCAAGAGAATAGCATTTCGTTCGTTTGCACAAAGCCATTGCCTGAAAGTAAAGAGCGACCAAAGCTTGAGATGAATCTTATATGACCAAAAAATATCTTCCTGTAGAAAAGAGGATAATAGCAGTTTTGTACAGCGCAAACAAGGCCTTGAATACAAACAGGATAGCAGAATTAGCAGAAATCTCTAGACCTACCGCATTGCATTATCTTCAACAACTTCAAGAGACTGGAGTATTGAACGCTGGGAAATACAAGAACGCAGTCTATTGGTGGATTGCCAATTCAGAGATAATTGATAGGACAAAATACAAACAGCCTGTGAAGGTATGAAAAAGGATGTGGTAAACTATGGGTGGAATGAAGAATAAAGGGAAAAAACTACAAAATCTTGTAGATCAAGAAAAAGAGGGATTAGAACTTACTACCGTATGGAACTTTGGAACGAGAGAGGAAGGGTTTGGTTCGCACGTTTTTCATGGCAATTGTATCCCTCAAGTATCTAGACAATGCATTTTAAGATATTCGAAGAAAGGTGATGTCATCATAGATAGTATGTCAGGTTCAGGAACAACTTTGGATATATCCAAAGAACTTGGTAGAAAGTGTCTTGCTTTTGATCTTAGTCCGATAAGACCAGATATTCAAAAGGCAGATTCAGCGCAACTACCTATTGCTAATAATAGGGCATCTCTGATATTTATTCATTTGCCATATTGGAATATGGTTAGATACTCCCAACAGGAAGAAGATTTAAGCAATATGTCGCTGGATAATTTCTATGCTAAATTGCATGCGATATTTATAGAAATGAAACGAGTGCTAAAATCTGAGGGGTATATTTGTGTACTAATAGGTGATAAAATTAAGGATGGAAAAAGTATTCCTCTAACTTTTGAAACTTATAATATTATGAAGAACTATTTCACATACAGGGATTATGCAGTAAAGATAACAAAACACTCGAAAAGTGTAGTTAATAAGGGAAGAGTAGTATTAGCAGAATTAGCATGGAATAATTTGCTTAAACCATCGCACGATATTGTTCTAGTTTTTCAGAAGAGTTAAACTTTATCTAGGTTTCTCTTGAAAACACCTTCAAGTTGATCTTTGAGTTCTTGAGGAGCTTGTTTTTCAATCATATCGTTTAATGTTTCAAGTATTTTGTCTGGTGGAATGAGTATCCGTACCTTATTCCCTTCCAAATTAATCAACTGTGGTAACATATGCTGCAAAGCATTAAACATCTCTGTAACCTGAGTTGGTGTAAACTCTTTAGTTATTCCTGCCTTCATTCGAACAGTATCTATTGTTGGAGCAGATTTGGGATCTTCATCCATTATTATCCATGTTGCTTCAAGTATCTCCTTGTAAGGTAATTTTTGTGGTTTATTATCACAGAATTTGTTAATCCAGGCTTCAGATTCTGTAACTTTTTTGCATGTTTTAAGAAAGTCTCTAAAATCTACGAAATTAAGTCTATTTGGAATAGAGCATATTATAAGTCTCCAAAAGTCTTTTGCACGTACTAAAGTGACTTCATCATCTGTTGCAAGTGTGTTTGCATTACTATCCACATTCTCTGCGCCTTCATAATCAATCGCAACTTCTAATGCATAATCTGCATTGTTCTTTTTTCTGTGTATATTAACAACGCCAGTTTTAGTAGCATCAGCATCTATACTATCTTTTTTTGTACTTTTTGCTTCGTATGTGAAGGAATAACTTTCGTTCTTGCCATCTTTCCACACACCTAAACGAGCAGTAGCTTTTCCTTCTGGTTCGCCGTTTCCAGCCATAGGTTCAACTTGAAAACCTAGGCATTCAAAACACATGTGTAATGCTTTTTCCAGATTTTTGGCATCAGCCAAAGAGCTTTTTAGGAAACTTGTTGCAGTAAAGATGTTATTTTTCGTACCTCTGCTGAATTCTCTGAATAGATTATCCCTACGTTTGATAATATCTCTAACTACCTGTTCATCGACTCCTTTCTCGATAAGTGCAGCTTCAGTGAATATCTCATTCGAAGCTATCAGGCTGAACATCAAATTGGTCTTTCCTTTGAACTCAGACAAGAAAGCAATATAGAATGGATGCTTAGTATTAATATCTATTTTTCTAGAAGTTAAATTAAACTTAGCTATAGGATCGTCTTCGTCAAGATCATTATCCAAAGAATAATCCTTAACAAGTAGGCTTTTCGGATCTGTTATCTCATTATCTAATGCTGCAAGAATATCCTTCTTTTGATCTTCACTTATATCACTTGGTGTAGTAGTCAGTGCAAGTCCAGAAATATCTCCTTCGAAGACCTTTTTAACTGACTCGTAAATTGGTATTTTTGAATAAAATGGTGAAACATTCAATATCTTATCCGAGATTGTATCTTTTGGTTCATCTTCTATTTTCTTAATGAAGTATGCTCTTACTTTATAAAAAGTTGATTCTATATATTCCTTAACCTCTCGATATTTCTTAGTACTTTTTACCATCTCTCTTCCAGAGGTCAATTCTGTGTTTAGATCATCTGCATGTATGATAAATCTTAGCCTATTGAATGCAGCATGATTCAGTTCTTCCATGCCATTTAAAAGTGGATTTTCAGTATTAATCAATCTACCTCTAACCATTAAGAAGATTCCGTGACTTCTCCCCCAAGATGAAGATTTTCCTCCTGTCAAAGTATCTTTATAGAGAGTAACCTCTCCACGAATCTTATTTGAAGAAGAAAGATCAACGTAATAAACATCATCTTTTTGACCTGTTGCATAATTTTTGGCTTTAGCTACAGCATCGTCCTTTCCTATGATCCAGGTGTTGTATATTTCTCCTGATAATTTACTAGGTTCTATTGGATCGTTATTAAAGGTTAATTTAAAAGTAGGGTTGACAGGCAAAGCCGTACTAAAAATCCACCTCAATCTTCCTGATAGTATCTCTTTACCTTTGTCTTTTATATCAGATAATATTGCAAATGTCCAAGTGTTTACTGCGCCTTCTCCAAATAATTTGAATGTAATCTTTGGTGAAGGAAAATCCTTAAGTACTTCTGTAATCAGTTTCTCTGCTTTATCTTCGTCTATTTGCAATACATCCAGATTAAGTTTCTTTTGTTTATTCTTTTTCGGCATGGAATTGTAATCCATGGTGACAAGATGTATTTTACCTTGTTTCTTACATAAATAAGTCAATTTATCTGCTAAAACATAAGTAGCTAATTTACCTATGCCGAATTGCCCAATTTGTAGTCTCCCTTTCTTTTCTTCCATCAAAGGTTTTTTTGATTCTCCTATCTGCCACAGGTCTCTAAGTTCAGCAATATTCATGCTATCGCCATTATCACAGACGACTATCATGCTATTTTTTGTAATTTGTTGCGGTGTGAATATACATACTTCACTAGCAAATGCATCGTATGAATTACTTACTAGTTCTTCGAAAGCTTTATTTGGACTAGAGTAGAGACCTGCTGAAAATAGCTCTATAATTCTGTAATTTAGTCTTACAGGAATCTTCTTTACCTTTTTACCATATTTCTCAAAATCCATCAATAACCTCCTTTGCTTTCAACGTAAGCATCCAATTCTTTGTCTGCTTGTAATACCTTATCACTAACTTCCTCCTCCTGTTTCCTTAGAGAAGCTCTTTTCATAGGATCACTTTCTATCAGCCATTTGTTCATAACCTCCCTCCATTCCGCTATGGAATCTCTCTTCTTTTTAGCCAATTCTTTCCATCCCTCGTCTTTCTCTTGGTCTATTGCCATACAATCCCCCACATTAATTGTTATTAAAGTAATAAGAATGTTAATAAATTAAGGTTAAATTGCCCAACTGTTTAAAAAGTACTAAAAGCGTTTAAGAAGTCAGACTTTGTAAACAAAGCCTGTTGACGTGGTTCCCTTTATTGCACGCCTATTTAAAAAGCTTTATAAAGATTTGATGGGGGCTTCATATTTCAGGAAACCAGCAGCCTGTCCATAAAGGCTTTTATCTCCCTCAACATTATGCCTGTATCAGGTTGACTTACTACCTCTATCCTTTTGTACTTGTAGTACTCGATGTTCGATATCATTATCCTGAGCTGAAAGTCCGTGTAGACTGCAAGGTCCTCCGTCTTCCTCTGCTTTGCGAGCTTCCTTAACTCCCTGTAATATGCTACCTTTTCCTTCATCAGCCGTATTCCGAACCACATATCGTATATATCCTTCATCTCATGCCTGTCGAGCATTGCGAGAGTCTTGTGAGCCAGGAGATATTCAAGGCTGTATGATGGCACCACAACAGGCGGCACCAGCTGGCCCATGTAGTAGAGCAGATCGAAGGCCTGCATCTTTGCAGGTTGCTCGGCTATGTTCTTTGCGTCCACGACGTCCAGTATGACATCCTTGAAAGACATCTTCGTAGCGGTAACCTTCCTGCTCCAGGTCACTGCTGCGGAATACTTGGCAAAAGCTCCGTTCTCCTTCAGGATCTTTATAGTCCTTTGATAGTCGTAGGCAAATATATCGATGTCATAGGAGAGTCGCTGCGCCTTTCCAAAGTATATCTTGTTAATGGCTGTGCCGCCGAACATACCGACCTTGCACCTTGACGCTTCCAGCAGCGGAAAGAGTTCGGCTAGAGCCTGATATGTCTCAAGGTTCCTTCTAAGCCTATCGGCGTTGATGCCCGTACGCAACGCAAACTGGTCGATGTTCACGTCATACGGCATTGAGCCACCTCCTGACGGAAAGATCGTCAAACAGCTTCCATTTCATGCTGTAATTCACGGCCTTGTGTCTGAAGAAGAACGATGCTCCGGGCTTCCTGCCGCTGAGCTTCAGGAGCTCGTCGGTGAACCGACCAGGTGCGATGCCCTCCATTGCGTATCCAATCCTTCTGATCTGCGTTGTACTAGAGCTTTTCGCGTAGTAGAGAAGTTCATCCCATTCCTCTTTTTCCATATGCCTCTCGTTCAGCGCTCTGTACATGTCGAAGTAGTTCGCATACCTGGGCTTTGCCAGCATGTCAAATACTGTCTTGGGGTATGTAGACACCATCACCCTTTTCTCTTCCATTGCAAGCTCTGTGGTGCCGTACTGTAAACCGGACATATTCACAGGCACCAACATGCTGTCCATAATCCGCATGCCCTTTCTTGGAGATGATGTGCACACATATACTGTTCCCTCCACCTCTGTCTTGAGCCCGTGAAGATACAGCGCAGACGAAAGTCCTATGTAGCCTTTGTACACGTAACAGGCTATGTAAAAGACATTCCCCCCCTTCGAGTATAGGCCGTTGCCTATCTTCAGCAGCTTCTTCTCGTCGAGCAATTTGCCTATAAGATATCCGAGCCTCCTTCTGGTAAGTCTTCCTTTCGAGGTTTTGATAATGGAACCGATTCTGAAGACGTAAGGCAGCGAGTCTATATTGATTAATATAGTCATTTAATACACTTATTGTATAATATATCAATATTAGTCAATACATATAAAAACCTTTGCCAGGCGCAGGCTCTTGGGAGATGCCAATGTGCTTGTCCTGGAAGGGAAGTGCCATTCGAAGAAGCTTTTAACGGTCAATAATACTAAAGTATATAATTATATATCTTAATATATGCTTATCGCAGAGCGAGATGGCTGTGGCAAGCGAAAGGTATTTATACGTGCATACGTATATACGTATGATACAATGAAGAACACGAAGCTCACCCTCTCTGTGGACGAGGATGTGATAAGGGAGGGGAAGATCTACGCTTCGAAGAACGGGACCACGCTTAGCAAGGAGTTTGAAGAGCTCATAATCTCGCTTACAAAGAGGGATATCATGGACGACATTATCAAGGCGCTGGGGCTCAAGAAAGGGTACATAAGCTCTGAAGACGTGGTGAAGCAGAGAAAGGCGCTCAAAAAGGGATTCGGCAGTGCAAAAGTGATAAGGGAGATGAGGGATGCCAGAGAGAAGCGTATACTTGGATACTAGCGCTATCGTCAAGCGCTACATCCCAGAGGAGGGATCTGATGCTATAGACAGCGTATACAATGACGCTCAAATAGGAGAGCACAACATATGCTTCTCCATCCTTAATATAGGTGAGGTCACTGGAGTGCTGGGCAAATATGAAAGAAAGAACAAGCTCAAAGAGGAGTCGATAGTCAAATCCTTCGCAGATGAGACTGCACGCATGAAGAACTCAGGATCCGTAGAGATCGTATCCGTTGACGATGAATTGGTTATTAACTCCTTGCAATATGTGGTCAGGCATCATATCTACATATTCGACGCCTTGCAGATTACCTCATGCCGCAAGTCTGGCTCCATCAGGCTCTTTACAGGAGACGAAAACTTATACAAGGCTTCGAAGAAGGAAGGTCTTGATTCGGTGTATCTGAAGTGATCCTTTCGAATCAGGCTTAGCCTTATTGACACAGCCTTTCGAAGAAGCTTTATAAAGATTAATGCATTATCAATTCTGGTGCAGTTATGGCCAGCATGAGCTTGTAGAGGCTTCGTGTTTTGAGAGCTTGTTTTAAAACGGCTTGATGAAGAATGTAAGGGAGATAGCATATGCCATCTCCTGAGTTTCTACGATCGATTGACCATGATTACAATTGTGATGCCGCATGATTGCGGCTGATTTGAGGAGAAGTGAGCTTGTCAAGATTTTATAAGCCACCTAGGGGATGGCTTGGCTCCAGCAGCGATGACGGACGTGGCAAGCTGCGATAAGCCCGGGGTAGGCGCATGTCAGCCTTTGAACCCGGGATTTCCGAATCATACAGTATGAATAGTGCTGTAAGCCAACGCGTCGAACTGAAATGTCTTAGTAGACGCAGGATGAGAAATCAAAAGAGATTTGCTGAGTAACACGAGCGAAAGGCAAGGAGGGCAAACCGAATTCCAATGTGCAAATATTGGTAGATGTGGTCGGCTTAGTCTAGGATTGCGAGTTGAAGGTTTTGGAAAAAACCGCCACAGAGAGTGACAGCCTCGTAAGCGTAGCAATTTTAGATATGCCGGAATGAGTAGCGCGGCCTGAGTACGTCGCACGAACACGGGGGCACTAAACCCCAACCCTAAATATTGGCTGGAGACCGATAGCGAACAAGTAGCGCGAGCGAAAGCTGAAAAGAACCCATACGTATGGGATTGCAAAGATCTGAAACTAGGTGGTTACGAGAAGGTATGGTGTGGAAGGAATGAATGTTCCAGAAGTCGCCGGTAGTAATGCCGGCACGAAGGAAAGGGACTAATATCATATCTTTCTTCTCGAAGCAAGAGCCAGGGAGTGCATCTGTGTGGCAAGCATGCCAGTCATGCGTAGTGAAAGCGAATGCGCGCAAGCAATGAGGCGCAGGGCGTGAAAACGCCTAAGTCACCCAGATTCGACCCGAAGCCAATGTGATCTAATCGCGGCCAGGACGAAGCCGATTTTACGATCGGTGGAGGTCCGCAACCTGTCATGGCATGTCCTGTTGGGTGAGCTGCGAGTAGGGGCGATAGACCTATCGAACTTGGCAATAGCGGGTCCCCTCCGAAGTATCTTTAGGATAGCCTCGGGCGAGCTTGCATGCGCGGTAGAGCGACCGATTTAGGGTTATGAGGTTGAAAAACCTCGTCCCTTTGTCAAACTCCGAATGCGTATGCTGCGTAGACCCCGGGAGTCGGCGACGTTGGGTAAGCTAGCGTCACGATGCCGTAAAGACGGTCTACATGGTTAAGGTCCCCAAATCCTAGTTGAGTGTATCGAAGGAGGGCATGGTCTTAGACAGTCGGGAGGTAGGCTCAGAAGCAGCCATCCTTTAAAAAACGCGTAATAGCGTACCGATTGAGATCGTGCTTTCTGAAGATGGACGGGGCTAAACTAGGTACCGAAACCATGATCCAGAATAGGAGGTAGGAGGGCGTGCTGCACATCTAGAAGCATGGGCTTGAGCTCATGTGGAATGTGCAGTTGAGAAAATCCTGGTATAAGTAACAGCATAAAATGGTGAGAATCCATTTCGACTGAAGCACAAGGTTTTCCTTGAAATGATCGTCAGCTGGGAGTTAGCCGATCCTAAGAGCTAGGCCAATCACCATAGCTCGAAAGGGAAGCATGTTAATATTCATGCGCTTTGTACGTAGGCGTGGCAACACAAGGTGTATTTCTGACGTCTGGGGATAGGACTGCAATCAGGTGCAAACGGCTGCGGAGTCTCATTATGAGGAGAAGCAGCTAAATGAACTGTCAATGTCCGAATTCCTGGTCCAGTGAAAAGGGAATACGCAACGATCGTACAAATTCGTACCTAGATCCAGTACAGGTGCTGCTGGCTGAAAAAGCCAAGTCGTGTCAGGGGAATCCTGGTTAGGGAAATCGGCCAAATAGTAGCGTATGTTATCTACAAGCTATGTCTGCGTTTAGGAAATGCAGATATCATTATCAAGGGGACAGCGACTGTTTATCAAAAACACAACTCGCCGCACAGCCGTAAGGCTGAGTACAGCGGGTGACGCCTGCTCACCGCTAGTCAGCGAAAACCGGTTTCAACCGGCCTAAGCCCTAGCAAAGAGCGGGAGTAACTCTGACTCTCTTTAGGTAGCGTAATACCTCGTCGCTTAATAGGCGACTTGCATGAAGGGCGTAACGACTGTCCCACTGTCCCAACTAGGAACCTGGTGAAATTACTACGTGGTGTACATGCCACGTTCTCTCAGTGGGTAGCGAAGTCTCTATGAAACTTGACTATAGTCTGTTGCTGTCGTGTGAAGGGCGTTGCACAGCGTAAGTGGGAGCGTCGAAGCCGGGTTCCGGCCTTGGCTGAGCGTCAATGTAACACCACTCTTCGCTTTTTACATGGCTTACTAGAAATAGGACAACTGCAGATGGATAGTTGGACTGGGCGGTTGCTTTCGATAAAGAAACGAAAGTGATCGATGCTCTGCTTAGCTGGTTTGGAAAGCCAGCGTGAAGCGCAAAGGCAAATGCAGGGCTGACTGTGTTCCGAAAAGCGGGGAACGCAGACTGGAAACAGCGACTTAACGAACGTTGGATGCTCTTTTAATGGGGCACCAAGCTGTCAAACAAGTTACTCTAGAGGTAACCGGTTCGTGGCGGGTGATAGTTCACATAGACCCCGCCGTTTGATACACCGATATGGGCTTATCTCATCCTGGGGGTGCAGGAGCCCCCAAGGGTTGGACTGCTCGTCCATTAAAGAGATACATGAGCTGAGTTCAGTACGTCGCGAGACAGTACGGTAGCAACTACTGGGAGTGTTAGTGTCAGAGGATAAGAAATCTTTAATACGAGAGGAACGAGATTTCGGCGCCTCTAGTGGACCGGTTGTCGCAAGGCACTGCCGGGTAGCCACGCGCTAAGCGGATAAGCCCTGAAAGCATCTAAGGACGAAGCCGCATCCGAAACGAGACATTTAGGGTGGGGATATTACATCCCTTTGATAGGGCGGGCGTGTAAGCAGCGAGCTTCGGCGAGCTGTGAGCGCACCGCAACTAAATCCTTACAACAAACTTTTGGTAAAAGTTTGATCAAAACCTTGGTAAGGTTTAATCAACATCCAAAAGCAATCAAGACAAGCTCACTTTCTCCGTTTTTGTTCTTATTTTAGAACTAGTAGATTCAAATTTCGATCGGAGCATAGAATTGTTGGGATATAGCTATAGCAAGGAAATGTTACTCTTTTATAATAAATTGGGAATAAATTAATATATTAACTAAAAAGAGACTAGTCTATGAATAAGAAGGAGGCATTCCGTATACTTGGGATTGAATCAAATTCTACTCAAGAAGAGATAAACAAAGCTTTCCGAGAACTTGCACTTAAATATCACCCAGATAAGAATAAGGAGAAGGATGCTGCAGCTAAGTTCAAGCAGATCACTGAGGCAAAAAGAGTAGCGAATAGGTACGTAAATAAAAAGATTTCAAGATTACCTGCGATATACAAAAAAAGCTCTGCATCATCTCTAAAAACACTTGAATATTTGGCAACAACATTAAAACAAAGGAATCTTGAAAAAGAGAAGGAAGACACTATAGGATATGGTACCAAACAGATTAGAAAGATATATGAAATACCTCGAATATCTTCTACAGCCATTGCTGGTATATTAACATTTATTTATGCAATCCCAAACAGCCTGACAAATCTTCCGATTTACGGGCCAAGATTAGAACTGGTTATTTCAATGCCCATTGTAACTGGAATCTGGGTTTTGTCTATCATGATAGCAGCATACTTGTGGTTCTTAACATGGATAGCTGAAAGAGAATACGAACATCAGATTAATAGAATAATGGAAAAGGAAAATCTTAGAGATATATGGGATACATCAAGAGATATTCTAGGTAAAAAGTCTTTCTCTAGAGATGAATTTCGAGAGGTACTTAATAAAACAAGTGGATATAAGAGAAGCAATCTGCTCTTTAGGTATCCTTATGTATTCCTTGGTAGATATAAATACGATGACAGAATAACTTCAATGATACTCAATGAATTTGTAAGAAAAAATTTAGTAGAGTCGATTAAAAAGAAGGATCTGGATGACTGGTATTCGTTCTCTTAAGTCTTACCAATATTAGAAATGTTACTATTCTAAGTATTTATTATCTTAGCGGTATAAATATCTGGTTAGATGTCCAGTCTTGATTTAATTTATCTAATAGTATTCCTAACCTTTCCATTATTTCTCATAGGTTATTATGCACCGAAACTTAAGGATAAAGAGAAACTAGAGATTAAAACATTAGCTGAATTTGGAGGTTCGTTTAGCATGGGCCTTCTGGTTTACGTACCTTCAGTTGTGTTAATTTATATGATATTAGCATTCGGACTTAACGTTTATCCAGAAGGAGCAATTTCATATCAGACTAGCGGTGGGGTATTCTATTTTCTTAACCACATGACCTATTCACTAGATAATTTCATAAGTTACTTAACTGGGACTACCCCAAATGGAACACTTCCGGGATTCTTCCCCGATATAATAATGTTAGTTATATTTCCAATAATCTTACTTATTATTATTAGGCTTGTTGTTGGTAAGTTTTCCAAACAGACGTTTAGTGATTTTGTTATATACACTAGTTCTGTCTTTATACCTTCCATAACTATCATTTCAGCTTATCTCTTAGTACTCTTGCTAAATAGAAAAGTTGGCATATATTTACTTAATTTTAATCTAGCTGGTTACTTAATTTTAGGGGTACTATTTTTCTTAGTTATGTTTTCTTATTTATTCTACGTTATCAAAACTATAAAGGTTGTGAAATTTATAAGAAATATTAGATCAGAAAAAATACACTTATATCTTATATTAGAAATCGCAATACTGTTTCTTTTCTTAGTGCCATTTGTGACATATTTACCATACATCTATACTATTTACAATCAACCATCCATTACAAATGTTGCTTCACATCTTATGCATAGTGATGTGCAAGCTCAGATATCTACTTCGAATAGAAACACCAATGGAACGTATGGATTTTTGGGAATATCTTCAACCTCTTATTTAGACGTAACGGGAAATTTAACTTTCAAGAACAATGGAGTTAGTTTTGTAATATTGCCTAAATTGGGTGCTATAAACTATCAGAATTTAAGTCATGGTTTATTACCCAATTATACAATCATTTCTTGTGGGTCAATATATCTTTCATGTAATAATAGCATAACAGATAACGAGCATAGAGGATATGTTTTATTAAGTAAGAACAGAAGCAACACTACGAATGTTGGTATTAACTTTACAATGAGTTTTATTTCTACAAACACGATTAATAGAACTGTAACCGTAATCCCATCGTCAAATCAATCTTGTATCAATCAAAACTGTACTTATAGTATTTTAATTAAAAATTATAATTATTCTAAGATAAACTTTAATTTTATCTTTTCACCTTATCGTAGCATCCTGCAAAATGTATCTTTATCTTACATAAATGATAGTGGAAGTAGTTCGGGGATATGTCAATCTTATGATATAAGCACTGACTGTAGATATAACCTAGTTAATGTAAGTTATGGGAAATCTTCGTCACTTAATTATGTTGATGGCATTCAGGTTCTTACCTACACCCAATATTCATGGGTTATTAGGGGAGATGTTCCAGCCAATAGTAATCTAATAATCAATCTAACCATGACGTATAACCAGTCAGTTTCTCAATAATTTAATTAGTAAACTTGATTATCTATCTCTTACATTCCTCCTTGTTTTTCATCTCTCTTTTCCTTAATCTGAGTTCGTCCTTCATTCTGTATTGATTGAAGTTCTGTGCGTGCAGATTTGAAGGTATTTGCCAATCCGATATAAGCTCCGATAACTAAAAGAACTGCAACTATTAAAGAGGCTATCAGAATTACGTTTGAAATGTGAACGTATATACCTATACTTACACCAGCAAGATAAAGCAAAGTAAAAGCCAGGATAAAAATAGTCGTAGCGTCATTAATATCTTTTGATTGCTGCAAATCTAAAATCAACTGAACTCTTCATCAAATCTATGTCTATGATATCCAATTGTATACCTATGTTACGAAGCTGTTCTGAGATAAGATTCAATCTTAGGTTAAGCTTTGTATTTTCATTTGATATTTTCTTTTTTGGCATAACTAATATAGTATTATGAGTTATTTAAGACTTTTCTAAGAGTACTTCGGTTGAGATTTGATACCCTTCAATTTGTTCCTTATCCTATAGAACTGTATTTTGAGATACTAAAGTAATAGCTCCTTTTGAAATTTACTAAGATTTTGTGATAAACTATCAAATTTTGAATGCATTTAAGATAATTTGTGGATTTTCAATATTCACTCATTAACAAACTTTTTAATAAAGGGGTAAATTTTTTCAACAATTTCAAGCGGTGGGTCGCTTTCTTCAGCTATTAATCTTGCAATTGTAGGATTCTTCTTCCAACCGCTATTTGAAAATTGTTTTTCATATTTCTTTAATATTTGCTTTGGATACATTTCTGTAAAATCATCATATGGATATATGTATGCCCTACCTAATTTTTCTTCGTTCTTTATAAATTTGGCGAAATTTTTCCGATCTTTAGATTTCTTCACAGTCTTCCTATCGCAAATAAGTCTGTAAGGAATGTTCCAATCTTCTGCAATGTGTTTATGAGTTATCAACCGTGTATCTCCACCGGCATCGAATATCTGAATATTTTTGCGATCTAACTGTAAAGTATTATCGCAATCTTCAATCCATATTGGCAATGCCGCTTCTTCATCGGCTCCCTCCACGAAGATAACTTTTCGCATAAACAGGATTGAAATAATTTTAGGAGAACGAATCATTTCTTTTATTATATCATTTTTAACTTGTCTTTTAGTATTCTTAAGTTTGTGTATAGTTGTACCATTTTTTGTTAATTCAAATCTTAATATTTTATCGGGGAGTTTAGGGTTGACAAAATAAGGAGAATGTGTTATAAGAAATATTTGATTCCCATGGGGTTCATTTAGGAAATGTGCTAATTCCCTTTGTTTACTTGGATGTAAGTTTTGAGCCGGTTCATCGAGCAAAATAACTTTATCTGCCATATTTATTACTGCAGTAAGTAAAAGTAAAATGCTTAGTGAACCAGCATAAGAAAGTTCTAAAGGTATAGAATAAGAAGAAGTTGTTCTGGAATTAATGTGTATCCCTATTTCATAATATGTTTTAATACTATTTCTTCTAGATACGCCCAATAAGTTAATATCTGGACTTTGGATAGTAGGTGTATTCAAAAGTTCTTTGGAAGGTATAAACTCAAGTTCATTTGTGTTAACAGGTTCTCTTACTAGCTTTTGTACCACATCAAATTGAGAATCTGTGAAATCTTCAAATTTATTTTGTATTTCTTTATATCTCATTCTATCTGAAAGGCTTGTACTATTTTTCAATCTAAATAGAAATAGAGCTAATTCAGAACCATTGAATGAGTTTGTGTTATAAGGTACATCATTATCGTTAGTTATTTTGGTAGGTGACAATCGAACATCGGATACATGAATAAGCGAGGTGGTATATATCATACCTAGTAATTTACTTAAATTCCAATCTTCTTCATTTATACTTCTGTTTAATAGAAAACTGTTAAATTCACGAACTGCACTTTCAACTCCTTTTAGTATATTACTTGTGGTACGAAAACCAGGAACATCTATGCTGAGTCTATTACTATCTTGGTCGCCTATATCGCTAACGAACCAATTTACATTTAAGTTTGAAACTAATTGGGAGATTTCTTGTTTTCGTTGTACGATATATTCGTTTGATCTATCTTCGCTTATAGTTAAAACATTAGAAACTGCGTTTATTTTGTTTATAATTTCCTGTAAAATGTTGCTTCCTTTATTAGGTCGTCTTGATCCATCTATATAAAGATTTCCATAACTTTCAATTATAATGTTTTTATTGTTTTTGTTAAGGCAGAATTTAAGTTCGATCGGATATCCGATATTTCCAGCGTTAATTTTGATTCTAATTTCGCCATTGAAAAGAGAATTAAACAACTTTTTAGCATTATTTGCAATTACACTCTTCAATTCGTTAAGCATGTTAAGTTCGATACCTGGCGAACTCGCGGCAGCACCACATGTAGAACAAATGAGGAAATTAGTTATTGCGGAGATTTCATCTTTGTCTAGTTTTATACCTAATTCTATTTCAAATGGGGTTGATAGATCGAATTCATGATGATATGAATCTATATTGTCATTTTTATAGAACATTGCTTGTTCAACAAATTGAAAAGCTCTCAAGAGGTTTGTTTTTCCAGAGTTATTAGGTCCTACTATTGTATTGAAGTCATTAAATTGATTTATCTCTATTCCATCCTTGCCAAAAGACAGGAAATTTTTAGCTTTGAAGTATGTAATTTTCAACAGATTACCATTAGGTATAGAAACCTAAAACTTAATATTCTTGTGAAGAGACTATAGAAACCCTTTTATGCACTTAAGCTTAGCATATTTCAAGGGAGTTTATGGCAAAAGGCAATGAAGGATTAATACCTATGTTGAAGGATTTGTTAGGTCCAGTTAATATCCAATTCAAGAAGGATTTGGAGGGATATAAGATATCAGAGTTATATGGAGTTTTCGTAGGTTTGATCTTTCTAATGAGTTTTGCAATAGGGATACTCTCTGCTTACTCAATGAATTCTCCATCTAATGGCCTGATTCCGTTTGGTATAGTAGTAGCCGCGTGGGGTCTAATTGGAGGTGTAGTATTATTCTTTCTTTTTGCTTACATCTTCGTACATATTTATACTGCCTGCTTTAAAAGAACAGATGCATTGAAAGCGACACTGCTCTGGCAAGTAGTAGCTCTAATAATCTCCATATTGTTGACATTTGTAACTGCTTCATCGAATTATATTTATGGTGGTTTCGCTATTTTCTTTATTTTGCTATTTATCTATCCTTCAGTATGGGCTTTAACGACACAACCAACAGAGTCAGCTAACATAAAGAACACACTACATAGAACATATTTAGCAGTAACGATTATAATTTATATAATCCAATTTGTTATACAGTTTGCACATCTTTAATATCCCAAGCTACTTCTTGCAAGCCAGATCCATGATGTTGTTTGATTACCTCGTCTACCAATGATTTGTGGAGTATCTGGGGAGACGCATCCCTGTATTACTTGAGGTTCGCTACCACAGGCAGCGGCGGAGCCTCTGTTGAAACGTTCCTCAGCCTTTGCTCTGCTCGTCAAACTGCTGCTCCGTCCTTCTTGAGGCTGCGGTGAACGGATTCTTCAGGATCCCCATATTGATACTATGGTGTGATGCTTTACGCTGCAATATTAGGAATTTGGTTTATTTGGAATCTGTTCTGGTATTTAAAGCTGATCGCACTAGTTCAGCTTCCATACATAGAAGTTCAGGACAATTGCGAAGCTTACCCAAAATATGTATGGAACCAGAAGCAATGCGGCATTCCTCGATATCCTTGAGAACCTTATTATCGTGATCATGATGGTTATCCAGAGTGCTGCTATTCCTATCAGTCCGTAAAGCGGCGACCTCAGGCCGAAGAAGAGGAATGACCAGAGGGGGTTGAGAAGCAGCTGGATCCAGAACGGGATCAGATACCTATCTGAGGACTTGATGCGCTTGGGGCTTGACCATGCAAGGTACAATGATATGCCCATAAGCGTGTACAGGATAAGCCAGACAGGTCCAAAGACCCAGTCAGGAGGGTTGAAGGATGGCTTATGGAGCGCCGAGTACCAGCCTGCAAGCGCAGGATAGGTGAACAGCGTGCCTATGTTCCCTATTATCTGGCAGATAAGGATAGCTGCAATAAGCATTGCTGCCTTCCTGACGTCCATCGCGAATCTATAGCTAATTGATTAGAAAGTTCTTAAATACTAATCTGCTTAAGAAAGGCAGGCTTGGAAGCGGTCCTGAGGCTGCAAGGATTAATATAGGTGGATTTCTCACCATTAGCCGATCGATTGCATGGGAATGAGGCAGGCATCGCTTGGGGCATCTGTTGCTGCGCCTGCAGCAAAGGCTGGCAGAGCGGAGCTCGTATCCATGATAAGAGGAGCTGATAGGGAAGCGGCTGGATACATCGCTGAGATAACAGGAAAGAACATGGGAAGGCCTGCAAGGATAAGGCTGTTCGAGCCAAGGAGGATACTTGAACTGGATGATACGTTGGGCTATTACTGCTTCATGCTGGGTCCCAACACAATCAGGATCAGCAGCGCGATACCTGAATCAAAAGTGGTCAGCACTACAGCCCACGAGAGATGGCATCTTGAGGATAACTTCGGGAATGGAAGGAGGATGCCAAGGAGCCTGAAGCCGATGCAGTCTAGCTACCATGTGATAGTTGGAGAGGCAGGGGCGGACCTCTTCGAACTTGCGTTCATGACTAGAGGGCATAAGGTCGGAGCAACTGAACAGATAGTCAACGGCCTGCTCAAGAATGTCTCGAGGATAGAGGCGCTTTACGATGCATTGGATTGTACGCAGAACGGTTTCAATCCCTTGGAAAGGATCAAGGGAGCAATATCGCTAGTTGCACATATCGAGCTGCGCAAGAAGGGAATCGTGAAACCGAATACGTGGAAGCCTGCGGATAACCTCTACTACATGGCTGAGAGCGCGAAGCGTAGATGCGCATTCTCATCGGAGTTTGCAGGACTGTTCCTTGCCATGAACGGGTTCGATGCAGCTGGCACCCTAAACTACCTGCTTTCGAGGAAGCCGATGGAGGCGCTTGAAGAAATTGGACGGATGATGTCGCTTGACAGGGAAAGGGAAGCAGTAAGGGAGCTGTATTCATTGGTTAGGAAGTAAACTTGCGCACTCGACCTGCTTACTCGACTACCAGTTCTAAAGGCATCTCTGCGGATTCCTTTGAATGCGCCTTATCGTGCACAAAATTGAGCTTCTCTATGCCGATTATCCTTCCCTTCTTGTCCTTCTTGAGTATTACCTCAGAATCAGTCTCCTCGCTTATGCTCTCCTTCTTCGGATCATCGAGCCATATGTCCAGGGTGTTGCCCTTCTTGTTGAATATTATCCTTGTCTTCTCCATACCTCTTCGCCTACCTTTATCCTGCTCGTGATGTACGTAGTAATTATGTATCCTTTCCCATTTAAATGTTTGCAGATAGGATGGAATCGAGGGGATCGGGATGAATCGCAAACGATGTGACGATGGCTGCCGTGCCCTTCCCTAAGTTCGATTATTTAATATGCTCTGCCAATTACCTTTATGGCCGGCAAGTCTGGAGGACCGAGCATCATAAGGGTGCTGTTCCTCATAGGAGGGGCGCTGATATTCCTTAGCGGGCTCCTTGCGATTCTTGGCTTTCCCATAGGCTTCACGTTCACTGACGGACACATGATGGTGCTTGTGCTGCCGAACATCAGCATCTACCATGGCATAGTCGAGACTGCAAGCGGCATCGTGGTCCTGCTCATGACGATGCGCATGAGGATGACTGATCCGGCATCAGTGCAGAACCATTCGATAGTGGCGCTAGTGGTTTCCATTGCAAGCCTTATAGGGGGCGGGGGCTTCCTTGCAGGCTTCGTGCTTGTGTTCATAGGAGGGGTGCTCGGCATCAGCTACGGCTACTCTGCTGCAAGCAGGCATCTTTACATCAAGCCTGTGGAAGCAGGGAAGAGGATGGCGCAGGAAAAGCCAGCCTCGGCTCCTGATAGGAAGGCGCTCAGGCTTATGAGGCCCGAGGAGCGCAAGCTGTACGAGCTGATAGAGCAGGCTGACGGAGCGATCTTCCAGTCGGAGCTTGTCGAAAGGAGCAAGCTTACGAAGGTCAAGGTGACAAGGATACTGGACAGGCTGGAAGGCAGGGGCCTTGTAGAGAGAAGAAGGCGCGGGATGACGAACATGGTGCTGCTGAAGAGCTCCGAAGTCGCATCGCAACGCCCATAAGGACCTGAAACTAGTTTCATACCAATCCTAATATGCTGTTTCTCCATTGCATATAACGTGATTTTATGCTGGAGAAGTACATGGATATGCGCATAAACGAGGATGCGCGCCGCAGGGCGCGAGGAGGTCTGCATGGTTAGCAGAAACACGACAATAGCGATTGTTGCCGCGCTGCTGCTGGTCATAGCAATTGCCTTTTTGGCTGCAGGCAGCCTGCAGGCTGGAAACAGCGGCAAGCAGCAGCCTCAGCCGGGTAGCCTCTCGGACGTGTTCGAGGGGAACGTCACGACAAGGAACATACCGACTGGGAGCTTCTCAGGCACTGGAGTGTACGACCACAACTGCCTGCCCATAGGGAACGGGATGTTCAGCTGCGATGCAGGCATAAAGACCCAGGACTACGGTACCATAGATTTTGCGTACACGCACAACATGGTCGAGAAGCCGTGCATAGGCCCTGGCGATGCAGTTACCGTAAGCGTGCTTAGCAAGGATGGCACTGCGACTGTGACGCGGCTGTCCCGCAGCTCCAATTACGCATAAGGGATTCGATGCCAAGGAGAAAAAAGCAAAAGGCAGTTTACGGGATGCTGGTCCAGGGGCTGATGCTCGCATCGGCCATAGTCTTCATATCCGTATTCAGTGCTGGCTTAGCGCAGCTCCCCGGCATAGCCGGCAATAGCACAACAAGCACAACGATCCGGCAGTACGATTATCCGATGCCTGCAAACGCATTGGCGCTTTTCGATTCAGCGCCGGTCCTTAACGCGTCAGAGATGGACTTCAAGGCAATTGCGCGTGAGATAGCCCCAGGCAACGACGTTGTGCTCGATGCAAGATGGGGGCCGTGGGTGAAGACGCTCGTGAGCGCGAACGCGCTCAACGTGTCATCGCTCGTTCTTGCGCTTAATGCTTCAGGGACCCCATTGACGCAGGCTGAAATGGACATACTGAATGGGAACAGCGCATCGCAGATCGTGCTGAACCAGAGCGACCAGCAGTTCGTGCTGTATGTGTTTTGGTCCTTGGGGATAAACAACAAGAATCCGGTCATAACCAACGGCATGATAATGCATTACGGCGGGAATCCGTACAACCTTGCGAGCACCGGAGGCTACAAGCCGCTTGGCATGCTCCAGCTGGGCAATCTCAGCATGGTCGCAGAGGACGGTGCGCAGCAGGATATGGTATGGAGGATGGCGAACGAGAGCTACAGGCCGTGCTGCGACAACCCGACAAGCATGCCCGACTGCAACCACGGGGCAGCGGCATTGGGGCTCATAGAGCTGATGGCATCGCAGGGCATGAACGAGACGGCGATGCTGGACAGCCTGGAGAAGTTCAATATTGCCAATTTCCCTAGCCAGTATTACGAAGACGCGATATTCTTCACGTCGCATGGGATAAGATGGGGTGCAGTGCCTCCCGAGACCATGCTTGGCTACAGCTTCTCAAGCTACACTGGCCATTCCAGGGTGCACCAGTACCTGAGCCAGTACGGCCTTCTTCCGCAGGGCAGGAGCCCCGGGTCAAGCTGTGGTGCATGATGATACCTTTGCTTTTGCAGCTGAACGCCCAGGATGCGCTGGCAAACCTGCAGTCGCTGCTTCTGCAGATGCTTGTGTACGGCGCGATACCGTTGCTGATGGCTTTCGCTGTGCTTGTCAGGTATTCAAGGACGTACTTCCTCGAGAAGCAGAAGGGGTTCGCGTTCAAGTTCGCTGGGGAGCAGCTCTGGCTCTTCTATTCGATAGCGAGGTACATGAGCGCAATACTGGTGGTGCTTGTCGGCTCTATACTGTTCTGGCCTGGCCTGTACCTGAACATGCCTGTCTCTGTGCCGTTCCAGCCTCTTGGATTCGACCTCTTTGTGCTGGCCTTTGCCATAATGCTTGTCACAGGCATAAACGAGGACGGAAGGTTCCACAACACGATAAGAAGGCTGATGCTCGCAGGCACATCGATATACCTTCTGGGCACGCTTGTGCTTCTCGTATGCCCGCAGCAGGTTCCGTTTGCGCAGGGCCCCCTGTACAACTCGTTTTCCGATGCGTGGATGCAGCTCACCAACGCAACGACCTCGCAGCTCAACGAGCGGCTGGCCATCTATTCCATATACATGAACCTCGCCGTGTTCCTGGCCTGCGTATCCTTGGTCTCCTACTTTGAGGTTGCCAAGGGGAAGGATGGGAAGGGAGGCTGACGCATCAGATGTAGTTCTTGTCCACGAAGCACCATCTCCATGACTTCGACGGAAAGTCGGTCATTATGCTGTGCCCGGTCTCCTCGAAGTGCTTTGTGGCATGCTTCTCATGGGATGAGTTGCAGCAGCTCACCCTCCCGCACTTCAGGCACATCCTGAGCTGCACCCACTTCTCGCCCTCCCTTATGCACTTTGTGCAGCCCTGGGTCCTCGGGTGCACGGCCCTGTTGATGTCGATGGTATGCGCGCAAGGAATCGTAATATTACCGGATATACATCACAGCCTTCCTATATATGTGTATACCTGATGCCACATGTTGATATTTGCGTATAGAAAAGTATAATTTCGTACGATTGCGCAGCGCTGTCGAAGGGCCTGCTCAGGTTTAAATACCAGATGATGGGATGCCATATTGGGTATGATGCATATGGCTAATGGCCTGTTGAGGCAGTCCAATGGCAGGCAACCCTGGCTTGCCATGATCCAGCAGGGAAGGGAGCTTGAGAGGATAAGCCAGAAGCCCATACTAAGCCCTGCAAAAAGGGGCGCGATAGAGGCTAGGGGCGTGTTCAATCCCGCTGTGGTCGAGATGGGCGCTTCGTTGCTTATGGTCTATAGGGCAGAGGGCCGGGACGGGGTTTCAAGGCTGAGAGGCGCAACAAGCAGCGACGGCCTTAACTGGAGGAGGAACGGCATAATGCTCGATTCCCCCGGACAGCACCTGCAGCTTGAGGATCCGAGGCTGACGAGGATGACCGATGGAAGGATAATCATGACCTGCACAGAGGCGAACATGCTGGAGCAGGTCGCGAAGATAGCGATCTATGAGCATGCGGGAAAGTCGTTGAAAAGATAGGGGAGGTTGACAGAGAGCATGAGAGGGCGTCGGACAAGGACGGAGCCCTATTTCCTGAGAGGATAAACGGCGAGTACAAGATGCTCAGGAGGCCGTGGCCCAACATAGAGATCGCAAGCTCGAAGGAGCTTTCGGGGCCTTGGACGACGGAGACAGAAGGTTTCATGACTCCCAGGAAAGGCATGTGGGATAATGGATGGGTGGGCGGAGGCGCTCCTCCAATACTGACGGACAATGGCTGGTTCATATTGTACCACGGGGCTGACACGGACAAGGTCTACAGGCTCGGCGCTGCCCTTGTAGAAAAAGACAATCCAGCGAAGGTGCTCTGGAGATCGGAAAAGCCTCTGCTCGAGCCCAAGCTGGAATGGGAGATAAACGGCGTCGTATCGAACGTCGTGTTCGCGTGCGCTGCGATTGAAAGGAACGGCAACCTGTGGGTATGGTACGGAGGAGCCGATTCTGCCATAGGAGCCGCAAGGCTGTAGCTCATTTGACATCCACTGTTCTTTGCCCTGCAGCACGCATTTTAAGTTTTATCCATCAAGTCATAGTAAAGGATTGACGTGAAACTTGAACCGCAAAGGAAACTTCAGTCTGCAATGGAGTACCTGATGACCTACGGATGGGCGATACTCGCGATCGCGATTGTCATGGTCTCCCTTTATTCTCTTGGGATATTCAGCCTCGGAAACCTGAAGCCAACTGCAACTCCCGGCTCGTGCCAGGTCATACGGACAGCAGCTCAGGTGAGTCTTGCAGGGCAATGCAACAATCTCATTCCCAGGTATGTAGGGCAATTCAATGGGCACAGTAGTTCTATCTACATACCTAGTTCAACATCATTAGGATACTCTAACGACAAAGTAACCTATGTTATGTGGTTTGAAGCGACGGCAAACGCCCTGACAATACAAGGAAATCAATATCCAATGTCACAGATAGTTAGCTGTACGCCATGTATTGCTTTTTACTTTGCGGGCAATGGGGAGTTGCGTTATAGTATTGAGACAACTACTGGCGATTTTGTAAGCTTTTACAGCAGTCAACTTCTTCCTAACGTATGGTACCAAGCAGTAATGACATATGATGGAACAACGCTAACTGGCTACTTGAACGGCAAACTTCAAGGAACTGCGACTACCAGCAGTGGAACAATTGTAAATACAAATCCCCTCTACTTTGGCAGTTATGTTGGCATTATCAACAATGGCAACTTTAATGGTTCGATAGCCGATGCCCAAATCTACAACGCCTCTCTAGACAATACAACGATAACGATGCTTTATCATGAGGGGATTGGAGGTGCTCCTGTTGGTCTGCAGAATTTGGTAGGATGGTGGCCCTTGAATGGCAATGCAAACGATTACTCAGGAGGCAACAACCAGGGAACTCCAACGAATGTGATATGGAACGCGAACTGGCAGAGCGGGTATACTGCGCCGAGCTCCTAGCTAGATGTTGCTTGGGGGCTTTGAAGGTCCATGGAAACCGTCGTAGAACTTGTTATGCCTGCCGGATAGCCTTGAAAATTTCGGTTCTTTACAAATATCTAAGGAACCAATCTGTTGCGTGCTTCGCTACGATCTCAAGTCTGCCCTCTTCCTCGAAAAGATGCGATGCTTCTGGAACTATAACCAACTCCTTCTCGCACTTCATGAACGACATTGCCTTCCTGTTCAGTTCTATGACCTGCTCATCGAACCCTCCGACTATCAGCAGAGTCGGACATTTCACAAGCGGGAGAGCGCCTGCCCCTGCAAGGTCCGGCCTGCCTCCTCTTGATACAACCGCCTTTACCTTTTCTGGTTTTTCAGTTGCTGCAAGCAATGCCGCTGCTGCTCCTGTGCTTGCACCGAAATAGCCTATGCTCATGCTCCTTGCCTTGTCGCAGTTTATCAGCCAGTCAGTGGCTCCGGCAAGCCTGTGAGCGAGGAGCTTTATATCGAATCTTAACTCAGCGGTCACCATGTCAACTGCCTCCTCCTCTTCTGTGAGAAGGTCGAAAAGAAGCGTCGCGATCCCCTTCCTGTTCAATGCCCCGGCAACAAGCCTATTCCTGGGGCTCAGCCTGCTGCTGCCGCTTCCGTGCGCAAACAGCACCAGTCGCTTTGCGCCTGCAGGAATTGAGAGATCCCCGTCAAGCACTATCTGCCCTACCCTTATCTCGACATGCCTGATTTCGTCGGCGTCTCCTGTGTGCCTGCCCATGCTTTCAGTTCATTAGATATATCCGTATGCTGATATATAATTGGGTGTCTTTGATGCCTAAGGGCAGCGACTACGAGAGGTTCTTCAGGCAGTTCTTCGTATCCAGAGGAAACGACAGCTTCGACTGCAGATTGTGCGGAAGGAACGAGGTAAAGGGGGTAAGGGGAGCGTTGAAGCACATGAAGGAGGTGCACTTCAGGAGGACCGGGGGAAAGGGGAAGAGTGAGGTCCATTTTGACGTCATACTTGGAAACGTTGAGATGAATGAGTAGCTATAGGAAGGGGCCGAGGCCTCTTCTCTATAAGTACGAAGAGGTTAAGGCGAGGGCGCTCTTCATGAACAATTCGAGGACCGTCATCGTTACCGGGTTCGACGGGAATTCTGTCGAGGGTTTTGTTAGGAGCGATTCAAGGAAGGACAGGTACCACAGGACAGCTGTTGAACTGGAGCGCAACAGGATAACGGGAGGAACGTGCACCTGCGAATCCGTCTCCTTTTACGGCGAGCCATGCAAGCACATGCTGAGGCTGAGGAACAGCGCAGTGCACATAGGCATAGTGCAATAACAGCTCCATGTTCCCCTGTTTTGCCCAAAAGCGAAAGGCGTAAATATTTTACATGCGTACTATTATTGGAAGGTAATGAATGTGGCTGGTTGAAAAAGAGGTTGCCTTCCCTGACGCGAAAGCGTTCCTTCCTTCTTGCCACATTCCATTAAGGTTGGTGGGGATGCAGGACCAGGCTAAAGGACTATACTGGTACGGTGATCTTGCTACTTGTCCTAGGTGCGGAGAGGAATCCTTGGAGTACAGCACAGCCGATGATTCCTGGAGATGCGTCAACAAGGAATGCGGATATGAAGAGGCGTGACCATGAACAGGGACAGGGCGGTGCTGATGAAGAGCCTCGATAAGGACAACCTCAGGTTCATCGACTTCCTGGTCGAGATGGGCTTCATGCGCGACGTGAAGATAATAAATGCGTTCAAGCATGTTCCCAGGCACCTTTTCGTGAAGGATAAGGACATGGACAATGCCTACAGGGATACGCCGCTTGACATATGCGCGGACTCGAACATAACGCAGCCGTCGACCGTGGCCCTGATGCTTGAGCACCTGGACCTGAACGAGGGGGACAAGGTGCTCGAGATAGGCACAGGAAGCGGATGGAACGCCGCGCTAATAGGGTACTGCGTCGGAAGCAGGGGAAAGGTGGTTTCGTTGGAGATAGAAAAATCAATCGCGACCTTTGCTTCGGGGAACATAATAAAAGCAGGCATAGACAACGTCGATGTGCTCTGGAAGGATGGCGCTAGCGGGCACATGGACATGGCCCCATACGACAAGGTCATCTACACAGCTGCTGTCAGAGCGGTACCAGACATAGTGCTGGCTCAGGTGAAGGTCGGCGGCATGGTCCTTGCGCCGATAGGAGGGAAGGCAAGGCAGGTGCTCACGAGGATGGAGAAGATACGGGAGGTAGAATTCAGGAAGACCGAGCTTGGAAGGATAGAGTTCAGGCCTCTGGTAGGCTGGGGAGAATGACCCGCAGCCGCTCCTTTGCGTATTTAAATACCGAAAAGACAGTATAATAGACTATACATGTCATTGCTGTATCCTGAACCGATGCGAAGAATCAGAATCATCCTGCTGAGAAGGGACAGGGACAGGGCCGTTGCCCTGCTGCAGAAGCTCGGCACGGTCGACTTCAGGAAGAGCGCGCTGAACCTTCCTGATGACGAGGGCACGGATTATTACGAGGTACTGCCAAGGCTGCTTTCGCTGGTCGGAGGGGCCGTGGCTGCGCTGCCTAAGAGGCCTGTTTACCGCATGAGGCACATGGAGCGGGAGAAGCTGATCAGGGCCGCTGGCAAGGAGATGGATGCCATAGGAAGGATACAGGAGCTGGATTCCGACAGAAAAGAGCTTGAGGACAAGATAGGGGAGGCGGAGCTGAAAGGGGAGGAGGATCCTAAAGGCTACAAGGTCGAGCTGAAGGGGATTGCCAACGAGCTCGATGAGATAAGCAGCAAGCACTATTCAAGGCTCTCGTGTCTTAAGGAGATGCTGGAGATAGAGACAGCCAGGGCCGAGGCGTTCCTCATGTTCAAGAGGACCAAGGACACGTGCATAATAGAGGGCTGGATGCCTGCGCGGGATGAGAAGGAGCTGAGGGAAAAGCTGAAGGCAGCGGTCTCAGGCAGGTATTCGATAGAGCACGTGCGCACAAAGGAGGAGCAGCCCACGTACTACCGCGTGCCCGAGCTGCTCGGCTCCTTCGACTACCTGGTGAGCCTGTACTCGACCCCGAGGAGCGACGAGGTGAACCCCGCATGGTTCCTGATGATATCCTTCCCGATACTGTACGGGCTAATGGTAAGCGACGCAGGATACGGCGTCGTGTCGCTGCTCCTGTCGATATTCATAGCAAGAAGGACCGAGAAGCAGGGCCTGCTGCACAACATGGCGAACATATGGCTGCTTGCATCGATATTCACGATAATATTCGGGATCTTCAACGACCAGTTCTTCGGCTTCCCCGTAGACAAGTACATATTCCCGTCGTTCAAGGCATTCGACTGGGCGAACAACGTCCACACCGTCATAACGGTATCGATACTGATAGGCATAGCGCAGATGAGCATAGGCCTATGCCTTGGGATATGGAACAACATAAGGAGACGCAGGTTTGGCTATGCGGCCGCGAAGCTCATGCTGCTGATGACCCTGATATCCGGAACGGTTGCTGTAGCAGGGCTGCTGTTCCATGCGGTCAGCGCGAGCATGGCTATAGAGAGCGCTGCCCTTTCTCTGGTCTCCATATTCCTGCTGGTGCTCATCAACTCTGCGCAATGGGGCAGGCTCATAGACATGATAGTCTATCCCATAAGCTACGTCAGGATAATGGGGTTCGGCTTCGCAAGCGTGCTCATAGCGTCGGTGATCAACGACGCGTTCACGCCTGACATAGGCTCCGGAATAGGGGTCTTCCTGCTGTACCTTGTGGTGTTCGTCATCCTGCACGCGCTCAACATGGCGCTCAGCACCCTTGAGGGAGCCATACAGAGCGTGAGGCTCAACTTCCTTGAGTTCTTCGAGGAGTTCTACACTGGCAAGGGCGTGAAGTTCAGGCCGTTCGCGTACAGGAGGATACACACGTATGAATGAGACCGATCCTTTCCTTTCAGGCTGATTATAGAATAGCTTAAAAAGAACTCCATGATAAGTATTACCGGGATTGGATGAACGCAACATTGGAGAATTACGAGCACAGGATAGGCGAATACGAGAGGAATCTTCAAGGCGCATATCCGGGGCTCGGAGCGCAGGCTGTCTCTAAGGCCGCAGAGGCCCTCGCGTCTCTCGACGGGCAACTGAGGAAAGGGCACATCGGCACAGAGCAGTTCAACGATTCGAGGGCAGCGATACTCTCTGACCTGTCGAAAGCCAGCGCGCTCAATGGGGCGCACAGGAACGGAAAGGGAAATGGCGCTGCACTGCGCGGATAGGCGGCCATCACATTGCAGAAACTACAGATAAGGCTTAAATAGCTGAACAATTCACAAGGCAAGCGTTGGATATGGGAACCGCGAAGAAGGCGTTCGTGCTATCACTTGAGGATGGGCCTATCGGAGAGGCAGGGCTGAAGGGCCACATCAAGGAAGAGGCAAGCCATGGAGTGTCGATAGCGTACGACCTTGCCAACAACAATGAGACACGATGGTTCCTCGACAAGGTCATAGGAAGCTCTAGAAGGCACCTTGACAAGGAGATAGCGGAGTTCGTGAGCGGGCTCGGCGTGCCGCAGGAGGCTGTTGAGCTGCTTTCAAGCCAGCTTGAGATGCTCGACATGCTGAAAAGGCAGGGCATTGTAAGGAAAGTGTACCCTATAGGCATGCACGGGTCCGATGAGAAGGCCGTCGACCTGACGGACCTTGACTATTCATACTACAGCGGCAAGCTGAGCGTGCTGCAAAGCCAGTTCATGGGCAAGGTGCTGATGGGCGCGGAGTTCGGCGAGCTCAAGGCGATGATGTACAGCGTCTACGACAGGTTCAAGAACATATTCAGGATAAAGGAGCGCACGATCACGGCGAACGCGTCGGAGATGATGCAGGACGGCAGAACCTCCGACTACGTTATAGTCCTGCTGCCCCTATATGTAAGGCCCGTGGCCAGGGACCTCAATGCCAACGGCGTGGATGCGAGCCAGGTGGCCACTGTAAGGAGCTTCGAGAGGCGCTGGCAGGCAGAGCTGCTCGTGGATGCACTGAACCAGTTGAGAAGATCGGATACGGACATGAGCGGAACATTGAGCGCAGACGCGTCGCTGTCCCTGTCAAGGTACACGCTGCTCAGGGCGATAAGCAGCATGAATTCATTGAAGGACTACTTCTATTCGCTGAGGTTCAGGTACAACGGAAGCCTTACGGAAGGCGAGAAGCAGGCCGTGATGGGCATCAGGTCTGATGCAGACGCGATGACGTACTATTCAAGAAAGCAGCAGGACCAATGGAAAGAGCTGCAGAGGGACCTTCCGCAGATGAGGCAGTTCCTCAGGAAGGAAGACTACAGAAGAGTAGAGAAGGTAGCGACAAGGATGAAGATGGCAGCCTGATTTTCTTACCTGCTATACGCATAATAGCATACGGCTTCGCCGAACCTTCCCTTGAAGTTCTTCGATAGGTATTCTTTGAGTTGATCCTCTCCTTCAACATGGCATGCTTTCACGACCAATCCGTAATCACCTTCAGAGATAAGCACCTCGGTTATATCCCTTACCTTCAGCAGCCTCTCAACAGCATCCTCTATGCTGTCCGAAGCCCCTGGCTTTATGAAGAAGAGCCTGTGCAGGCTCGCCTTCCTCACAGTACCTCTATTGTTTTTCGCATTCACCTTCCCATCCCTGATACGCTATTTACTCTTTACCGCACGTCTGTATATGCCAAAGAAAGTCTGCAGGGTTGACGTATGACATTTCCCTGCATATGAAACAAGTATAAAGATGCGTATGGCTGGTTGGGTTGTTGGGTACCATACGCTTGGACGATTGAATGGGTCTAGGCATCAAAGCAGAAATAGAAAGTTGGGTTTGGTTATTAGATCCCATTCCAATCCTCCGAAAGAAGTATGTGACACTTCCTCTATTTAAGGATAACATTAGAAATATATGTGTCCGAGCATATGTCCGTTAAATAAGAGCGTTATTTATAAATTCTTTATTAATTCATCACTTTATTAAATAGAAAATATAACGTAATATTTAAATAAATAGACTTACATTAATTAAAGTATGAAACAGTTTCCTCCCAAAGTTCTTGAGGTCTTTGAAAACCTCAAGAAGAAATACCCTCCTCGCTTAGACCTCAAACTGATAAAAGGAAGGTATTACGTTTACAAAGAGCGTGGAATGTGGCTTAAGGAAAAGGGCAAGAACAAAACGATTTCTGAATACCTTGGTAAGATAACTGAAGATGGTTTATTCGTAAAGAAAAAATTATCAGCGAATGGCGATTTTGAGAATGCCAAGGCAATCATCGCAGAACATGGCGGCAAGATAATCTGGGAGGAGAAGAAAGAGCAAGACATAATGGCTGAAGAGCAGCATCTAACTGCAACAGCTATCGATCTAAAAATTTTGACAGCACTAAGCATGAATGCGAGGATACCTATACCTAAGCTAGCAAAGATGGTGGGCTTAAATGAACAAACTGCCTATTCTAGGATTAAAAGCTTGGAAGAGAAGCTAGGCATAAAATATATACTCGAAATAGACATAGAAAAGCTCGGTTATATACAATATCTTGTTCTGATAAAATTTGAGGAAGCATCCCTAACTGCAGAGGAATTGAAAAAGGTAATTGGCGATAACCCCAGAATTCAGTTTGCAGCTATAACAAAAGGTGAATATGATGTTGTAATGCACATAGTAGACGAAGATCCTCTGAGAGCACATGACAATCTAGTAAAGTTAAGATCAAAAAGTCCATTCAAGGATTACAAAGCACAATGGACCTTAACGTATTTTGCACAGATCTCATCTTTCCTGCCCCTAAGAAATCGCTTCTTAGAAGACGTTTTAAAAGAAAGAATATGGCATCGAACAGAAGAAACTCCACGAATAGATAAAGAACAATTAAGACCTAGAGAATTTATGCTCCTTAGAGAACTAAATGATAATAGTAATATCAACTTTACCGATATCGACGAAGAATATAAGTTAAATAAAGGAACTTCAAGATATACGTATCAAAACCTAAAAAATAGAGGAATAATAGCTAGGCCCACCATCTCCATGTCGAATCTTGACATAAAATATATTGGTATAATTATTGTGACAAATATATACTACAAAGAAATACAAGAGAATCGGTACAAATATCTTTTCGATATCATGGAATACGGTAATATAGCAAATAAATACAGCCTTAGTGGTAACATAGGTGCACCAAACGGTGCAATAATGTTACTACCAGTTATGAAAGAAGGATATCTAGATAAGGTCGCCACCAACATAGAAGAGGAACTCAAAGGAAGTATTGTGAAGAACCTAGTGGTAACAGACATCGTAACCGGTTCTCTGTGCTACAGACGATTTGATGCAGATTACTCAAGACAGTATAAACTTCTCCTAGAATTCGGGAAGATAAAGCCAAAAGCATTAGCTATGTATGAATAAATGTGCAAATCGAAGAGAAAAAGACAGAGATGAATCTACAGTTATCCGACCGATTCTGATTTAGTATGCACCATCCATGTTAATACGCTCCTAGTAAACCTGATGTACTAAATAACTTTCAAAAACAACCTTTAAAATAGTAATCCTTATTAAGGATTAGTGGAGTAAAACCGATGGTTTAGTGGATAATGACACGCAAGGTCACCTGATCTGGAACTATTACAAGGGTCTTCTAAATTTCAAAGTTGTAGAGCGCAGCGACGGATATGTCAATGTAGATGCAGGAGCCAAATCTTATTTCTCAGACTACAATGATTGGGCAAAGCACGAGAAAGAAGCAATAGGATACGCCAAAGGGAGGTTCCTCGACATAGGATGTGGTGCAGGAAGGGTAGGGCTGCATCTCCAGAAAAGAGGCTTTGGCGGTCTTAGCATAGACACTTCGCCGCTTGCAATAAAGGTCTGCAGATTGCGCGGAGTAAAAAACGCCAGACTCATGGGGATAGAGGACATTCCTAAGCTTGGAAAAGGCTCTTTTGATTCGATTATAATGTTCGGAAACAACTTCGGCCTGCTTGGTGGCTTCAATAAGGCAAAAACGCTCCTCAAAGAGATGTATAGGATAACCTCAGATAAAGGTACGATAATAGCGGAAACCAGAGACCCATATATAACAGACAATCTTGTGCATTTTGTATACCATAAGGCAAACGCCAATAAAGGCAGGATGCCGGGCCAGCTTAGGATAAGGATAAGGTTCATGCAGTACTGTACAGATTGGTACGATTATCTTTATGTTTCCAGAAATGAGATGAAGCAAATACTCAAGGGTACGGGATGGAAAGCAGTCAGATTCATAAACGATCCTAGATACTGGGCCAATGGCGAATATATAGCTATAATCAGAAAGGATACGAACGCTGTCAAATAACTGTATAAGTCATTAATTACCGTCGTTTCGGAACCGCCTCCCGAGGAGTCTGCCAAGCCTGTCCTCTAGCCCGCTTACCGTTCTCAATCAGTATTGACATGCCATTTCGTGTGATGTTATATCTGCTTGATTTACACTAGAGTCTTGCGATCTCCTTGGCCCTGACCGATATGATTGCGCGCTCAGTTATCTGCTCGTTGACGCTGTCCAGTTCCCTCTCGATCCTTTCGACTGCGAACCATTGGCTATCCTTGTAGAGCGCCATTGGCACTGCGCACTCAAGCTGCCTGTTGAGCCTCTTTGCCTCGCTGTGCAGGTGCTTGGATTCCCTGTTCCATTCCTTGATCTTCATCGATGCCCTGAGGTAGTCTGAGAGCCTGTGCCTTGTCCGCCTGAGGATCTCTGCGCTTTTGTACACCGTGAAGGAGCCTGCGGAGAAGAAGATAGTGCCTGCTGTCATCATGTTCCCTTCATGGGGCGTAGCTACGCCGTTCTTGAACATGTAGTATGCGCCTATTCCAACAAGCGTAGTACCTACTGCAGATGTTGCGCTGCCGATAGTTATCGCGACCTTTGAGGTTACGTTGCTAAACGCATCGTCCTTTGATTCGCTGCTCCTCTGGAGCAGTACCGCAAGGTCCGCTGCCTTGACCTCCATCTGGAACTCCCTTGTCCTGAGCGCCTCCTTCCTGACCTGCCTCATGTCGTCATTCTCCAGATGCTTCCTGAGGTGCTCGGATATGAAGGATTTGGACGCGACTATGCGCCTTGTAACTGATGAATCGTCGCTTGCGAGGCTCTCCCACATCTCGATGGGGCTGTCCTGCCTGAGGCCCCTTGCAGCAGCTACCCTCTCGTCCAGCGTCATCTGGGGGTACATATTAAGGAACGCCTTCAGGTTCCCGTCTGTCTTGACTTTCATGAAAACCTGATACGCTTCAGATTTTCCTGGTATTTAAAGCATTGCGGGGATACGCTCCAAGACGAAGGATGCCAAGTATGACAAGGATTATATACGTGTTGAGTCCGCATATTCCTGTTTATGGAGATGTTGAGGCTGGAGAAGGTTGCAGGGCAACTGCATGCGGGAGAGCTTGGAACCGTGTTCAGGAGTAGCGTCTCCATTACCTTGGACGCTCTTACAGGACTGAGGAGAGGCAGGATACGGATAGCATTGACACACCATGCAAAGGACAGGATGAAACAGTACGGCATATCGAAGAGGGAGATAAAGGCGGTGCTTAGGAAGCCTATGGAGCAGCACAGCACGGATCCTAAGACAGTGGAGTACAGGAGGCTGATGGGGAACCATGTCTTTGGCGTCGCAGCCAGGCCTGCAAAGGAGGATTCTGGCAAATACGTGATTGTCACAACCTTCAAGGACAGGAAAGACAGGCCTTACGAATTGTACGGTTCGGAGATCAGGAGCGCATGCAGGTAGGGCTGTTGTGATTTTGCCGCGCTGACTGGCCCGGCGTTCAGACAAAAGGCTTAAGAAGGATATAATGGCAGAATCTGCTATGCACGGATCCGGCAACGGCGCTGTGGACGGCCTTGAGGACAAGCAGATACATTTCCTGCCCCTTCTCCATTCCGTCGAGCTGGCTTCTTCTGACATTTCGTATGTGAAGCAGGTGATACAGAGGGGAGGCGTCTCGTTCTGCGTCGAGATGCCGTACCTATGCGCGGACATATCGCTTTACGGGAACAATGCGATAGAGGTCACCAACGCGCGCTTCGAAGAGCTGAGGAATGCGCTGGACAGCATGTCCAACAGGAGCATATCCCTGTTCGTGAATGACATATTCATGAATGGCGAGAACCGCGGCGAGCCTTATGCAAGCCTGAAGCTTGCCAGGTTCGCAAAGAGGAACGGTGCGAAGGTGGAGTTCATAGACGCAAGCTACATGTATGCTGCGCTCGCAGTGGAAGCTTCAGTTCAGCTGGTCATCGACGCGGAGAACAGGTTCTACGAGAAACCCAGCGGCAGGAATGCGCTCGAGATGTTCGCGCTTGCGGCCTTTGACGTGGCTCTTTCAAGGCTGCACGACAAGGCGAGGAACGCATACATGAAGAACAGGATCGAGGAAGCACTAAGGCATAGCGATTCTGCGGTCGTGCTTGCAGGCGCATCGCATATCCCGTTCCTTGCGCAGCACTTTGCGGCATCGAGGGTGCGCATCGTCAACGGCATGCTATCGTCCGTGGGCGAGATCGTCTCACGATTGTCTGAGATGGTGCTGAACTCGTTCGGAGAGGATGCGATCTACGGGATGATGGAAAGGTTCCACCGCATGGCAAGGGGCATCGGGAAGTCTGAGCGCCTCTCGGAACTGGCCCCCATGGACTTCAACGACCTGATTCTCGCCTTCAGGGACGACGCTGAGAGCAGGAGGCTTATTTCTGCAGCGGTGAGGAAGGCAGGAGGCGAAATGATCGCAAATGCAAGGAGGGAGATCGTTGCAGGTCCGCGGTTGCTTGAAGGGCTGTCAAAGCTGCTGCTTGTTGAAAGCGGGTTTCTGGAATACGGCAGGATGTACGCGAGCGCTGGGGATAGGGTGCGCCTTGTCAGCCAGTTCACCAACCATGCAGTGGGCCTTCCGGCGATAAGGGACAACAGCCCGGATGCGATGAGGGGATTCCTGGAAGGATACAGGGATGCGAGGAAGGAGGCGGGCGGCGACTTCGGCGAGCGCATGCTTAAACTTTACGCATCAAGCTTCGGATGCAGGACGTCTGCCGAACTGAAAAACGCCCTCAGGGAGCAGCCTCGCAGGAAGCTGAAAGCAGCATGATCAGGCAAGCGGTCCCCAATCGACATCCTCCGGCCTTACCGTATCGATCAGGGGGCCCGGGCCGTACTTCAGCTTGGCGTCATGCATCTGGAATATCCTTTCCAGTGTGTCCTCGAAGCCCTTCCTGTTCTCCATGTCCATGTCAGGCAGCCTCTTGTTGCCGGCCTCCATCTCCCTCCTGTAGAACACGAACGTGTCGACTATGTCAGCTGCCTTGAATATCAGGTATTCCATGCTCTCCCTTGCCGCCTCCTCCTCAAATAACTCCTTGTAGCTCCTGTACAGATTGGTATCCTTGAGGCTCTCGAGAAGCCTTGGCACTCCCTCCATCGCGGCCTTCCTCAGCTCGGCGAGGTGCTCCTTTGGAAGCTCCCTCTTGACATTGAGCGGCACATCCCCTATGATCACTTCGTCGAGCTCGTGCGCTATCGCAAGCCTGAGGACCTTTTCCTTGTCGTGCTTGATGTTGTTGTCGTCGAATATGTCCGATACGACCATCGCTATGAGAGAGACCGATCCCGTATGCTCCATCACCGACTGCAGGTGCATGACAGGCCTTGTCGAATATCTCTTTATGTCGGACAGCCTGTCTATGACAAGATAAAGGAAGCCGTCAGGCTGGATGAGATGGGATATGTTTGCGTCAAGCGCATGGTCCGGCTCTGTCCCGGACATGAACTGCACAGGAATCAGCCTTCTCCGTGTTACTGGATTCTGCTCCTCGCCTATCGTGAGAGTCGCCGGAACCCATGCGTATGGTATTCCGTTGCCTAATGTCCCTTCCACCTCTTTGCATTCTGATTTGAACGTTATCACCTTTGTCTTCTCGCCTCCGTTCGCCTCTATCCTCATCCTTAGCTCTCCTCCGCCTGGCACTGAGAAATCGACAAGCCTTTCCATGATGAATACTGCATCTGCAAGCCACAATCCTGTCGAGGTTACCGTGGTCGTTGAGCTGAAAGCCCCGAGGAGCTCGTTGGGCGCAGTCCTGTGGTCTATCTTGTAGGCAAGCGTTGTGGGCAGCACAGTCAATATCTTTGAGCATGCATGAAGCCCGTCGACATCTATCCTGAACCTGCTCGCACCTGCCCTGAATGAATGATCGCTCGCGCCGCTGCCGCCTCTGGACAGTTTCATCAACTCCGCGTAAAGCTGTGCCCTGCTCTCGCCGGAGTCCACAGTTATGGTCTTGGCATTTACCATGGATTTATACTCTTTTCCCTCATATTTAAGCGATAGCTTTCATTCGTTGCGCGCCGAATTCTACCGGTGCCATCTGCGCATGAATGAAACGGAAAGAGGTTTCCGGCTGTCGCGAAGACGTAGAAGAGGGGTAGCAGGACAAGGGACATTACGATCATGCTCCTGTTCAGGCAAAGCGCAACATCGGCTATGTACATTTACGCTTTTGCCTGGCGCGGGCTCTTTTTCGCTTTGTACAATCCGTTGACCCACAGTCCCTTGAAGAACGGGAGAGTCAATGTCGACAGCAGGAATCCTGCTGAAGGGACTATGGCGCTGAGCCACGCGTTCGGCAGCTTCACTATGAATTGAAGGTATAGCCCTATTGCGAGGTACGTGAAGACGATGAGCAGAAGCCTTCTTGAATAGCTGGTCTCCCACGCCTTGTCGATCTCCACCTTCCTGTTCCTTTCCTTTATCAGCTCGATCTCCTTCCCGAGCTTCGTTAGCCTGCTGACCACATCGACCAACCGGGATCATCTAGACTTCTTCTTGAACGGCTCTACGAGCCTCGCTATCCTTTCATCGAATGCGCCGCTCTTCCAGTCCCCTATTATCCATATGAGCGTTCCGGCAAGAACATCGGCGAAGCCCCAATAGATGTAGTTCCAGTTGTAGGTATAGTCGCCGTATACCCAGATGAAAGCACCTATCAGTATTATCGCTATTCCCAGGATTATGAGCTGTATCGAAAAGTGCCTGAACTTGAGGAGGAAGTACGCTGTGGCTGCGAGGACAGCTACCGAAGCGACAACTACGTATATGAACAGGCTATTCATGCTCTACCATCCAATACTTGGGAGTGAAACTTTTAAATACGTGAGCAAATGACTCCTTATTCAGTTTTGGCGGTCTAGGATGGTAAGGATAACTGTTGGCACAGGAAGGATACCTAAAAAGGAACTTGGATTGAGCCCTGCGGTGCTGGACATGCTAGCGAGGAGCGACAGCCGTGAGATTCTTCTTTACGTCGCAAGGCATCCGAGCACAAGGGAGAGGACAAGGGAGACGGTGATGTACGAGCGCGGACTTGGAAAAGAGGCGATAGAGACAGGCATCGGGGGTAGGGATTCGAACGGCCATTCATATGCAGGAGGCAAGGACCCGCACAGGATGTCGCTCGATGAAAGGTCAGAATGGATGCGTGGCAACAGGCTCATAACGCTGATGGGCAGCAGGGAGTTCCTTGGGTCGCTGATAAGGGATGCGAAGAGGGATGTCTTCTACAGCGCAGACAGGCTGCGCGACATAGAGACGGCATGCAGGATAAACCTTGATGGCAGGGACAGGAATGCGATAGAGGTCGTTGCAAGGGCGAGGAGCGCGGTAGCGTCGGATCCGGAGCTGCTCAGGCTGTTGTCGGATGATGCGTACAGGACATTGAAGGGGAACCTCGCAAAGGACATGGCGCTGCTCGCAAGGAGGGAATAGCCAGCCAATAGCTTTTTAATTGCGCCGCGGCATATAGCTTTAGGCTCGGTTGCATGGCTAAGAAGAAGAGTTTCCTGGGATTCCTCGAGGTTGAAACGGTAGTGACCATAGCGCTTATCGCGATATTGGCATACATATTCTATCAGAACGTAAGGCTGCAGTACAGCCTGATAAGCCTTCAGAACTCGTTCCTGAGCCTGCAGAGCAGCTACTCGCATGCAGAGGCGCAGCTGATGAACGACAGCAAGAGCATTGCGGGCCTGCAGAGCAGCTACAACACGCTTCTTGACAAATACAACGAATCGATTTACAACAGGACGCACAAGAGCACGATAACGATATTCAGCAACTTCAGCCTCCTTCTTCCAGCAGCTTACTTCAACCAGCTGAACGTCAGCGCGGGAAAAGGCAGCCCTTCAGGCTCGTGGCAGTACGCGAACTTCACGTATTTCTACAACGCGAGCTGCCCAGGCTACTTCCTGTTCAACGCGACACCAAGAACCGGCAGCAGCTTCTCGTTCATCACCGTGAGCCTGAGCCAGAGCAAGCCTGTGCAGAAATTCGGGAAGGCGATAGCAAACGCGTCGTTCAGCTTCAGCCCGATATCCGGCAAGGACTTCGTCATCCCTGCGATAGAGGGCCCGAACTACTTCGTGATAAACAACGCAAACACGACCGAGGCCGAGGGCCTGACCTTCAACCTCTCGTTCGTGCACACGGTGTGCTGATGTGGAAGGATTTTAAAGAATGCTGCTGATAGATAGATGGGTTATATGGATAGGTATGGTTTCCTTGTTCCGGCGCTTTTCGTAGGCCTTTTCATGGCCTTCATAACGGCACTGATACCTAGCACGCCTGCGCTGCTAGTTGGAGCCGCATGGTACGGCATGCCGATCAGCTGGATCGTGAGGATGGTCGTCGCGCCCCAGTACAATCCTTGGAGGATAGAGTATGCGAGCTTCATACTTGACGTGCTCTTCTGGTTTGTCGTAGCCGCGATAGCGATGTACATAAAGCTGCAGACCGAGAAGAAGCAGAGATAAGACGACTTGGTTTGGGTAAACGGTCCTGAGCGAGCGGCGTGGCCTGATGGAAGGTGCACATCCAGCATTGGAAGGTATCAGACTAACGGGCCGCATAGTTGTGTGGCAGGACGGAAGGTGCGTCGCACAGGAAGGTATCCTGATCAAGGCCACATTTTACCTTCTCAATAGGAGATTGGGCGGACAGGTATTTACGCCTTTCTTGCATGCGCTTGTATAAGAATATTATTTTATAGATTGGCTTACACATGCAATAGCGATGGTGTATAATTGAGACCGTATTTCATAGGCTTGGGGCTCATCATAGGATTCGGCGCGTACCTTGCCACCTACTATCTTGGCAGCATAGGCGGAGGCTCCTGCTCGCCGATTGACAGCGTGCTGGGCTTTGCCACCGGCGCATGCAACAACCTAATACTGGGCACATTTACGCCTCTGGAGCTCATCGCGTTCGCCATAGGGGTTATCTTCGTAGCGATAGGGCTCCTGCTGCCCGCAGCGAACGTGCGGATGATAAAGGAGATACATGTGATAGAGAAGCATGAGGGGCATGTGGATGACAGCAAGAGGGCTGTGGATGGCGCAGGCTACGATAAGGATGATGAGGTGCCAGATGAAAGGGATGCAAGTGAAAGAGGCTACAAGAGCAAGGACTACGCTGTCGAAGGAAGCACCGTGCATGGCGATAATGCCGCTGGCGCTGACAGCACCGGACAGCATACCGAGCGGTACGCTTACACCACAGATGGGAAGAGGAAGAAGATCGATAAAAATGCGCAGAAGAAGGACAGCGGAATAGGGGTGGAGGACATCAAGGGAATCTCGCATCACAAGAGCAGAGACGGGGGAAGCGCAGGCAAGGATGATTCTAAAGAAGTCAAAAACGATAAGGATGCGGCGACAAACTGTCCGCAGTGCGGCTCCCCGAACAGCGCTGGCTCAAGGTTCTGCAGCTCGTGCGGCTACAGGCTGGCTGCTGAGACTCCTGCGTAAAGACGTGAAAACAGAACTGAAATAAAAAAAGGAAAAGAAAAAAAAGAATGAAGGATTTATCTCCTTCTCCTTGCAACTCTGCCCTTCCTGTTCATCTTTGTCCTTGCAGCGTACCCGTTTGAGTCAACAAAGTATAGGTAGCCATCTTCTCTCCTTATCTTTTCGCTCCCCACCTTTGCCTTTCTCCCTCTTGGGTTGTTTCTCATAGGCGTCCTCCATACGAAGCCGTCTTTACCCAGGAAGTACAGGTAGCCGTCCTCCCTATCCACTTTTTCCCTGCTTACTCTTTCGGCCATTTTAACCACGATATATAGACGACATAAGCCTTTTTATACATATCGTCGTAGCTCCGAGATTAAAATACAACTAGAGCGCCAAAGAACAGCCGATTTTCCATATAAATCCTTTTAAAGACTTCTTGCAATACTAAATCATGATAGGAGTAAAGCTTTTCAAGGACACAAACCTCTCGGGATACACGCTCATAGAGGCATTCCCTGGTGTCGGGCTTGTCGGGCCCATGGCGGGCAGCTACCTGATAGAGAAGCTCAAGATGGAGTACATAGGATACATAGAGAGCGACATGTTCCCGCCTATTGCGTCGATACATTTCGGCAACCCAACGTTTCCGGCAAGGATATACAAGGACGACAGGTACAAGCTTGCCCTGGTCATGTCCGAGTTCGTCATACCCGCCCATGCCATATACCAGCTTGCGATGGAGCTGCTCGCGTTCGTCAGGAAGAGCAAGATCAGCAGGATAATCTCGATAAGCGGCATGCCCTCGCAGAAGCCGAGCGAGCAGCTGTTCATAACCAGCCTTGACGAGAGCATAATAAAGAAGGCTGGCAAGAACGGGATAAAGCAGATTCAGGAAGGAGTTGTCGCAGGCGTGAGCGCGCTGCTGCTCACGAACGCGAAGCAGTTCAACATACCTGCAGCAGACATACTTGTAGAGGTAAACCCCACGATAATGGACCCGACTTACGCGGAGACTGCGATAAAAGGGCTCAACAAGATAATAGACACGAACATAGATCTCAAGGACCTTGAGAAAGAAGCAAAGATAGTGCAGACGAAGATAAAGGACATAGTGAAGAAGATGAGAGAGAGCCCCGAGCACTACGACAAGGCTGCGGAATCTGCAGGACCTTCGATGTACGCATGAAAGTATTCTTATAATACTGAGCTTCTCATTCTAAGTAATGCAGGGGTTGCAGAGCCTGGAATGGCATTGTGCCACAGAAAATGCGCGAGACTTAAGATCTTGTGGCTTAGCGCCTTCGAGAGTTCAAATCTCTCCCCCTGCACAGTATTTGGAATCGTGAGTTCTCAGGCGCGATAAATAAGTGTTAGGACTACAAGCTACCAGTTTTTGCCACTTGTAGTCATTATGACCACAAAATATAAATACTTTGGGATTGTAGTCATAATATGGCATTTATAGAGAAGCAGAGCCATGGGGGGCATATATACTACTATCTAACGAAGAGCATACGCGACAAGAGCGGCAAGGTCAAAAAATTCAGGATCCTACTGGGAAGGAGAGTGCCGCCTAAACCGGAAATCCAGAAGGTTCTTGTCAGGTTGGAGAAGGCCGCTGTAAAGGAGCGCGGCGCTGGTTGGCTAAGCGGCGATATAGTCGAAAGGTTGGAGGATTTAAGATCTGCAGCGGTGGTTTTCAAGAGGCTGCCTGAAGACATTTTGCCAAAAGATTTTCTTGTGCGATTCACGTACAATACCAATGCGATAGAGGGGAATCGGCTTACCCTTAGGCAGACGGCCCTTGTTCTTGCAGATAAGATCGCGCCGGAAGGGGCGAGGTCTGGCGATGTCATTGAGGCCTTAAACTCCGAAGATGCATGGAATTTTGTGAAGTCCTACAAGGGACCTTTTAACAAGGCGTTCTTACTTAAGGTGCAATATCTAATAACAAAGAATACGTCTTGCCGGATACAGGGAGATTATCGCGACGGGGAGGTGAGGATAATGGGTTCTGAATGGATGCCACCTTCGCACACCGAAGTACCTATCCTATTGGATAAGCTCTTCCGGGCGTATTCGAGGCAGAAGCGGGCCATGCATCCAGTTGAGGTATCAGCTCTTGTGCATTGCAAGATTACGCAGATACACCCGTTTACCGATGGAAATGGGAGAACTGCGAGATTGATAATGAACTGGATACTGCTCAGAAACCAGTTTCCAGCGGTCATAATTGAGGTAAAAAACAAGGAGAGATATTATTTTGCGATTGAAGAAGCGGATAGAGGAAAACCCGCTTTCTTTGCTAATTATATTGCCCAGCAGCTTCTTGAGCAATATACAATCAGCAGGCCTGAGCGCAAGTGATTGCATGAAAAAGAATTTTCTGACAAGATGGGTGAACGTATTGATAGAGTCATTGTCGCACAGCGACATACTGCCAGGGATTCCGCTTGAGAGGCGCAGGAAGAGATAGCTATCACTTGGAATATCTCTCGTAGGCCTCGAATCCCTTCAGCGTTATCTTCTTGACGTTATCGAATGTGCTGAGGTCCTTCACCTCGTCCTTGCTGAACCATCCTATCTCGTTGCCCTCTTCGTTGGTCGCGCCTTCGGGGTGGTCGACAGTTGCAAGGTATATCAGGTCGAAGTGCTTGTGCACTCCTGTCTTGTAGTTGACGGTCTCGAGCATTATGGCAAGGGGCCTTATCATCTCCTCTACTACTTCGTCGTTGCCGACGACCTTCTCAGGCCCGTATGTGTCTATGATCTTTGCCTTGAATCCGGTCTCCTCCATCGCCTCCCTCTGCACAGCCTCTATAGGCGTCTCGTTCGGCTCCACATGCCCTCCCGGAGGCATCCACTTGTTAAGCTTCTTGTGCATGACGAAGAGTGCCTTGCCGTTGCTTATGACTATGCACGTCGCTGTCACGCATTTCTGCTCCATGAATTGGATTCTGTTCGCAATATTATAAATAATAATGCCCATATCAATAGGCACATTTAGTGCGAATGCTCCTGTAGCTCAGTCAGTAGAGCGTGTGCATGGTAAGCACAAGGTCGCGAGTGCAATTCTCGCCGGGAGCTTTTTACAGCAAGCTTTTTATTGGAGGGACTGGAAATAGTCTTATGCAGTCATTCGACCTCTACACAAGGGGCTTCGGGATACTGAAGGACAATCCCATTGCGCTCGTTCCTGTCGTAGCCATATTCTTTGCGGTTTTCCTGGTCGCGATGATCGCGGCGGCCATCGCTGTTGCGTTCTTTGTCGACCTCGGAGGAGCGTCTTCTAGTGCAGGCATTGCCAGCATCCTTGTGCCGGCGATACTCGCAGTGGTGATAATCGTGCTTCTGCTCTCGCTCTCTGTAGGCGTCATAATACAGGGCATGTATGTCGCGATAGCGCAGCAGGGACTCAGGGGCAGGATATCCCTCCAGGATGCGTTTGACCTGTCGCTCAAGAGGGTGAAGGACCTTTTCCTGTTCAACATTCTCTGCATATTGATAGTGGCGGTCATCGCTATTGCAGTCATTGCGATATCGATGGGCAGCATAGAGTCGTTGCTCTCGTACCTGAGGGGCTACAGCCAGGGCACAGGATCGTCGATTGCGCTTATCCTGGCCGTTCTTGGAACGATACTTCCAATGGTCATAGAATTCTGGATAGCCATGTTCGTGATAAACATAGCGATATACGCTGCTGTGCCTTTGATAGTGCTTGAGAAGCTCGGCCCTCTGAAGGCGGTAAGGAGGAGCATAGGCATTGCGAAGAAGAGGTATCTGTCTATAATATCCGTGCAGCTGCTCGGAGCAATAGTCTTCGGGGCGCTTTACGGGCTGCAGGTGTTCCTGAATTTCATACCGCTGCTGGGATGGATCGCCTCTGTTGCGATAAGCATATTCGGCACAGCATGGATGCAGATCATACCGACCCTGTTCTATTTCTCCTACGTGAAGGGAAAGCCTAGAAGCTGAGCCTGTCGCCTATCTTCATTCCTGACTTCCTTGCGAATCCAGACACTAACTCCAATACGTATCTTGAATCTTTTTGTGGGACGTACGGAGCGCAGTTCAGGATTGATGCACATGGCCGTGCACCGTTGACTATGTGTGCAATCCTCCTTGAGCTGTCGAGCCATATGATGTCTATCGGGAAGCGCATGTTGAGCATCCAGAACTCGTGCTTTCTGTCCTTGCCGAAGATGAAGAGCATGCCCTCGCTGCTTTTTAGCCTGTCCCAGTACATGAGCCCGATAGTCTTCCTGAGAGCCGTGTCGGCCAGGTACAGCCTTACCGGCTTTCCCCTTATCCTTGCATTTTTGGTCCTGTACCTTTTCCCGTTGAGAAGGTATAATAGTTTGAAGAACATAATACACTGTTTGCACTAAGGAATAAAAGGTTGGCGCAGGCCACGAGGGCCATGCGCCGTTGGGATTGGGTATGTGAGGGTCTGTCAGAAAAAGCGTAAAGTGAATTTACAGCCCATCAGGCACCAACTATACTTATACTCCCTTTTATAATATCTTACCCTCACAGCAGCAGGCTTTTTGCCAATATCAGCATAATATTCCAGATAAAAATTAATATTTAGCGGTATTTGGAAAGTGGGATACCCATAGGCGGACGGATTTGCAGTCTGAAGAAGGGTTGTTAGCAAGGACGCAATCGAAAAATATTTATATAAGATACCCATATAATATTAGCATGCAGAAAGGGAAGCTGCCTGCGAAGGTCGCCGCTGCGCTTGAAGGCCTGAGAGGCAGCAGGAAGGCATATGTCGAGGTAAAATACAGGAAGGCGAACGCCTATTACGCATTCGAGGCTACGAGCAGGTTCGACAAGGGGAAAGGAAAGCCTGTCAAGGTCACCAAGTACATAGGAAGGATACTCGAGAACGGGTCATTCGTGGAGGCCAAGCACAGGAGCGAGAGCTTCGTCGACTACATGTCGAGGTTCGTGCCGGACAGCATCAAGAGGGAGCTTGCGTCAGTAAGGATGGCGCACGAAGGCGCGAGGATAGCGAGCATAGACGACAACGGGTTCCAGGTATACGGCAGCGAGAATGGCAGGGAGAGGTTCCTTGGCACGATACTCGAGAACGGCGCGTTCGCGCCTGCGGAATCCGAGGCGCAGCCTGCGGAGAGGATGTCGTCCACGAGAGAGGACGAGCTGCTGCTTACGGCGTTGAGCATGAACGCGAGGATGCCCTTCTCCAGGCTTGCGGAGCTGTCGGGGTTGAACGGCCAGGCCGCGTACTCGCATGTCAAATCGTTGGAGAAAAGGCTCGGGATAGGATACATGCTGGAGATAGACGCCTCGAGGCTCAAGTACATGCCCTTCATAATACTGATAAAGTTCGAGGGCGAAAGGCCTTCCATAGACAAGTTCAGGGAGTTCTTCGCGGGAGAGCCGAAGATTCAGTTCGCTGCGCTGACGAGCGGCGATTACGACGTCATAGCCTATATGCTGGAGGAGGACAACTTCAAGGCAGGGGAGACCATATGGCGCCTGAGGAACCAGTCGCACATGAGGGTATACAGGGCAGTATGGTACGTGAGCCTGTTCTCGCAGACATACGGCTACGTGCCTTTGAGAGAGGAATTCATAGACAAGGTGCTGCGGCAGAGGGTGTGGAGCAGGACCAAGGAGAGGCCGAAGCCTGCAGAGGGAGAGCTGCTGAAAAGGGAGTTCATACTGCTCAAGGAGATGAACGACAACGGCAACATGGACTTCACCGCGATCGATGCGAAGCACGGGCTCGGAAGGGGCAGCTCCCAGTACACGTACCACAAGCTGCTGCAGAAGGGCATAATAAAGAGGGCGACGATACGCATGAAGAACCTGCCGATAAGGTACAGCCTTGCGACCATGATAGCGTTCAACAACGTCAGCGAGTTCGACGAGACGAGGATGAAGCTGCTCAAGCAGATAATATCCTATAACGGGCTTTACAGCAGGTTCGCGCTCGCCGGGGACATGGGAACCCCGAGCGGCGGCTTCCTGCTCTCATCGGTCCTTGACTACGAGGAGCCGGCGATGTTCATAGACTACGTGAGGGAAAACGTCAAGGGGATAAGGCTGAGCGAGCTCATAGTGACTGACGTGATGATAGGCACGTTGTGCTACAGGAGGTATGACATGGCGCAGACGACCCAGTACCCTAAGCTGCTGGCAAGGAAGGAAATCGAACCGGTCAAGACGCTGGAATACGGATAGTCTCATCCCACTACGGATTCGCTCTGCTCCCTCATGAACTGCTGCAGGTAGAACTTGCTCCCCGTCCCCTTGCCGCTTATGCCGCTGCCTTTCCATCCTACGAAGGTATGCAGGCCCACTATAGCGCCAGTCGTAGCGCTAGTCTCCCTGTTGACGTATACGACTCCTGATTCTATGTGCTTGATGAAGTCGCGTATCTCCTTCTTGTTCTTGCTGTAGAGACCGGCCGTCAGCCCGTATTCGCTGTCGTTCGCCTTCCTCAGCGCCTCGTCAAAATTCTTGTACGTGTCTACAACAAGGAACGGAAGGAACAGCTCCTTGTGGAAAAGCGTGTTCGAATGGTCGAGTTCCGCAAGCACGGGCTCGACATATGCGCCGTTCAGCCCATTGTCCAATGCGTTGCCGCCGTATACGAGCCTTCCTGATTTTCTTGCCTCGTCGACGCTGGCTGCGTACCTTTCAAGCGCCTTCTTGCTTATCAAAGGCCCCATGTAGTTCTCCTTCAGCAGCGGATTCCCCATCCTTATCGATCTTATGCCGTCGAGGAGCTTGCTGATGAATTCCTCCTTCCTGGATTCGTGGACATAGACCCTCGAAAGCGCGCTGCACTTCTGGCCGCAGAAGCCGTACGCTGCGCTGATTATTCCTGGGACAGCTTCGCTGAGGTCCGCATGCTTGGAGACTATCGCCGGGTTCTTGCCGCCCATCTCGACTATGAATGTCTTCTGCGTGCCGGATTCGTAGCTCCTCCTTATCATCCCGATTCCCGTCTCCTTCGAACCCGTGAACGCTATGCCGCTCACGTTGGGATTCGTGGCGAGCTCGTCGCCCACGTCTGAGCCAGGACCCGTCACGTAGTTGAATGCGCCGTCCGGGACCCCTGCGCTCTTGAAGATCCTGTATATCATAAGGCCAGTGAGCATCGTCATGTTGTCGGTCGAGGAGGGCTTGAACACCACAGTATTCCCCGTTATCAGCGCCCCGCTCGACATGCCCACTGATATGGATATGGGGAAGTTGAACGGCGCGATTACCCCAAAGACGCCGTATGGCCTCAGCCTTATCCTGACCTTCTCCTCCCTTCCGGGAGCGCCCTGGAACCCTGCGCTGACCTTGGCGCTGCTTGCGCCAACGCTGGTCTTCCTTGAATAGCCCTTGTTCCTCTCCAGCTCAAGCGCGTAGTAATGCAGGAAGTCTATGGCCTCGTCAACCTCGCCGATGGACTCATACCTTGTCTTCCCGTTCTCTATGCTCAGCGCAGCTGCCACCTCGAACTTGCTCTTGGAGAACAGGTCTGCGGCCTTGTTCATTATCGCTACCCTGTCCTTGTAGTCTGTGGATGACCATGGGTCGAAGGACTTGTGCGCGGCCTCTACCGCAAGCCTTGCATGCTCCCTTGAGCCTTTCTGGAACCTCCCTATGAGCGTGCCGTCTATCGGAGAGTATTCTGCTAGCTCCTCTGATGCGATGACCTCCCTCCCTCCTATGTACATGGGGTATTTCTTGCCAAGGAGCTCGCGCTTCACCTTCTCCACGGCCCCGTCGAAGAGCCTGTCGAATTCGAGCTCCCTGCCTTCCTCCATGAACTTCCGGTAGGTGAACTCGTTGGCAAACTTTCCCATAAAGAGCTATAGCTCAAAGAGTATTAAAATATTAGTGGAATTATCGGGGCAAAGCAATACAGAAGGTATTTATTTCTTGATACAAGGATATTTACTACGTGGCGACCATGCAGTTGCAGATACAGGCAGAGATACACAGAGGAGCGGACATAATCGAGCTCATAAACAGCGAAGCGACATGGAAGGACCTGCTCATAGGGCTGGTTGAGAAGAACCAGTTCGACCCATGGAACATAGACATAAGCGAGATAGTCGACAGTTATGTGGACACTGTCAAGAGCATGAAGGTGCTAGACCTCAGGGTTCCGGCCAATATAATACTTGCCGCTGCAATCCTCCTCAGGCTCAAGTCAAGCCTGATAACGATAACAGAGGAAACTGAGATACCTGTGGAAGAGGCCCATTTTGAAAGGCCTGAGGTGACCGTAGAGGGGCTGAACTTCAGGCTGAGGATCCCTCCCAAGAGAAAGGTGTCTTTGCACGAGCTCATAGAGGCGCTCGACGAGGCGATGAAGATAAAGGAGGTGAGGCAATCGCTGGCGAAGCCGATCGTCAGCGTGCCGATAACGATAAGCACGGTGGACATAGAGAAGGAGATCGAGGAGCTTTACAGGAAGGTGAAGAAGAACGCAGGCAAGGACAGGATGATAACCTTCAGCGCCCTTGCGAATGTGCTGAAGCTTGATGACCTCCTGCTGGGGCTTTTCATACCGCTGCTGTTCATGGCGCAGAGGGGCAAGGTGATGCTCATGCAGGAGAAGTTCTTCGACGAGATAATAGTATCTCTGCAGGTATAGCAATGGATGAGCAACTGGATCCCAAGAAGACGATCGAGGCCACGATATTCATGTCCGCCAAGGCGCTCGGCATAAGCGAGATCGCATCGCTTGCCGGCATAGCCTCCCCGGGGATTGTGGAGAAGATCGTGAAGGAGCTGGTGGAAGATTACAAGAGCAGGGACACGTCGCTTGAGATACTTGAGATAAGCGGGAAGTACATGTTCAGCGTCAAGAGCCCGTATTCGTCTAAGGTGAGCGGGCTCGCAGTCGGTCCCGACCTGAGCCATGGGGCATTGAGGATACTCGCATACGTGTCCAAGAATGATGGGGTCATGCAGAGCCAGCTAGTGAAGTACTTCGGGAGCCAGACCTACGATTACATGAAGGAGCTTGTTGAGAAGGAGTTCGTGGAGGCGAAGAAGTTCAAGAGAAGCAAGAAGATAAACACCACTCCGAAGTTCAAGGAGTATTTTGCAGCCTAATACGTGGGATGCTGCTCCCCTATTCCTTCCTTGAAGTTGAGGTACAGCGAAACCACGAACAGAAATGATGACAGCCTGTTGAGGTAGGCAAGCACGGTCTTGTCAATCGCATAGTTTGCAGAGGCCCTGACGACGGACCTCTCAGCCCTTCTTGCTATGGTCCGCGACAGGTGCAGGTGCACGGAACCCTCGCTCCCTCCGGGCAGAACGAACTCCTTGAGCTCGGGCATGCTGCGCCCGAGGTGCTTTACCTTCTCTTCCAGCCTTACTATGCTCTCGCTGTCGAACTTCGCCTTCTTGACCTTGTCGCTGTTCAGAGATGCGAGATTTGCGCCTATTATGAAGAGGTCGTTCTGCACCATCTTAAGGTCTATCCTTATCTGGTCGTCGTGGATGTAGAAAAGCGCTATTCCTATGGAGCTGTTGAGCTCGTCAGCGCAGCCTATGGCCTCGATGAGGTCGTCCCCCTTTGAAAGCCTGCCGCTGGCGAGTATGCCCGTGCTTCCTGAATCCCCTTTTCCAGTGTAATAATCCGTCATCCTATCCGATGGAATGGCTCATTGAAAGCTTTTATAGTTAATTAAATAATGGGTATTTACGGGCTCGTTGTCCAACGGTAAGACGCTACCTTCACAAGGTAGAGAACGGAGTTCGACTCTCCGCGGGCCCAACCGGTCACATTGGCACCATGTTGCACTAAAGGCACCGTTGGTGCTATTTTGTCTCTAAACCATGAAGGGCGGTATGGGATGTATAGATCGGTTTTGCCCAATTTTTACAATACCGCCCCTGTAACAGATGTTTATGGCTTTTTAGGTATATAAAGATTGGCTAGTGCGATTGCATTGTCTTATTGTGTGCTAGAGTCTTAGGTACATGTATTCCATGTTGATGTACCGGTCTCCTCTTTTTACATAACGCGGTGCGGAGCCCCATTTCCTGAAGCCGAATTTCTTGAAGAGTGATTTTGAAGCGTCGTTGACACCCATTATGAACACTTCTATTATCTCGAACTTCCCCTTGCTTTTCTTCAATGTGTATTCGAGTAGCTTGGTGCCTACGCCTTTATTCCTGTGTTCTTTAGCTATCCTGATGCCGAGTACGCCGACATGCGATATCTCAGAGTCGGGTATGTCCTTTTTCACGACCGAGCAGTAGCCGGTTATCCTGCCTTTGTCTTCTGCTACATAATATAGCGCGTGCCCGTCCAAAACATGCCTGTATGTCAAATCGAACCTTTTCTTCCTTTCATTCAAGGGCAGTTTTTTAAGGTATAGGTAATCCCCGTAGTCTCTGTTGTCTTTGACCTCCTTATAGCCAGTTTCGTAGAGCTCCAAAAGGCCTTTGAAATCGCTTCTTTTCAGCTTCCTGATCGTCATAACTCCACTACTCTAACTCAGGCAAAAGCTTTATAAAGATGCATGTCGACTTTTTTATTGGGTGTATACATGAAGGGCACAGGTGGATAAATT
>JAGWGW010000029.1 GCA_028867135.1 Microcaldota archaeon | reverse complement strand
AAATTAAAAGATAAGGATAACAGCACCCTTTAAATACTTTACATTTTAGATATAGAACACAAAATAATGTTGAAAGTGGGCTAAATGAGAACCAAAAACGCAAAGAGAATAGCCGCTGTTGCGGCAAGCTTACTCATGGGTCTTGCATTCGCAGGACAGGGAGTAACAGTCGGTAATATACCGATAATAAACAGCCAGGGACAACCTGTAGTACAGATCGTAGTGGGAGGCACTTCTGCACCTAGCGACGGAGTAGTTGCTGGCAACATCGCAGCTGTGATAGGAAACCTAGCATTTACATCCACGAACGTGACCGCAACGGTCGCCACTTCTGGAGTAAACTGCGTGGTCACAACGCCTACATGCACGATATCAAACGCGCAGGTCTGGCTAGGAGAGTCTGGAACATCGGTTCCGGCAAGCTCATATGGAGTATATGCATTAATAGGATCTGTCCTTAACCAGGCAATCCCATTGAACGTGCCTGACTCAACAAAGCAGTTGCAGTCTGGAGCGGGAACGCAGTACGCGTTCCAGGAGCTATTGTCATTGTCAATATCTCCGGTCGCTTCGCCATACACGGCACTGGGATCAGTTCCAATAGGAACGACCGCATCAGCCTCATCTAACGGGGGTGGAGCTCAGTTCTCAGGATTCTCGGTCAGCTCAGGCGGATCGACATGGGACAACATACTCGAGGTAACGAACTCCAATTTCCCATCGCTTGCCAACAACTGGGGCGCGCAGGGAGAGGCAGAGTACCTATGGGTTACAGGATTCCCTGTATTCGACCAGGCCAGCAACATAAACAACTTCAGGTTGCTGTCTGCGGGTGGAGCCTATCAGGCAACATTCAACAAGCCGATACAGAACAGGACAACGAGCAACGGATTGTCAATAAACGTGCCAATAAAACTGCTTGGAAAGAACTACACAATCCTTTCAATGCAGGGTGGAGCAGCTGCCAGCGTTGGATCAGGCAACACTGTGAACGGAGGAAGGATACAGCTGGCCTCGACATTGGTGCCTGCACAGGTAGTCTACGTAGGCCACAATATGACAACCGGTCCATGGACAGTACAGCTCCAGGACTTGGGTCAACCAACATCTGGCGGTGTAAGCACTGCATCAGTTGCAATATACTACAACGGGCAGCTGACAAACACGACATCCATATTCCCAGGCAACACTGTGCAGTTCAACTACACGGGCCACAATGTGTATGTCAATGTGCAATCGACATTCGCAGGATTGTATGCATACCAGAAGTGGGCAAAGATGCAGGTGTACTCCAATCTGCTGAACATCAGCGATGGAAAGGTCTTCAACCAGACGAATGACCCTGGCTGGTACGTAAGGTTGTATTGGACAAACACCACTCTTGCAAGCGCTGGAAATGCAGTCGCATTGAAGAGCATAGTGGTATACAACAACAGCCCAACCGACCTCGCACCTGAACAGAGCGTCAACTTCATACAGAACCCAACAGCGTTCAAGTTGACATTCGTGGGAGACTCGCTGAGCTCAGCGCAGTACGACACTGTGACAGCGTCTACATCGGCGTCATCTTCAGTGCAGTACCAGAACCTGGTTTCAGGAAGCCAAGGAGGAGGGCAGCCTAAGATAACAAACATTACCGAGCCTGTGCAGTACCTGACGGTGACGAGCTCGATACCAAACTCGCTGTCATATGCAGGACAGACCTCGAGCAGCGTATCGTTCGACTTGACTCCGTATGAGCTGTACAACTTGGCTAACGCGCTTGGAAACACTGGCGGAAACCAGGTGGTTATAGGACATGGAGCAAACAGCGACGTATCCAACGTAGTGCTGGAGTACGACGGTGCCAATGCACTTGGATGGATCAACGGAGCGAATCCGCTGACTGTAACAGTAACTGGTTACACGTCTAACACAGCGGCTTCGACACAATCGTCTGCGGTGACCTTCACGTCGAACTCAGCAAATGCCTTGGCAGCGCTGAACTTCTATAACGTAACTGGCATAACCCTCTCAAGGGCGCTGCCTGCTAACGTCATAGTAAGCGTGTACAGCAACTCGATAAACGGGCTCGCAGGAGGACCCTACAACGGAGTTATCTTGGCCCAATTGGTCAACGTTCCGCTGAACGGTGGCGCGGTCCTGTATGGACCTTTGGCAGGGCAGACCTACTACTCTGCATCTACAACTGCGGTTGGCAACGTGATATACAACTCGCAGAATGGGCAGGCTACAACTACATGGGCATTGTCCGGAACTGGAGCTGCAGGCTACGTTGCTACGACTTCGAAGAACCCTGCGCAGGCGCAGTACTTCACGTTCTCGATGAACAGCCTTGCGGTGTCTACAAACACTGCCGCATTGGGCGCGTTCGCATTCGGAATCGTGAACTCCTCTGCAGGAGTAGGCTCATCGCCTATGTTCTCACTGAACTATAGCGCCAGCTTCAACTCTAACACAGTTGGCACTGCAAGGAACGTCACATATGTTCCTTCAGGAGAAACTGGAAAGACTGCGTTCAACGTAAGAGCGGGCTTCAAGGGCGAAAGGGGAAGCGGTCCAACGTCGATATCTTCATCGACATTGTCGTTCTCCTTTGCAAAGCTGCCTGACACGCTGTTGTTCACAGTTGGACTTGCAAACACAACCGCAGCCAATACGTCACAGAAGCTGTACGGGCCTTACGGAGTAGGACAGGCAACGAACCTGGCTAACGTAACAATTGGCAAGGTCAATGCGACCTGCACTGGAGGCTCTGGAGCATCGTCAAGCTGCACTGTAACTGGATTGGCAAACCTGACTGCAACACCTTCGGTGACGCAGGCAGT
>JAGWGW010000019.1 GCA_028867135.1 Microcaldota archaeon | reverse complement strand
TAAATATAATGACATATACTTAAATACCTAACGAATATTTGATAATCCCTATCTTTAATAACACTTTTATCCTCATCTATAAGCGAATAAAAACCTAACGTCATAACAATTTATGGCGTATCACGAAATTCAAGCCAGACTTAAAAGCTTTATCTTCCCATTGCGTATGATGGCATGGCTGATAAGGATGAGAAGCGGAAACCGAATCCTCTGATCAGGTATTTGGTAGCCTTAGTTATTGCGGTCATAATAATTGCAGCATATCTGCTCAGCCAGCATAATCCTCCTGCTGCGACTACTACAACAAAGACTGCATCTACAACGATAACCTACCTTACGACAGCCTATGTCAACAATACCTCAACAATACCTCCTACCACCATAGTCCAGCAGCTGTCCGACAACGTATATTGCATAGGCGGCTACAACGGCATAAATGGAAACGAGACGGATCTTGCATTCCATGCCCTCCTGTCCCAGAACGGCACATCCGCATGGCTACCAACAACAAGCTATCCTATCGGCATTGCAAGATCATCGTGCCTGCAATACAATTCGACAATCTACTGCATCGGAGGGCAGCAGCAGTTCGGAGGGCAGACCATATTCACGAATTCCACCTATTATCTATCGCTCCCGACAACCAGCATCAGCTCATGGCTCTACGCAATCCCCTACCCGCAGCCTGTATACTCGACATCCTGCGTCACCTCAGGGAATATGGCCTATTGCATAGGGGGCATCAACGCAAGCAATGCGAGCACCCTTGATTACTACGCGACGCTTAACAGCAATGGCACGCTCGGCTGGAGGAATACGACCGCATATCCGTCGGATATCTATGCCCAGTCCTGCGCTGCATCAAGCGGCTATGTATACTGCGTAGGAGGGTGGCTGAAAAACAATGTCAATGCGACGCCATCCACATATTACGCTGCCCTGAACAGCTCCGGAATCGGGGCATGGAAACAGTCTACGCCTTACCCTATAAGCGTGATAAAGCCCGCGTGCGTGATCAGCGATGGCTACATCTACTGCGTAGGCAACAGCCTTGTGGTCGGTGAGGGGAACACCTCATACTATGCACCTATATCCTCATCAGGGATAGGCGGCTGGATCCATACCAGCAACTATCCGCAGAACATAGGCGGCACATACGGCTGCGTCTCCAAGAGCGGCCTGATATACTGCACTGGAGGAGGAGGGGAATTCGGCCCAGAGACCAATGCGACCTACTACGCACAGCTTTCCCCATCCGGAATAGGCAAGTGGCGCAGCACATCGCCATATCCTCTTCCAATAGCGCTTCAGTCATGCATCACCACATGAACCCTGTAGACGCTTTACAAACATTCTAAAATTTTACATGCGACGTAATGCGTATGTCAACGATGCCAAGGCTGCTATTCGCAATGCTTCCTATAATATTCGCAATGAACGCGAGCGCGACCACCTATCCGACCCTTTCAATATCGCAAAATCCAGTCCCGTACGGCCAGACCGACAAGATAAACGCAACAGCGCTGTCGACAAGCGACAGGATAGCCATATTCGTGAACAGCACCATGGTGGCAGGGCCGGCCAAAGGCAACGTAAACTATACAATATGCGTCACATCAGCATGCCTACTGCCAGGCACGTACGGCATAACATCAGAGGACCTGGACACGCTCCAGACATCGCAGACAAGGCTCCTGTCTGTGACTCCTGTGCTGCCGCAGGTCTACATCCAGAAAGGCACTGCGAATTACGGCGATACGGACCAGATAACTGTGGTAGCTCCGCACGGCAACGATACGATCGTGCTAAGCATAGACGGCTCATCGCCGGTGTCGTATTCCAGCGTAGGGTCGTTCACGTACACGGTATGCAACTACAACGGCGGCATGCCGTGCCTGCCCGTCGGGAACCATACGGTATCCGTGTCTGACAGCACTGAAAACGTCCATGGGGTGAACCAGAGCCTTAGGATAAACCTTGTGCTACCACAGCTCTCGCTCTCTACAGGCTCAGCATCATACGGCTCACCTGTCAGGATGACCGTGACGGCCCCGTCTTCAAACGACAGCGTGGAACTGATATACAGCAACGTCACTGCGAACGCAACGCAGCTGAGCAACCAGACCATATTCACTGGGACAGGCTCGTTCACGTACACGATATGCGCCAGCCCCGCAAACACCACGAACAATACATGCATACCCGCAGGCAAGCACAACATACGGGCATGGGACCACACCGAAGGCGCATGGTCTGTGAACCGCACGCTGAACGTAATGCAGGTGCCTCCCCAATTGTCAATGCTTTATACAGCGATCAACTACGCAGCGCAGGACAAGATATACGTGACAAGCCCGCTTGCAGGGGATATGCTGAAACTGATGGTCAACAACACCACGGTGACGCAGAACAACAATGGCTCGTTCACGTACAGTTTCTGCAACATCGTATCAGGAACCGTCTGCATGGCTCCTGGAACCTACAACGTTATCGTCTTTGATGACACCCAGAAGGCGTACTCCCAGGCATTGCAGCTCCTGATAAAGCCGGTTCCGCCATCACTGCTGGTAGATTATACGCATACGACATACGGCGCCAAGAACTTGATAAGGGCAGTTGCGCCCTTATACAACGACAGCCTTACGCTGATAATAAACAACGTAAGGTATGTCAACAGCACCGGCAACATAACGCTCGACATGTGCCCCCATCCGCAAGCAATCGACTGCTTCAGCGCAGGCACATACAACATAACTGCCTATGACCTGTCCGAAAATGTCTATTCTCAGAACAAGACCGTGGTTATAGCTGCATCATCAGGACCGTCCACCACAGTGCCGACAACATCCATCGCGCAGTCCACAAGCTCAGCTCCGACTACGATAACGATAAAAGGCCCTACGGGCGTTCCTAACGTACCCGCAGGCACAATCGAGCTCGTAGTCGGCATGGTGATCGCGCTGATAGTCGCAGCCGTGCTGATCAGGTTTTACCTGAATTCAAGGAAGCCTCCTGAGGAGCAGTTGGACACTACTTACTGAGCAGCGCGAGCTTCGCCAGCATCGCCTCTATCTGTATCCTGTCATTGGCGCCTTCGACTATCCTGAAGTTGCAGTCGCCTATATTGCTCACGAGGCTAAGCTTCAGCTTGTCTTCGACATCGAGGGTCAGCGCCTCCCTGTAGCATTGGAGTAGTATGTCCTCGCCGCTCATGCCGTAATTGAGTATCAGCGTATTGAGCTCGTTCCTCGCCTTTGCGAAATCCCCCGACAGCGCGTATCTCAGCATCGCCATGATCTCCTTGGGCCTGGCCCTCGCAGCTATGTCATATACCTGCTTGTCGGTTATCTTCCTGTCCCCTGTAGCTGCGCTCTGCAGCACGTTGGTGAGCTTCCTCATGTCGCCGTCGCTGACGTATATGAGCGCCTCCATCGCCTTATCATCGACATCAAGGTCCTCCTCCTTGCTTATCCTCTTGACGTAGCCCCTCATGTCCTCGTCCCTCAAAGGCTTGAACCTCAGCACCACGCATCTTGACTGTATCGGCTCTATGATCTTGCTCGCGTAGTTCGCGCTCAGTATGAATCTTGTGGTGCCAGCATACTTCTCCATGGTCCTCCTCAGCGCGTGCTGCGCCTCCGACGTCATCGCATCGGCCTCGTCCAGGAAGACTATCTTCACAAGCCCGACAGTCAACGGCATCGTCTTCGCAAACTCCTTTATCCTGGTCCTTACTACGTCTATGCCCCTGCTGTCGCTTGCGTTGAGCTCGAGGAACGCCTCGTTCAGCCTCTCGCCGTAGAGCTCTCCGGCCATGGCTATCGCGCATGTCGTCTTGCCTATGCCTGCGCTCCCTGCGAATATCATGTTTGGAAAGTTCTTGGTCTTGACGAAGGACTCCAGCTTCTGGACTATTACCTCCTGGCCGATGACCTCGCCAAGCACCTTGGGCCTGTACTTCTCGGTCCAGGATTGGTCGAGTCTAGCAGTCGCAGCCATGAAAATACCCCAAAAGATTAGCCATTACTTAATGGGATAAAATATTATTAACCTTGCCTTCTCCTGAGCCTGTACACGAAGAAGACTATTATCCCCAGCAGTATTATCTGCAGCTCTATCGACCATACGCTGCTGCCGAACGTCGAGAACATGACTATGGAGCTGACGGCGCCAAGCACCGCAAGCACGGGGATAGACCTGAACGTCAGGCTCCTGAAACCCCTCCTGAGCGACGACCTTCTCAGGGCTATAAGCGAGAGGTTGACGAACAGGTAAGCTATGAATATGCCGAGGTCTGTGAGCTGCGCTATGGACTTGAGGTTGCCGAACACAGCGAAGGCAGCAGCAGCCATCCCTGTCGCAAGTATGGCGAAATGCGGCGTCCTCCTGTAGCCCACGTTGGAGAACAGGCTGGGCAGCGAGCCGGAGTTCGAGATGCCGTACAGCATCCTCGAAGCGCCTATCAGTATGACAAGGACCGTTCCCCCAGTCGCGAACAAGGCTATGAACGATATCAAAACGTCTATTCCAGGGACTGCCTGCTCGACTGCCGAGCTGAGCGGCGCCTCAGAGGCCGCAAGCCCCTGCCAGCCAAGCAGGCTAAGCGATGAAAACGAGACCAGTATGTACAGGATGGTGCACACAACGAGCGATATTATTATGGCTTTTGGCATGACCCTCTTGCTGTCCTTGACCTCCTCAGACAGGTTCACCATGCTCTCAAAGCCTATGTATGCGAAATATACTATGCCCGCAGCCGCGAGTACGCTGAAAAGCCCGCCGCTGGGAACCTGGAACGGATCGAAATGCGTAGGATGGCTGTTGAAGAAGAAGCCTATGACTATCACTATCACAAGCCCAGCGACCTCTATAACCGACCCAATGTCATTGAATATTGCAGATTCCCTTATCCCCAGGTAGCTTATTGCCGAGCAGGCAGCTATCAGGAATACTGCCAGCACAGCCGGGTTCGCGCCGCTCAGGAAGGAGAGGTAGCCGCCGAAGGCGAGCGCGACCACCGCTGCCGATACCACGGAGCCTATGAGCATCACCCACTCAGTCAGGAACGCAAGCCATTCCTTCTTGAAGGCATTCCTCGAATACGTGTATTCTGCAGCGCTTCTCGAGAACATGCTCGAGAGCTCAGCGTAGCTCATCGCAGAGAAGGCTGCGATAGTGCCTGCTACGATGAAGGAGAGCCAGAGCATGTTTCCGGCAAGGCCTGCTCCGATTCCTATCAGCGAGTATATCCCTGCACCGAGGATTATGCCTATGCCATACAGGGTAAGGGTGAAAAGCCCAAGGCTCCTTCTGAGTTTCATAAAACCAGAAATTGCAAACGCTTATTACATCGCCTCGTTAATATTTAAAACATGGCCAGGACTATTACGCAGGAGGACGCATCAGGCTGCGGGATAGCGTGCGTGGCCTTCGTGTGCAGGACAAGCTACGGTTTTGCAAAAAGGAGGTATTTCAAGGGCCTGGGAAGCCCCGCAAGAGGCTATTTCTGCAGGGATCTTGTAAAGGCCCTGGGCAGGGCGGGCAAAAGATACGGATACAGGCACATCAAAGGAAGGGAAAGGCTCAAGCCGGGCACCATAATATTCATAAAAAGGTCTGAGAGATACCCTGCTGGGCATTACCTTGTCAAGACCGGCAATGGATACATGAACCCATGGATAAATTTTCCTGACATAAGGAATCCCAAATCCGCTTTTGCTAGGAGGCTCCCCGGAATCCCGTCATATGCTGTATATCCGGTAAACCGGCCGGGGCTAAGCTATAAAAGCCAGCAAAATAGAAAATCAGCATGCTGTTCGCGGGCAAACTGACGCTCAAGACGCGCGTCTTTCTGGTAATTGCTGCATTCGCTGTTTTAATACTTCTATTCTACTCCGGGCTCGGCCTGACGCTGTATGGCTGGATACACTCGCTGGGCCTGCTCGGGATAGTGCTTATAGGCGCATTCTACACCTTCGGATTGACCACGCCGACAGCCTTCGTCATCATCCTCAAGTCCATGTCCCAGGGTGACTATCTCATGGTAGCGTTCGTGGCCTCCGCATCTGCCACGGTAGTGGATACCCTCCTGTTCATGGCTGTAAAGGACCAGCTCGAGAAGAGCGCTTCAGAACTGATGAAATCGATACACAACAAGGTGGGCAGTCACAACCTTATCTTCCCGACTATAGGCTTCTTCCTGTTCGGCTCTCCGCTTCCCGACGAGCTGGCGCTGGCATCCATGCAGATAGGCGACATCAGGCCGGCGAAGGTTTCAGCAATAATCTTCCTCGCAAAGTTCCTGATACTGCTGCTCGCGTACAAAACCCTGTACGGGATATAGGGGCCGCAAGGCAGCGGCATGAGGCTGTGGAAGAATGAGTGCAGGGGAAGAGATTTGAACTCTTGCATCCACTAAAGGAAGCGGGTCCTAAGCCCGCCGCATTTGGCCAAGCTCTGCCACCCCTGCTTGCTATAATTCTGTTCCGATAAGATATTTATAGGCTTGATGAGAGCAATAATCTGCTGAGTTGGTCGGATTGCTAAGCCCGAAATACGTAAGGGACAACCTCGAAGCCATAAGAGGCTCATTGAAGAAGAGAAAGTCCAACTATCCGCTGGAGGAGCTGCTCAAGCTCGATGCCGAGTGCAGGAGGATAGGCGTGGAGCTTCAGGGGCTGAGGGCGTCGAGGAACAAGGGTAGCATGGAGGTAGCCGAGCTCAAGAAGGCGAAGAAGGAACCAGGCGATGCGAAGATGAAGGAGCTGTCAGGCATAAAGGAAAGGATAGAAAGCATAGAGGCATCGCTTCCGTCGTACGAAACCAGGATAGATTCGCTGCTGATGAACATGCCCAACGTCCTAGACGACAATGTCCCGTTCGGCAAGGACGACGGCGACAATGTCGAGATAAGGAAGCATGGCGCCATAATCAGGAGCAAGAGCCCTTCGCACGAGGATATACTTACAAAGCTTGATCTTATAGACCTGGAGCAGGCCGCGAAGGTCTCTGGCGCAAGGTTCTTCTACCTCAAGGGCGACCTCGCGCTGCTAGAGCAGGCACTGATAAGGTTCGCAATAGACGAGCTTGCCGCAAAAGGGTATACGCTGATAGCGCCGCCGCTGCTCATGAAGAAGGAATACTACAAGGGGGTCACGGCATTCGGGGATTTCGAGGACATGCTGTACAAGGCTACGGATCCGAACGAGGCCAAGGAGAAGAAGGCCATAGAGCATACCGAGGACGAGCTCTACATGATAGGGACATCCGAGCACCCTATAGCGGCGATGTACGCTGACAAGGTGCTTTCAGGCAGCGAGCTTCCGAAGAGGTTCATAGGCGTAAGCCCGTGCTTCAGGAGGGAGGCAGGGGCGCACGGCAAGGACACCAAGGGCATATTCAGGGTTCATCATTTCTACAAGGTCGAGCAGTTCATCTTCTCCAGGAGGGACGAGTCAGCAGTGCTGTTCGACGAGCTGATAGAGAACGCGGAAAGCCTGTTCAAGAAGCTCAAGATACCGTACAGGATCGTAGATGTATGCACCGGAGACATAGGCACCGTAGCCGCGAGGAAGTACGATCTTGAGGCTTACATGCCTGCGCAGCAGGAATATCGCGAGATGGTATCGTGCTCCAACTGCACTGACTGGCAGTCGCTCAGGCTGAACATAAAGTACGATGAGAGGGGCAAGAGGGATTACGTGCACACGCTCAATTCCACAGCCATAGCTACAAGCAGGACCATAGTAGCCATAGTCGAGAACTACTACAACGACGATGGCACGATAACCGTTCCTGATGCATTGGTAAAGTACATGGGCAAGAGCAAAATCTCCAGGTAGTCCCCATGAAGAAAGAGTACAACATGATCAAGGAGATTAAGAGGCTTAAGTCCATAAGGGGCTACGGAACCGAACTGATAAGCGTGTACGTTCCTGCAGGCTTCAACATATCAGAAGAGGTGAGCAAGCTGCGCGAGGAGCACAGCCAGTCATCGAACATAAAGTCCAAGTCAGTGAGGACAAACGTGCAGAGCGCTCTTGAGAAGATACTCCAGTACCTCAAGCTTTACAGGGAGACGCCAAAGAACGGACTTGCGATATTCTGCGGCAACACCTCCAAGAATCCAGGCAAGACGGAGATAGAACTCTTCGCAATGGAACCTCCAATCCCGCTAAAGGTGAACATATACAGGTGCGACTCAACATTCCTTCTCGAACCCATAGAAGCCATAGTCGAGGCAAAGGACGTCTACGTGCTCGTGGTGCTCGACGGGAGGGAGGCGACGATAGCCACATTGAGGGGTTCCCATGTGCAGGTCATCAAGAAGCTGAACTCGATGGTGCATGCAAAGGTGAGGAAAGGGGGCCAGTCAGCGGCAAGATATTCGAGAGGGATAGAGGAGAGCATAGGAGAATACCATCAAAGAGTAGCCAACGTGATCAATGCTACCTTCGAGCAGTACCAGTTCAAGATAAAAGGCCTTATAGTAGGGGGGCCTGGGCCGACAAAGGACGGTTTCATCAAGTCCAAGACCCTGAACTACCAGATAAAGGTGCTTGGGGTATACGATACTGGATATACTGAGGAGTTTGGCCTCCAGGAACTCGTGGAGAAGGCGGCCGAGCTCCTCAAGGAGCAGCAGGCCGGCCAGGAACGCAGGATAATCGAGAGGTTCATGCAGGAGATAGTGAGGAAGGAGCTTGCAATCTACGGATACGAGAAGACCAAGAAGGCTCTTGAATCAGGCCAGGTGGCGACTCTCATAATCAACGAGGACATATCGATACACCTTGTCAAGTACAAGTGCACGACCTGCAACCAGGTAATGGAAAGGATAGAGAAGGACGGCCATAGGGAGGAGAAGCACGAGGACGGAGGAACGATGGAAATTGTTGAGGACAAGGATGCGATCGAGGAGCTCATAGACATAGCTGACAAGAAAGGGGTCGAAACGGTATTCGTTTCGAGCGAGAGCTCGTATGGCAAGGAATTCCTCATGGGCTTCCAGGGGATAGGCGCGCTATTGCGTTACAAGATGTAGTCATGTCGTCGGTGAAATGTAGCTGCTCCTCCAGTTTGCATTCCAGGTAACATTTGTCGCTGCTCCCTGATTGTTGTTGCCAGAATAGTCGTTGGCATTCCCGTTCAGCGGCCACCAGCCTACTAGGCTATTAAGGATAATCGGTGCACCGCCTATGCCTTCCTGATATAGTTTCTTAATTGTCGTATTATCGAGCGATGCATTGTATATCTGAACATTTGCGATTTGACCATACATGTATCCGCTTCCACTAAACCATGGGGATGTCTTCCCTATATATAAGTTAGTTATGGGATTAATCGATACCGTTGCTGTCGTTGGACCTGCTACCAATTTGCCATTCACATACGCTGTTAACATTACTCCGTTGTAGGTCACTACATAATTGTACCATGTATTGGCGCTGGGCGTATTGAAGTTTATCTGCGGATATCCATTACCTTGTCCAGCACACATGAAAACATTCTGACCGTTCTCTATGTACCCACAAAGAAACTGGCTTGAGCCACCCACAAAATCGATAGTGCCATAGAACAATACGCCACTACCCGATGGAACATTTGGAAATTCTGTCCATGTAGAGTATGTAAAGTTCGGATTCGCTACGCTTGGCATTCTAGAGGTGGGTGTGCTTACCAGCGAATTTCCACCGTTAAACTGGCCTACATACTTAGGTACCATATTGTCGCACTGTCCTGCAAGTCCTGTTTGTGCAGCAGTCTTTATCACCTGGCATGAACCGGGTGTCGCAGTTGGCGCAAGGCTCTGGAGATTGAATATGCCAAGGCTGTAGAGCGAAACCATCACAATCGCGATCGCGAGTATGGTCCATCCATACGTCATCAGATACTCCATTGCGGACTGCAATCTTGACTGCCTACGCGACTTCAACGAACCACATTCCCAATTCTTGCTTAGTAAATATAATACGCGCAGTTTTTGCAATTTCAAGAAACAGGTATGCCAGTATTCGCGCGATGCCGGGAGCCTATTTAAAGCTTGTTTTTAAAGAAACTATGTCAAGTTCTGGGGGTGTAGTTTTGGGCGAGAGACGCTTTAGTTTGTATGACATCGAGCAGTTCATTAAGGAGGCCGGGGCAGAGAGAGTAACCGAGGATGCAGTTGAAGATCTTGAGAAGGAATTGGAGAAGCTCTGCGACCTTGTAACTAAGAAGGCGATAAGATACGCTGAGCACGCGGGAAGGAAGAAGCTGATACGCGAAGAGGATATAATGCTCACTATGGGCAACGAAGATTCCTACGCCAAGCCGTAAAACTTAAGCCCGAATCCCATAAGCACGAATACCAGCTCCAGCGATGTAAGATACAGAGCCACCTGTTTCTCGTTGACCCTCCTCCAGTTCATGACAAGGTGCGTGAGGCTGTATACCCTCTTTCCGTACGGCGCCTTGAATGTTCCATCCCTCTGTCGTATTCCGAGATCCGTGACCTTGAATCCCCTTCTTGCGTGGAGTACGAACTCTATTATCCACGGTATGAAGATGATCGTCGCAAACGGTATGGAGTCGCCCATTATCGCTATCGCGACAATCGTAGCGCCTACTGCGTATGTGAAGCTGTCTCCAGGTATTATCCTTGACCTGTACATGTTGAATGGGAGGAAAGCGAGCACAGCCGCGAAAAGCAGCGCGGACAGGAACGTGCCTGTGTAGTTTCCGTATGCAAACGAGTATATCAGGAGCCCGAAGCTGGCTACAAGTATCATGCCTGGCTGCAGCCCATCGAAGCCGCCAAGCAGATTGACCGCGTTGGATACGAAGATCACAGCAAGCGGCAGTATCACCAAAGGATACAGAAGGCCGAGGTCGACGCTTCCTACGAAAGGCACCATTATCGTGCTTACCCCTGCATTTATTGCTATCAGCGGAAACGCGCCTATGAGCGTAAGCAATGGCTTCTGCCACTGCTTCAGTCCCTTCCTTATGTCCTTTATGTCCGTGGACTGCACCCTCCTCGATTGCACGTTTATGTCGTCCAGGAAACCTACAAGCGCTATCAAAATCACCGAGAGCGCGACTGCCAGGAGCTTTGAAATGTCCACCACCGGCTTGAAGATGAATGTACCCCCAAAGGTGTATGCGAGCATGCCGAGTATTATCCCGAACGCAACGGCGAGGCCGCCGCTGCTTGCTATCCTCACTATCCTCTCCTTGTTCCTGTCCTCGGCTATGACTCCAGCGTCAAAAAGATAGGCTATCAAGAATTTCGTCCCAACGACGGTAGCCGCGAAGGCTATTATTCCAGGTATTATTATCGTCTGGAATGTATTGTACATGAATTAAAGTATCTTGATAATGCTATAAAAGGCTACCTGTGCTTTTCCCATCTTTTTTAACCTTTTTCCGCAACTATCAAGCATGCTCCTGCTGGTGTATGAAGCATTCGCATCGTTCGTATTCATTGCGCTCCTTGCAATAGACTTCCTGCCATCCAGACAGGAGGGAAATGCCCGATTGAAAAGAGGATACAGTCCCAAAACCCTTGTCATAGTGCCGTGCAGGGGCATCGACCTTACCCTGCACAAGAACCTATCATCGATTGCAAGCCAGAGCTGCAAGAATTATGACGTTATCGCTGTTGTGGATTCCAATGACGATGCAGCTGTGCCCATAATAAAGAAGGCAGACATCATGCATATTGTAGCGCACCAGTTTTCTGCGAAGGCCAGCGGAAAGGTCAACGCCATACTCACCGCGCTTTACCGCTTCAAGGGATACGAAGTCTACGTGGTAGCGGATTCTGACATAACAGTCGACAGGATGTGGCTTAGGAGGCTGATCTCCCCGCTTTCATCAAACCACATTGGCATATCCACGATGTTCCCCATGTTCGAGCCTGTCGGAGGCTTCTGGTCGAAGGTAAAGCACGTATGGGGCTTTGTGGGCGAAGGGCTGATGAAGCGGAAAGCCACCAGGTTCGGCTGGGGCGGATCCCTTGCTTTCAGGAAAGGCCTTATCTCAAAGGGGGATCTCGATTTCATCAAAAATTCCAGGTACTCAGTGTCCGACGACATATGCTTAACCAAGATTGCAAAGCGCAAAGGATTGGGTATAGCATACACGAGCGCATCGCAGCCGATAGTCCGTTCGAACGACAGCTTCAGCAGCTTCGCAGAATGGAGCAACAGGCAGACCGTTCTCAGTATCCTCGGCTACGGAAGGAACTTCTATTACGGTATCCTCTTTTACTCTGCTGAAATCCTTGTGCTCCTGTCCGCGATATACCTTTCAATATACTCCAGCATTCTCTTCTCGCTCTTCTTCATACATCTCCTGCAGGGCGAGGCAAAGACCTATACTAGATCTGGAAGGAAAGATCCCGAGATGGCTGCGATAGTGGCCGTGATGCCTTTCATGTACATTGCGAACCTGATCGTTGCAAGCAGGAAAAGAAGCATTAAGTGGAGAGGCAGGATATACAGGATAAGAGGATCATAGCCTCTGCATGAATCTTGTGTTTATCTCGATTGCCTCTACGGTGTGCTTTAGCGACTGCCTCAGGTCTTCGCGCATGTTCTTGGGTTCATTGAAGAAGAATTCCACCGATTCCTTCTCCTTGCTGCTTGACAGCACGCCCATGTTCTCGACGAATCTCCCTAGCATGTGCGTGCCGCTCGCGAACCTCGACTTGAGCGTGCGCCAGTTCTCGCTGGTCCACTTCCAGACGAGGCTCTTACCCACCGGGTTTGATGACACCACGCTGTGTATTATGTACGAATCCTGGTACCTAACATCTCCGGAAAGGCTGAAGTCGAGCGCATCCTTTATTATCGAAGGCTCGCTGAAATCGCCAAGCGTCCTCAGCAGCCTGTTCTTCTCCTCAGGAACATTCTCCTTAATGTACCTCCTCTTGAACTCGTTGTATAGCTCCCTTGAGCCATTCCAGGCCACGATGCTGTATATCGGCCCCTTGATGTTGTTGTTCAGGTTCACCTTCCCCTTCACGAAGTCGTTGAATATGCTCGTCGCCTTCTCTACAGTGGTTTCCTCGCCCGCTATCCCAGACAAGGCTATCGAAGCGCTCCTCAGCATAGTGTCGCTCGTGCTTTCGCTGCCTTTCCATTCCCAGCCCAGCTTTTCGACCAGCTCCCCGCTGTAGTCCTTGGCGAGCTCGTTCACCTTCTGCACGCGCCTTTCGTTGCCGTACAGCATGAATATGAGCCATTGGAGATGCGAGATGACCCTGTAGTTTAACGGGTAGCCTGCCTCGAAGCAGTACTTGTCCACGAATTCGGTGTATTCGTCAACGCCGAGCCTGCCGCTTCTCAGCAGTGCGAAGATATCGCTCTCCAAGCCCCATGCGTCTGGGCTGTCCAGCCTCTTCTCGCTGATCATCTGCCCGAGCCTTGGCAGCAGCTCCTTCGGATAGCCCGACCTGTAGAATCCGTACTGGCCGTAGTTCAGCTTTATCCAGTCGCCTTCCAGCCTCAGCCTGAGCTCCTTGCCGTCCATCCGGACCTTCTTCTCGCGCATCCCTTCAGAATCCACATAGCTTACCGGTATAGGCCATGACTGCTTGTCGTTGTTCGATAAAAGCGTAAACCTCTTCTGCCTGAGCAGGGCCTCGTTTCCCCTGATAGAAACGTCAACAATAGGGTATCCCTTCTTGTCCGTCCACGCGCTGGCGACCCCGTATACATCTATCCTGCTTCCGCTCTTTGCGGCGCTGTCTACCGCCTTCCACAGGTCGTATTTCGTTGCGTTAGAGTACGCGTGCTCCTTCAAATACCTGTTCAGCCCCTTCCTGAACGTCTCCCTTCCCGCATAGTTCTCTATCATCCTGAGTATGGAGCCCCCTTTCTCGTAGCTTATGGCATCGAATATCTGGTCTACCTCAGCAGGCGAGTTCACCTCGACGCTTATCGGATGCGTTGAGAGCAGTTGATCCGCGGCCATCGCCGTCGCAACCACATCGTTCAGGTACTCAAGGTCTATCCTCCATTCAGGAAACACCCTGTCCATCGCCTTGTAGCTCATGAATGTGGCAAAGCTCTCGTTAAGCCACAGATCGTCCCACCATCTCATTGTCACGAGGTCGCCGAACCACTGGTGCGCAAGCTCGTGCGCTATGACCTCGGCTATCCTCTGCTTCATCGCAACAGACGAGTTCGCATCGGCAAGCAGCGCGCTCTCCCTGAAGGCCATGGCCCCCCAGTTCTCCATAGCCCCCGCAGCAAAATCAGGTATGGCTATAAGGTCCAACTTGGGCAGCGGATACCTTACCCCGAAATAGTCCATGAAGAACTTGACGAACTTCTTCGTATAATCGAGGCCGAGCAGCAGCAGCCTCTTCTTTCCCTCGGTTGCCAGCAGCCTTATCCTGATTCCGTCCACGGCCCCTTCAACGCTCTCGTAATTTCCAACCCCGAGGTAGAGCAGGTACGGGGACATTTTCGGTGTCTCTTCGAATCTCACAAGCTTCTTTCCATTATCAAGGGTCTTGGCCTCCCTTATGGGCATGTTCGATACGCATTCCTTGTCCTTGTCGATTACCATAGAGACTTCGAACACCGCCTTCATCTCCGGCTCGTCGAAGCAAGGGAACGCGTTTCTCGCGTTTGCAGCCTCGAACTGGCTGC
>JAGWGW010000028.1 GCA_028867135.1 Microcaldota archaeon | reverse complement strand
CCTATGATTCCGGACTCGGACAGAGGCGTGTCGAATACCCGTTCCTCGCCGAACTTCGCCTGCAAGCCGTCGGTGACCCTGAAGACCCCTCCGTCTTTGCCTATGTCCTCTCCGAGAAGCACTATGTTGTCGTTCTCCTTCATCGACAGTTCAAGTGCATTGTTTATCGCGCTTACCATGTTCATTTGCATATAATCATCATTGCCAGAAGTTGTTAGCTGCGCCGCTGTCGAGCTCCTCCTGGAGAGTCTGCGGCATGAAGCTATAGACATACTCGAACATGGACTTCGGGTCGCCCCTGTATGCCTCGGCCTTATCCACGGCAGCATTTATCATCTTTGAATTGTCATCAGCAAGCTTTGTCTCCATCTCTGCGCTCCAGAGCCCCTTTGAGACGAGGTACTTCCTCACCCTTGCTATAGGATCCCTTGCCTTCCAGTACTCGACCTCTGCAGGGTCCCTGTACTTTGTAGGGTCGTCTGCTGTAGTGTGCATTGACATTCTGTATGTCAGGCATTCGATTACAGTGGGGGCGTTCTTCTTTGCCTGTTCTATGGCTTTCTTGACCTCGCCGTATACACCTATAACATCGTTGCCGTCGACTTGGACTCCCTTGATTCCGGCAGCAATGGCCTTCTGTGCAAGGGTAGGAGCTGCTGTCTGCTTTGATCTTGGGACTGATATGGCCCACTCGTTGTTCTCTATTACGAGCACCATGGGTACCTGAAGGGCTCCCGCCATGTTCATCCCTTCGTAAAAATCCCCCTCGGATGTACCGCCATCTCCAACGTAGCCTATTACAACAGAATCCTTCTTGAGGTATTTCTGGGCGAACGCCATGCCAGTTGCATGGGGCACCTGGGTTGCAACGGGTATGTTTACCGGAAGGCCATTGACGCTCGCCGGAACCTTGTTCGCATCCTCGTATCCCTTCCATCCAAGGAAGAACAGGTCAAGAGGAACCCCCCTGTAAAGGAATATGGCATGCTGCCTGAAGAAAGGGACAAATATATCCTGCTTGCCCATCGCCATCGCGCTTCCTATCTGCGTAGCTTCTTCTCCTAAGAGCGGCGCATACGTATACGCCCTTCCCTGCCTCTGCAGGCTGAGCGTCTTCGCGTCCACGGCCCGTGCGAATATCATCCACTTCAGCATTTCTACTATTCCTTCGTCCTTCAGATCCTGAGGGTATAGCGATTGGTCTATCGTGCCGCTCTCGTCCATGACCTGCACGTAGTCAACGGAATCGCTAAACGCCTGCTTTCTCACCATGGTTTGCCCCTGATTTATATGACTCAAAATCTATATATTGTATGCGGATTGTCAGTACAGGAATATGCCCCTTACGAAGCTTTTAGAAGCGTTTTTAAGCGTTAAATTGCATTAAACATCTGATTCTTGCAGGATTTATAACTTGTGTGATTACATGGAGGCATTGGTTCTTTGCGGAGGTTTCGCAACAAGGCTAGAGCCCATAACGCTCTTTGTGCCGAAGCCGCTGCTGCCGATAGGAGGAAGGCCGATAATCGACTACACGCTGGACAAGATACACGAAATAGGAGTGGAGAAGATAATTTTCTCCACGAATCTCAAGTTCGCGGACCAGTTCGAGTACTGGATAGAGCACAAGAAGAACAGCGGCGCTGGCGGCAACATACACCTCATTGTCGAACCGACGATGCACGACGGCGAGAAGCTCGGGGCGATAAAGGGCATAAACTACACCATAGAGAAGGCTGCAATAGAGGACGACCTGCTGATAGTTGCTGGCGACAACTTCTACAACTTCAAGCTGAAGAAGGTTTTGGACCATTTCAACAAGGGCAGGAAGCCTACAGTTGCTCTGTACGACCTTAAATCGAAGAAGGATGCGAAGAGGTTCGGGGTCGTATCGGTAAAGGACAATATCCTTACAGGGTTTGAGGAGAAGCCTGAAAGGCCGAAGTCGACAGTCGTCAGCACAGGCATATACCTCTTCCCAAGAGAGATGCTCGGCAAGTTCAGCGAATACGTCAAGGATGGGAACAACCCTGATGCGCCCGGATACTTTTTACAGTGGCTGATAAAGAACGACGAGATCCATGGCGTCATTTACGACGAGAACTGGTTCGACATAGGGACTATTGACACGTACAAGAAGGTCTTCGACCAATACATGAAGAAGGGCTAGCACTCCTCTATTATCCTTGAATAGGTGCCTACCAGCTGTTTTACGCTCCTTCTTGAAACCCATTCGTTCTCCGAATGCTCGTTTCCTCCGGTAGGGCCTATCGTCACTATCGGGACGCGGAGCTCGGTGCTGAGTATGTTGTCGTCGGCAACAGAGCTCCCGTAATTTGGAATGGCCTTTCCGTAGTCTTCCTTTATTATGCTAAACACCTTTTTGATGTGCCTGTTGTTCCTGTGGTTGACATACGGCTCTATGTACGGCGTCTTCCTCTCCTTGATGCTTACGTTGATCTTAGTCCTCGGGTCTAGATGCTTGCTCCTGAATAATTCGTTCACAAGTTCCCTTGCGCGGCCCTCCGCATCTTTCCTCGTGCTTGGAGGCACGATATGTATGTCGAGCTCGAGATGTGCCTTGTCAGGCACGGAAAGGCTCGTTGAGTTTGCCTCTAGCCTCCTAACGAATATGCTTTCTGGACCCAGTCTGCCGTGCTTGAGCAATTTGTACATGCCTATGTGCTTGACTATGGTGCTCGCCTCGTCTATCGCGTTTACTCCCCTTTGCGGCTGCGCGCCGTGCGACGCAAGGCCTTCAATGTCTATCGATATCACGACCCTGCCCCTCCTGCCGATAGTAACCACGTTCGATCCTCCAGTATGCCTTTTTGAGTCTCCCGGCTCGCATGACACCGCGAACTTTACATCACGGAACCATGCCTTGTTG
>JAGWGW010000027.1 GCA_028867135.1 Microcaldota archaeon | reverse complement strand
TTATCTCCCCCTCCCTGACAGTCACCTCTCTCGAAAGTAAGAACCTCTCAAATATGTTCATCCCAACCCCCAACTACGCGCTGTGGAAACAGCTGTCCTACCCATAGACCTTTTCCACAGGCTTCACTACCAGTCCGTTCTTCCCTATCTCAAGGTCGTTGATGTACTGATTCTGGTTAGTGTTCCTCATCTTGAGCACGGTTATCGTCCTCACGTGCTTCGCCCCTATAAGCTGATTGTAGAGCTCGACTATCCCATCGCAGGCGAACTCGCTCACCCCGTCAATCGTGAGCTGGTTTACGTCCGGATTCCCGTACGTAAGCACAAGGTTTGTCGTCCCAAGTCTCGACATGTGCTCGACTATGAGGTATATCAGCCTCTTCTCCATGTCCCCAGTATAGTATATCTTGTCCCCCTTATCAGCGAGAAGGTTCCCACCGCTCTCTATGCCCTTCGCAGTCATCTCCACTGTGGACGCTATGCTTCCGGCGTAGCCTACCGGTATGGTGAAGAGGTCAAGGTTGACTGAAAACGTTGCAAGGTTGTCGAAGACGAGCCTCTTCGCGTCTATCCTGTCCCTCACGTCCCTTATCTGGTCGAATATGTCAAGCTTGGTCCTTCCCAGCCTTATGCTTATGAATGCTATCTTGTTCTCCGCCTCAAGCTTATCGAAGTCCCATCCGAACTGCATGGCCTGCTCCTTTATCATCTCGAACGACTCGTCAAGGGTCACGTAGATGCCGTTCTCCCCGTTCATAGCCCCGTTGTACAGGTATTCAAGGGCGAAGATCGTCTTTCCAGTGCCCGGAAGCCCGGTCAGCAGTACGTTCGAGGTCTTTGGAAATCCCCCCTCAATCAACTCATCGAACCCCGGAATGCCGGTCCTAACCCTATCCATCATTACCACCACACTTGCCGAAACACACGCCCAATGTGTTCCCAACCCACGATATACTATTCTGGTCGCTCCTCATATATTAATATTCGTGAATAAGCTTTTTAAATGGGTTTATAATACAATGGGCTTGCAGGATAAATCTCCGAGAGCAAAAGGCAGCGCCAGACTAACTTTTAGGTAGGAACATGCTACCTTTATTATTCTCCCACCGTCCTTGCCAACCTCTACAACCAACATGCCTCCATTTCTTGGCTCGAAATCAAAAGTTCTCAAACTAGGCATCTTTGAGTATATTGAAAAAATGCACCTGGCCACTCCTGCATGCGAAGATATCAATACAACCTTATCATTATACCTTTCATACAACGTCTCATGGATCTTTTAACCCTGCTTCTGAGATCGTTGGGGTTTTCCTCCTTTACTTGGCCTACCAGCAGTCTTGCAGAAGATGCCTAACCCGTAGGCGTTGTATAGCCAGCCTGCCAGTTCGCATTCCAGATTACACTAGAATGTATCCCTTGGTTGTTGTTTCCGGAATAGCCATTGGCGTTGTCATTGAGCGGATACTACCGCAAACGCATATCCATAACCATACCTAGTCAGTAACCAGCACCCCTTGGAATAGGGCGGGGTACGGAATGCATCCACCAACGCAGAGGAAACTGCATATGCGATAATGTACTTCTTCGAATACCCATAATAGTCTCTTGGTAGAACCGCATCATCGTGCGTTGTGCAGTAGCGTTCTTGCAATCCTCATCCAGAACAGTCTTGCATGTCTTCTAAATGTTACTAGAGAAATAAATATGACTGAAAAAAACACCATGTTGGTAAAATGTATTTGTATGGTTATTTGCGAGAACCCTGTAAAGTTTGCTACCAATTGAATCACAGAGAAATACAGTAGGATTACGAAGAATAGTATACCAATCATGCTTATGCCAAAAATGGCAACTTTCATAACCGGATTTTTACCTTTTGCCTTTAATCTAGCCAGATTTCCCATCATAAATACGTTTATCAAAGAGAACACTAGGATTATCGCAAGTCCTTGAACACCTATTCCCGAAATCCCAGTACCAAAGACATTTTGGAGATATTCGATAATTACTGTCAAGTATATAGATAGTATGGACGATAGGAAGAATGCGACTGCTAGATAGTTGCCAAGTACATGATGGTTTATGCGTCGTACCTCCATTTGCAAGGATTTTGTGCGATTATATAGCGTACTGAAGATTAAGAGGGACAAATAAGCTAAGAATATCTCCAATATCACTACCTGAAGATCTATATAGAAAGTCTCATAATCAACAGTTCCGTTATTGGAAACCTGCTCAGTGTAAGCGTTGAAACTGCTTGTTAGATAATAAAAGATCTTGTCGGTAGGGAATATGGCAGTATAATAATGCGTGAAGTTGGTTTCGTAGTAGTTGGTAACGGAAACAATCGCGTACACCGTAACAAGGAATAGAATAGGATAAGCTGCATATTGCAATATGCTTCTCAATAACACTACCACGAAGACCTTATTCTACTACTCTATTCGGATAATAAAATACTATCTCTTCAAGGCCGAAAATCCAAGATCCTTACTGCTCGATTCAGATGCCGAAGCACTGCTTGGTTTCGGATCCTCAACAACTGTCTTGTTTACGGGCTTTGGCTGTGTCGCTTCAAATGTATTGACCCATGCGGATATTGCTGCTCCTAATAGTGACGTATCAACACCAACAGGTGCCAATGCAGCATCTCCCACCGTTCCCACCAAGGTAGGTACATCGATTCTGTGCATATGTACCTGAAACTAACATAGGCCTAGCCTAATATATCCTCCAATCTGTTTTCTATCCTGTAGCTTTACAGTCCTACAAGTCTTAGCAGGAAGACGATGACCCAGATTATTATCGATGTCAGGACTATGGTTCCCAACGACTTGAGCCAGCTTATGCTCTGCTGGTTCGCAAGCGCGAGGACTTCTACAACGAAGCCCCATATCGCAGACAGGAAG
>JAGWGW010000026.1 GCA_028867135.1 Microcaldota archaeon | reverse complement strand
GGGGGGCCTATGGGGGAGGCGTGGGGAGACACAAGACGGACAATCCGAAGCGGAATAAGGTCAATGTGGCCTTCACCGATGGGGAGTTTGAAAGCGTGATGGCCCTCAAGCAATACATGATAGACGAGTATGCGATTCCTTCAACCGATACCTGGCTGATGAAGGCCCTAGTCTTGAAGGGTGTCGAGAAGGTCAAAGAGGAAAGGGCAGCCAAGCTATGGAAAGAGCTGGATGCTAATCCGGCCCCTACTGCTAAGGAGATAGAGGACGAAGCCGAAACGGTGATTTCTCGCCATGCATAGCGGCCCCCAGGTCTTGCAGTATAGGAAAACCGTCTTAGTCGAGGGGATGCTGCATACCCATTACCATGAATGGGAATACAGCCAGGAAAAATCTAAGGCACTAGGGACCGGGCAGCTAGTGTTTGCGTGTCTAAGATGCGACGACACCTTTACCATAAAGGGCGATAGCACAGTTTAAGAGAGTCTGAGTAGGTAGAGTGTGGGGAGAATGGCAACCATTCCTGAATCTCACAAAAAGGCCCGCCGACTAAACATTCTCCTAGTGTCTATCCTCTTAGTCGGTGGCGTGTTGTCATTTCTCCCCATAGCAGCGACTCATGCAATAGGGCCAGCAGTAACAGGAACAGGGAATAATTATGCGGGTAGCACAACATCGGGAACCTATACCTATGGGCTGGTGAACGCTGGCGATATAGTAGCCATATCAATAGCGATCACAGGCACAGCCTCTCATGTTTCGGGGTCTTATGGCCCACCTGTTACTTTTACAACGTTGGCACCCTGGGTTCAATCAAGTTACAGTTCGACTTGCGCAGCTTCTTTTACTTGCGTAACTACTACTGAGTTTGCAGTAGCCGCAACCACACAAACGCTAACAGTAACATGGTCATTTGCTGGGAGTGTAGAAATGGGCATTGGCGTCGTAGATATCGGAGGCGCGAGCAGTAGCGTGTCTTATTGCACAGCTTATGGTGCTGGCACAGGGACTTCCACTTCTACTTTCAATACCTGCTCCTTCACTTCTTCTTACACGCTTTTGATAGGTGCAGCTTCGACAGGGAACGTAATTACTAATGCAGCACAACCTACAGGCTTTACTAAACTATATGGTAGTGATGGAGCCAAAGGGGTTGGCGGGTCTTACTGTTTTGGGTCTTGTAGCTCGGCAGCTAATCCTCAATCCTTCATCTATGGGATAGGTGTTTCTGCGGGTTGGGTAGTTTCAGGCTTAGTGATGCAATTAACTACTGCCGGTGGGACACCTAGCAATACAGGGCCATATATCGCAGGCTGCACAGGGGGGGTTGGAACTGATTTATCTCTTAACGCTTCCTCTACCTACTATTATCTAATCGCTAATAATGTCCCTTCTGCTCAGATTTACAACGTAACTGCTTACCTATCGGACGCGTCTAACGAATTAGTGAATTTCGCCGTCTATACTACGACTAGCATGGCTGCAGTTAGCGCGACAAACCCGCTAACTAGGATATTCTCGTTCAACTATACGATCCCCGCAGGTTCAACAGATAAGAAAGTCAGCTTTCTTACCAGCGTGCCAATTCAGACACCTAGCCAATTCGCAATAGCTATTTCTGCACCGGCAGGAACGACCACAGCTAAGATAGAAAAGGTAACAGGTTGCGCGACAACTCTTTACAAAGTCGGTAGTTTCCGACCTGTTACAATTACTACGAATACTCTGGATAACAATAATGGATTAGGTGGGGTTCTCTATGTGCAGGTGCTTTTCTTAGCTGCCTCAACGATTACGTCTTATTCAATCATAACTCAATCTGCAACATCTACAACTATCATAACTTCTACGTCGCAGCAAGTCGTCCTAATCAACCAGGCCAGCGTAACGTCCATGAACTTTTGGCTTATGCCTCTACTTTTCCTAATGGTCCCATTGGGGATTGTGGTTATGATAATGGGGGCCACACGCAACGCAACAGGCGCATTAACTATGATGTTGATCGCGCTATTCATTGGTTCGTTGTTAGGCAACTTAGCTGGCGTAATGCCCTATGGCGTAACTCTATTATTGGGTGTCCTATCAACGGTTAAGATTTGGCGCGGTGGGAGCTAGATGTCCTTACGGCATGGGTCGCATAAAGACCTGATTTATGTCCCGCTTCTACTCTTGATTACGATGGGGTTGTTCTATAATTTCACCTATGCGGATATGTGCCAAGTGAGTGGAAAGGATGTTTGCGCAAACCCTGTAGCATGGGTAAACGGAAACCCTACGTCCTATAATGGATGTGTCGTAGATTGCGCAGTTACGCCTATCAATTTTCTAACTAGCTCTCCATTTTCGTTCTTAGCAACAGGTGATATAATCGGGTTCGTAACTGCTTTCTTTTCTAGCCCACAATCGGTTATCTCTGTCCTTAGTCTGTTTGCGGGTGTAGTTTTGTTATTAATGGGGCTGGGGATCGGGTTCTCGGCTCAAGCCTTAGCTTCAGGTGCCAGCATACAATTCAACGAGCAGGGAACTCGATTAGCACAATCCTTCGGAATAGGTCTAATTTTATGGGGTGCGATTTCAACAGCTTTTGGCGGTTGGTTTAACGCTTTTGGCTTCGGGTTGGGCCTCATCTTGAATGTCCTACTCCTGATGCTATATACTGTAGGTCTATATGACGATGCGCGGTCTATCGTCTAAGCTGATGGCTGTCGGGCTGTTCTCTGCCGCAGCTTACTTTATGGTGGTGGGCCTGTCCCTAGAGTATGCCGTCATGGTTTCAAACTATGGGGATTTCCTTATGAGGCATGGGGAGCCTTTCCTAGTCATGGGCCTAGCTGCCATAGTCGGCGTTCAAGCTACGATAACCACCAGGGAGGTGAGCAGATGAGCATATTCGAGAAGTGGGTCTTGTTTTGGGAACGGTTCGACAGGAAATACAGGTTGAAGCAGCCTGCCTAAGTGTGAACGCTGCGGGGGTTGGCTGTCGGAGCTGGTCCGGTGGCCCTACTGCGCTTCTTGCCTAGCCATGATGCCGCTAGAACGCATTAGAGAATA
>JAGWGW010000006.1 GCA_028867135.1 Microcaldota archaeon | reverse complement strand
CCCTGGCGAACAATTAAGGCCATTGCCATCGCTTATTTTGCGCTGTCCATGATGCTGAAGCTTTCTCTCGCAATAGTTGGGAACCCTGAGGACGTGACGATAGCGCAGGACGCTGTGGAGGACAGGCTGTGCGGCATCCTGTTCGCATTCCAGGACGCGATAGGCGTGCTTACCCTGGTTCTCTTCATCGGCGGCGGAGCCGTATACGCTATCTCGCACCTTTCCCCAAATGCAGGCAACATGAAAGGCAGCATCCAGGGGTACAGTGCCATGATGCTTTACGGGGCCATAATAGGATTGGTACTGGTGCTCATCTCCCCGTACCTTGTGGACATGATCGTGAATCTCGTCACGCAGAGCTACGTGACACAGTGCATAGACACGGACGTCAACGACGTAGGGATATGACCTTTGCTATATCCAGCCGGATCTTCTGAACGAATAGAGAAGGGCTATGGCGATGAGCAGCATCGACCCTATAAGGATGTAGAAGCCAGTCGGTGTCGAGCTTCCCGGCTCGAAGAACCCAGGTGTGAAGTTTGTTCCGTATATCCCTGCAAGCAGGGCAAGCGGAAGGAATATGGTTGCGACTATCGTAAGCAGCTTGATAATGTTGTCGGTTGAAGCCATGAGAAGGTTTATGTAGAGCTCCCTTACGTCGCTGGTCCTGTCCCTGTAGTTGTCTATCGTCTCGAGCAGCTGGAACGAATGGTCATAGACATCTCGAAAGCTTCTCAGGCTCGAGTCCTGTATGAATGGGACTGCGCCCCTCATTATCATGCCGACCATGTCCCTTGTCGGCACAAGCGACTTCCTGAGGCTCCTGATCCTTTTCCTTACGCCGCCTATGGTCGACATCGCCCCCACCATCAGATCAAACTTCTTCGAGCGCTGCTTGAACGACGTCATGGCCTTGCTGTCAAGCGTTTCTATCTGCTCCTCCGCCTCATCCAGCATCGGATAGTAGGCGTCGACGGCGAAGTCGAGGTACGTATAGAACAGAAGGTCCGGAGTGGGGTTCGATGCCAATGGCTCAAGGCCCCTTGTCTTTATCCTGCTCTCGACCGCCTGCGTCACCTCGGTGCTCCCAGAGTGTATGCTTATTATCCAGTTTTTCTGGAAGAAGAAGAACACCTCAAGGGTCTCGTATTTCCTGTTCTTCAATGTGGGTATGTGTATGACTGCGAAGAGGTATTCCTTGTAGTCCTCCATCTTCGGGCGCTGATTCCCGTGCATGACGTCTTCTATCGCATACGAATCAAGCGAGAACCTCTCCTTCAACTCCTTGATCTCGCTCTCCTTCGGGTCCTCCACGTCGACCCAGACCATCTCACCCCTGCTTATGCGTGCAGGAAATTTCTTCAGCTCCTCAATCCTGTTCTTGGATTTGGCATGCCTGAGAGAGGTTATGGTTATCAAATGCTTCCCCTTGTTTCAATTAGAAAGTATGTTGCAAGGTATAAAAAGAGTCATGCTGCAGCGCACGTCAAATTCACGGTTTACGCTGTATGCGGCCTTCCTCCTAGATCTTCGCTTTGCCAGCCAAAATCGGGAAGGATGCTGATACTTAAAGCAGCTGAAATCTTTAGTCCGGCTCGACTTTTATGATTATCTTGCCGCGCGCCTTTCCGCTCTGGCTCAGTTCGTGCGCAGCCTTCATCTCGGACAAGGGAAGCTCCCGGTCAACTATCACTCTAAGCTTTCCTGTGTCTATCAGATTGGCTATCTCCTCAAGCTTAATCCTGCCGCCGGATGCGTTGACCGAAATCACGTTGATTTCGTGACTGCCCGCAAGCTCCTTGTCAGGCTCTCCGGCGATCGCAACGAGCCTTCCGCCTTTCTTGAGTGCATGGATAGCCTTGTTGGCACTTTCCCTTCCTACTGTATCGAAAGCCACATCGGCATTCTTTGTCTTCTTTGCCACATCCTCCCTAGTATAATCGATTACCTGGTCGGCACCCAATGACCTGACCATCTCAGCATTGGCTCCTGACGTGACTGCTATGACCCTGGCCCCTATTATCTTGGCGAACTGCACGGCGAATGTGCCTACGCCGCCTGCAGCTCCTGTTATGATGACAGTTTCCCCAGGCTTGAGCTTCGCCCCGTCGAAAAGGGCTTGGTAAGCTGTTGTCGCTGTCAGCGGCACGCCAGCGGCCCTGTCAAGCGGTATCGTCTGCGGCGCCAGTGCGGCGCTCTCCTCGTTTACAGCAACATACTCTGCGTAGCTGCCCCCTTTTGAATAGCTCGCCTTCCCGTATATCAGGTCCCCTACCTTGAATCTCCTGACCTTGCCGCCTACCTGCTCCACCGTGCCTGCAACATCGATTCCCAGTATCGCAGGCATCTCAAGCTTAATCCAGTCCTTCGCATATCCGGCCCTTACCTTCCAGTCCATCGGGTTGACGCTGGTCGCGTGCACCCTTACCAGTATGTCCTTCGGGCCTATATCTGGGATCCTTGCCTGCTCCAGCTTCAGCACGCTAGGGTCGCCGTACTCGTGAATAACAACGGCCTTCATCTTTGGCTCTGTTTTTTGCGCTATCATGAGGATCACATAATTGGCTCTGTGGCCTTTAATTTTTAATATATTGGGTATCCTATATATATTTTGCTTTTTAGTGCGGCCTAGCATGTTTTTGGTGGAAGAGGTGCGTTTTGATCAGTGCCTTAACAGCGCTCGCGCGCCGTTAGCCGTAAGCAGAGTCGAGATGTCTTCGTATCTTTCAGCCCTTGCCATTCCGGTTATCATAGCAGCCATCTCGATCGAGTCGTCATGGCTGCCGAAGGAGGCGAGCTGCCTGTGGAGCCTGAGCGAGAGTTCTGTGTCGTGCGCTGCGGTTGCCTTCAGTGCGGCCACGAAGAAGCCGTTGTGAGCGAGCGAAAGATATGAGTCAGCCCTTCTTGCGCGCTCTGCCAAATCATGCGAGGAATGCCTTAGAACATCGATATAGGTGCTGAGCAGAAGTTTCGTCTGCTCGACGCTGAATCCGTAGAGTGCGGTAGTCGATGCAATTCTCATGGCAGCACCGTTGGCGTTGCCGATGCCGTAAGCCCTGGAGAGCATTCCGGCGCTCAGGAGATGCGCAAGGGGGTCTTCCTTGCCGTTCATGAGCCTGTCTGCTATCGCCCCGAATCTCACAGGCTCCTTCAGAATCTCGTATGCGATGTTGTGCTGATCCATGCCGCCGTGCTTGCGAAGCAGTCTTGCGATTTCGCTCCCAATATCCTTATTTGTCGGCGATATGGCGAATTCCATTATCATGTTGTTGAACTTCGCAGAAAGGTCGTAAAGCCCCTTCGAAGCCATATCCTCCTTTGCGGCCACTACAAAGCCGCTTGCGCTGTTGTTCAAATAGCTTAGGAGGTCTCGTATCTTACCGTTGGTTGAGGCCTGCCTTGAACCCTTTAAGGTGGTATAGGCAGCCTGCCTGTTGAAGAAGAGGATTGATGAAGCTGTTTCTGGTATCGCCACTGCTGTCTTGCCGTCAAACGAGTGCAAGGCCATTACCGATGCCAGCTTCGTGACAACGTGAAGGTTACTGCGAAGGTAGTTCAGGTTCACGCGCCTGCCCCTGCTCTCCTCCCTGAACAGCTCGGTGAAGTTTCTCACTGCAGCACTGCCCGAACCGAAAACGTCGCAAAGGTATGTGTGGTTTCTGCCTAGAATCAGCGATGTGCCCGACCTGTTCATGGGCGTACTCTTCAGCATGCTTCCCGCATTATAAGTGAATTCCTGCCTATAAATAGGGGGACAGGAGCAGCCGTTCTTTGACGAAGGTCATCTCTTTATGGAGTCGTTGTGCACGCCCACTACGGCCCTTCCTGAAGGGTCTGCCATGTTCTTGAACTCCTTGCTCCATTCCATTGCTGCAGGAGTGGAGCATGCTATAGATGGGCCTACAGGAACCGTGAGCGGCGCCTGGCCGTTCCTGAAAAGCTCGTCGAAGATCTCCCTGTAGAAGTACTGCTCCTTTGATGTAGGGGTCTGCGTCGGGAACCTTTTCTTGACATTCTTCATCATGCTGTCTGTAACGTGCTCCTCCGCATGCCTCTTCAGGCTGTCGATCCAGCCGTATCCGACCCCATCGGAGAACTGCTCCTTCTGCCTCCAGAGTATCTCGTCAGGGATCAGCCCTTTGAAAGCCTTTCTGAGTATTCCTTTCTCCATGGTCTTGCCGGGGCACATCTTCTGCTGCGGGTCTATAGACATTGCGTATTCCAGGAATTCCTTGTCGAGGAATGGCACCCTTGTCTCAAGGCCCCATGCCGACGTGGACTTGTTGGCCCTCAGGCAGTCGTACTTGCTGAGAAGGGAGAGCTTTGTGACTAGCTCCTTGTGGAACTCCTTGGCATTGGGAGCCATGTGAAAGTAGAGATACCCACCAAATACCTCATCGGATCCCTCCCCGGACAGCACCATCTTTATGCCCATCGATTTTATCTTCCTCGCCATGAGGTACATCGGCGTGGATGCCCTTATTGTTGTAACGTCAAATGTCTCGAGATGGTATATGACGTCGCGCAGCGCGTCAAGCCCTTCCTGGACAGTGAATATTATCTCATGGTGCACTGTCCCGATATGCTTTGCCACCACCCTTGCGAACTTCATGTCTGGAGAGCCCTCCAGGCCGACCGAGAAGGAATGCAGCCTTGGCCACCACGCCTCCACCCTATCGTTCGATTCGATCCGCTTCCTGCTGTATTTCTGCGCGATTGCAGCAACTATCGACGAGTCAAGTCCCCCGGATATCAGCACGCCGTAAGGCACGTCGGACATCAGCTGCCTCTTGACTGACATCTCGAGCTCATGCCTCAGCATTTTCAGCGACACCTTCTGCTTTGGAACCGTCCCCATCCATTTTCTCCTGTACCATTTGGTGAATTTGCCTGATCTGCTGTCGTAGAACTGGCCGGCTGGGAACTCGATCAGCTTTTCGCAGTAGGGGGCCAGCGCTTTCATTTCGCTTGCCACGTGCGTTACCCCTTCCCTGTCCCATCCGATGTAAAGTGGCATCACGCCTATGTGGTCCCTTGCTATGAAGTAGCTTTTCCTCTCCTTGTCATATAGTATAAACGCGAATATCCCACTGAGCATGTCGACGCACCTGCTCCCGTACTCGTCGTACAGGTACAGTATTACCTCGCAGTCTGAGTTCGTCTGCCAGTCGTGCTTCTTCCTCAGACTCTTAGCTACCTCTTTGTGGTTGTATATCTCGCCGTTTACAGCAAGCGCGTTGCCGTTCTTCCTGTCTATCAACGGCTGCGCTCCATGCTCAACATCGACTATCGATAGCCTTTCGTGTGCTAGTATTGCCTTATCGTCGGCGTATATCCCACTCCAGTCCGGCCCCCTGTACCTTATCTTCGAAGCCATGCTCAGCGCCCTCTTCCTCATGGCATCCTTGTCCTTGAAATCGAACAGCCCCACTATCCCGCACATTCTACCAGCTAAAGATGCATCAACTATCTGCATAGGCCCTATATATATTTATTTGATAATAAAGCGGATTTATTACAAGAATAATCAATAGATTTATATATAATATTGCATAAAATACAACCATGGACCAATTTGACGAGGAGCTGATAGAGCTGGTCGACGGAGGAACGACAAGGTATTCAGATCTAGCCAAGAAGACAGGCTCGCCGCTCTCCACCGTGCACGTAAGGATGAAGAAGCTGGAGAAGGAGAGGGTGATAGAGCATTACAAGGGGGAGATAGACTGGAAGAAGGCAGGATATCCGATAACGGCCTACATATTCGTCAATATAGACGTTGACCTTCTGAAGAAGATACACAAGACGCAGGATGACCTGCTTGATGAGCTGCTGGAGCATATGTACATAAGGGAGGGGTCGCTGATAACCGGGGAAGCTGACATCCTGCTTAAGGTCATAGCGAAGAGCTCTGAGCATCTCAAGGAGATTCTCCTCGGATTCATAGACTCCAAGCATGGCGTCGTGAAGACAAAGACGTCGCTGGTGCTGGATTGAGCCGTCATCCCTTTATCCTGTCCTTCCTGAGCGACTGGGCCGTGGAGTCGATCCCAAGGGACGAATACTGCCTCACCATGCCGTCTGCCATGGATTTTTCCTGGCTGGAGGCTGTCAGGCATAGGACCACTATCTTGCTTGCATCTATTTTCTTTGCGAAGTTGAAGACGTCCTTAGATGCCTCTCCCGGGCTCAGCGCCTGCACAAAGTATGTGTCCAGTATGTCCGAGCCTACGGTCTTCGCCATTTCGGCGTAGCTTTTTGCTGAAGGGGTTACCGTGACAACCAAGACGGGCCCGATGTCATGATGAGGGGCTTTTACCTTTGCCACGTCTGCAAATATCACGTTCTTCTTGGTGTCGAAAAATGCCAACGAGTCCATCTCGCCCAGCATTTTGACAAGATTTTCAGCCTGAAGGGTCTTGTTCGAGATGTCGCTCGCGCCTACATTTACGTTGTCAGCTGCGAGCTTTACAGCTGCGCAGTCTGTGTGAGGCATTATGTAATACGCGGTCGGCCTCGTCCCAGATCTCTCAAGTGCATATATTGATTCCTTTGCCCCATTTACATTGGCACCGGGATTCCTCAGGACCGTCACCCCCATTCCGCTGCTTCCTCCCTGCAGTTTTGCCATGAATTCATCGAGAGGCGCGTTCAGCCTCTTGTCCATGCATGCTATTATCACTGCGTGCTCCTGAGTCGTTTCTTGATCCATTTTACCACTATTGCATCAAATCGGCGCAGATATAGGCAATTATATGGTATAAAAATATTCCTATGCTACAGTTCGATTATTTCCTTGCTGGAACCCAGCGAATCGCAGAAACTCTTCAGGCCATCGTGCGTTATCTCAAGCGTTTCTGTGTTGATGTTTGGATGGAATGCGACCATGCCTGCATCCCATAGGTCCCTGTCGATTATCAGCTTTGTGTTCCTTGCGTTTATCATGCCGAATATTGAGACGCTTCCAGGAGTGAGGTTCAGTTCGCTCTTGAGCTTGTCGGGGGATGCGAACTGGAGCTTGCCAGCATTCAGGCGCTTTCTAAGCGCCCTGATGTCAAGCCTCTTGAAGGCGTCCATGCATACAAGGTAGAAGTTCCCTTTTTCATCCTCTAGGAAGAGGCTCTTCGTGTGCATGCCCGGTATCTCTCCCCTCAGGCGGGTCGATTCCTCGACTGTGAAGACAGCTTTGTGTGTATGCATCCTGTAACTTATCCCTAGCTTCTTTAGGTAGGATTCGAGTGCCTGCTCCATGCAGTCACGGTTCGAGCCTGTTCACCATTCTCGGGAACGGTATCGCGTCCCTTATGTGATCCAGGTTTAGCAGCCATTTGATGAGCCGCTCCATCCCCATGCCGAAGCCTGCGTGCGGTATGGAGCCGTACCTTCTCAGGTCTATCCACCACTCGTAGTTCTTCATGTTGAACTTTATGCCCTTCCGGTCCTCCACCTCCTTCATCCTTGCAAGCAGCTCCTTCAGCCTCCATTCCCTGACCCCGCTTCCTATGATTTCCCCGTGCCCCTTTGGCGCAAGCATGTCGGAGCTTAGCACCGTTCTCTTATCCTTCGGGTTTACCGGCATGTAGAATGGTTTTATCTCCCTTGGCCAGCTGTGCACGAATATCGGCTTGTCCTTGTCCTCGGTCAGCGCGCGTTCGTCGTCTACACCGAAATCGTCGCCCCAGCTCCTCTTGAGCCCTTTCTGGTCCAGTATCTCGAGCGCCTTCTCATAGCTTATCCTTTCGAATGGCGGCTTTATCTTGAGCAGCGTATCGGGATTTATCTCGAGGTTCTTAAGTATGTCAGGATTCTTAGCTGCAAGGGTGTTCGCTATGTAGCTGACCAGCTTTTCTTCAAGGCCCATAGCCTGCTCATTGCTATAGTAAGGCATCTCGGGTTCCAGGTGCCAGTACTCTGCAAGGTGCTTCGTTGTCCTTGACTTCTCAGCCCTGAAGGACGGCACAAACGAGTACGTCTTCTCCAGCGCGAACTCCATGACCTCTGCGTAGAGCTGCGATGATTCGGTCAGGTAGGCCTTCTGGCCGAAGAAGTCTATCTCGAACATGTCAGCTCCAGTTTCCCCACCGGCCTTCGTTATTATCGGCGGCGTTATTTCGTAGAACCCCTTTTTGTCGAGGAATTGCCGGGTATACCTGAATATGTACGACCTCGCCTTCATTATCTCGGTCATGCGCCTGCTCCTCAACCAGAGATGCCTCTTGTCCAGCAGCAGCTCCGTGCTCTGGTACTCCGTTATCGGGTACGGTTCAGACACCTGCACGTTCCTGAATTTTGTTGCCTGCATCTCGTATCCGGTAGGTGCCCTCTTCTCCTCCTTTACTATGCCCGATACCTTGACGCTCGATTCTATAGTCGTCTCGTTTGCGGCTTTCCACGAGCTTTCGTCCACGCTGTCCTTCTTGATGGCTATCTGCAGGATCCCGCTGCTGTCCCTGATTATTATGAACACGATGCCTCCGCTTTCCCTCTTCCTGTGCACCCATCCGGCCAACGACACCTTCCTGCCTGCGGCCTTCTGGGACTTTGCTATGCTTATGGACATGGTAGCTCCATACTAAGTATCCAGAAAGAGTATTAATTCTTTGTTAGCACATTATATCAAGGTAAAAATGGATGACAATGAGTTGTTGAAAAAGTACAACGACATCTATCTTGAAATAATAATGAGGTACAAAGAGCACATAGAGGACAAGGAGAGCCTCTATGTCGCTGAGCTGCCGAAGCTCGTGACCCCTGAGAACGACGGGGTTGCAAATGTGGCAAAGGGCATAACGGACAAGTTCCCATTATACAGGTATGAGGAGCACTTTCCTGAGGCTGCTGCAAAGGCATACGATTACGTCAAGGATGTAATAACGCCCATAGCGCTGCCCATACAGTTCTGGCAGAAGCCTTCCGAAACGCTCAAGCACGAGGCTGGCGACGTCTTCGACAGGGCTGTCCTTCTCTGCAGCCTGCTAGTCGCGCTTGGCTCCGCGTCCTCGAAAGTGATAATAAGGATAAGGGATGCGGACAGGAGCTTCGTGGTCTATTCCGAGTATAACGGGAGGGTCATCGCAATAGACCTGGAGAGCGGCATCAGGGAATGCGGCAGCAGGGAGGAGCTGCTGGAAAGCCTTGGGATAGTGAAAGGCGCTGATGTGACGGCGTACGAATTCAACGACAAGATGTACAACGACATTGCCTAGCGCTGCTTCTTGAGCTTCTTCCTTGCAGCCTTCCTCAGCTTCATTATCTTCACTCTGGACCTGTAGTGCTTTCCGAGCTTCCTTTTGCTTTTTGATACCGTTTTCTGCATTGAATCAGAAGTAGATGTCATAGCCAAGTATTTATTCCTTTCTGGCCCTTCCTGCCCTTAATCTCGAGCAGCTTGTCCGCAACCTTCCCTACCCTCTCATGTGAAAAGCCGTGCTCGTCGCACATGAACTTGATTATCCTGCCTGCTTCAGGCCTTGCGCCTTTGATCATTTCGTTGAACCTATCGACCGAGACGTCCAGCACGTCGGGTTTCGTGAATATCGCTTCTATCTCCTTCGGATCCGATTCCCAATCGTAGTTGTACTTCTCCTTTACGTGCTTGGTTATCGCATCTAGCGTGCTGTGCCCCTTGACTATCTTGAGCGCCGTCTTGGGCCCGACCTTGTCTATCCCTGAATTGAAGTCTGTGCCTATCAGCATGCCCATCCAGATAAGCTGGTTGATGCTCAGCCCAAGGTTCGAAAGGAGCTTCTGAAGCATCACCCTCTCAGGCTTTACGTCTATGAAGACGTTCCTCTTCGGCAGCTTCCTCTTTCCTGTTATAGTTATGTTCCTTAGCACGACATCTGAACCAAAAAGGAACGAGTCGTAGTCCTGGCTTGCAGTGGCGTATACAAGCCCCGACTTGACCATGTGCGCTGCCTGCGCCTCAGCCTCGCTGTTCGCCTGCATGTACGGTATGCCCATGTAGCCGAGCAGCTCCTTTGCACTCTCCACAACGTCTTTTGTTATCCTGGTGCTCGCCATCGCGAACGCCCTTGCCTCTGCTACCATCCCTTCCGCCTTTGCCTTGTTCCACCCTTCAAGGGCTTCCTTCCTCCTGTTCATCCTTGCTTCTATGGTCCTCTGCTTCTGGATTGGAGGCAGACCGTCGAACACGAATACTGGGGATATCCCAAACTCGAGAAGATTGGTGGTCCTGTAAAGAAGGCCCGACAGGTGGCTGGTGACCCTTCCCTTCGAGTCCATCAGCGGAGTGCCGTCCGGCTGCCTGATTATGGACAGGAACTGGTAGATGGTGTTGTAAGCGTCTACAGCTATCGTCTTTCCGGAAAGCTCGTCAAGTGTTATGTTCTCCTTTACCTCTCCTACGAACTTCCCAAGGTCAACAGCCAATTAACCACGCGCTATCTCTTGCCGTCCTTCCTTATTACCGCATCGCCGAGGGTGATTGGTTCTCCCCTGCTCACAGGCATCCTGCCACTGGCCTGGGCAATTGATTCCGTAAGCCTGATTCCAAGCTCCTTCTCCAGCTTCTTCATCAGCGCGTCGTTGGGTCTCATCTTCTCCTCTTCAACACGCAGCAGCGTGGACTCCTTCTCGCTTATCTTCTCGGCGACAACCTTGAGCGACAGCCCCATGCCCTCCCTCGCGTGCCTTATCCTGGTCCCGTAATCGTCCACCAGCTCGCGCTCCTCTGCAGCTGGTTTGGCCTGCCGCTGCCTCTTGTCCGGCTCGCTATGAGGCTCTATCTTCTCGAGCACCTTCTTGCCCTTCGCGCAGTTTGCGCACACGGACATCTGTGCCCCCTCTATCTCGATTATGTGCTGCGTTGCCGCGTCCCTTCCGCAGATCTCGCAATCCGCCATTTCAATCCCCTGAATACCAATTATTCATGTAAGGTATATAATAGCGACTGTGATAAATCATTGAGACAATGCCCAAACCCAGGAGCAGCAGCGCAAAAGCCAGTCTGGATGTGAAGGCGCCTATTCTTTTGGCGGTGATATGCGCGCTGACTCTGTACGCTATCGCAATAGGCAGCCTGGGCGTTGTGGCAAAGTGGGGCTTGGCGATACTGGCTCTGCTCGCCTTCGGCGAGCTGATCCGCAAGCGGATGAACTTCACAAGGGTTTTTTACGGGATATACCTAATGGGAGGAAAGCATGGCATAGGGACCATAGAGAGGCTGTCAAAGTCAGGGCAGTGGTTCTGGAAGGGGCTTGCGGACTGGGGCATGGTCCTTGGATTCGGCCTCTTGTCTTATCTTATGTTCAGGAAGGACATCAGCAGGAGGATGATCGCCTTTGGCATACTCTCGATGCTTTTCTTCCTTGTCGTTGTGCTCCCTAACCTGCTCGCATCTATAAGCTTCATCAACATTCCAGGGCTCGGAGGCATCCAACAGCAGCAGCCGTCGGTCCAGCTGTCATTGCCGGTCACAGCGTTGCAGTATGCGCTTTACGCGATTAGCATAATCGGCGGCTTCTTCCTCTACCTTATCGCGTCGATGGTATACGGGGCCGTCGTGATATTGTGGGGCATCGCAGATTTCCTGATAAGCGCGGCAAATGCTGCGCCGAATTATTCGATATTGACAAACCAGGTGCCCGGAGCGGCGCCGATAATACCCGGCATTACCATACCGATATTCAGCGGCGTGATAGCGCTCGCGATAATCCTCGTCGTGCACGAGTTCTCCCACGGGGTCCTGGCAAGGATAGCCGGCATAAAGGTCAAGACGGTGGGGCTGCTGCTGGTCGGCATCGTGCCTCTGGGAGCCTACGTCGAACCCGACGAGAAGGCGATACTGAAGCTGAAGAAAAGGGAGCAGAACAGGATATTCTCGGCTGGGATAGCCTCGAACCTGCTCTTTTCCATAGTGTTCCTGGCGCTCATGCTCCTGGTGGTGCTGTACGTGCTGCCGCATTTCATAAGCACCGCCGTTGTTGTCAGCTCGACCGTCCCCGGCTCTGCAGCCTACAATGCGATAACGCCGGGATCGACCGTGCTGAAGTGGAACGGCCATGAAATCAAGAACCTGTCGGGCCTTCAGCAGGTCGCCAGGAACGACACTCCGTACTCTAACGTGTCGCTCGTGACAGACAGGGGCGCGTTTGTACTGCATACGAACAGCACCGGGAAGATAGGCGTGCTGCTGAACCAGGTTACAACGATTACCAGGAACAGCCCCGTATCTGCAGCTGTCTACTTCCTCTACTCGCTGTTCGCACTCTCGTTTCTTCTGAACCTGTTCGTCGGCATGTTCAACCTGCTGCCGTTGCCAGGGCTTGACGGATGGAGGATATTCAACGCCAGCATAAAGAGCAGGAACGTGATCAAGTGGCTGATGTTCCTCTCGATCGTCTGCATAGCGATAAACTTCCTGCCGTGGGTATGGCGCATCTGACCTACCAGGGCACTCTTTTGAGCTTCATCCTGTTTGCGGCGTAGTTCGTGAACGCGTGCATGGCCCCTGTCAGTATGAAAAGGAAGAGAATGCCGTACAGTGCCGGCTGGTTGCCAAGAGGAAACGCGAATAGAAGCGCGAATATGAGGAATGGGTATTGGTCAAGCAGCAACGTCTTGGCCCCTTCCCTTATTCCCATCCTCCTTTTCAGGAAGCTGCCGAAGATGTCGCCGAACATCGCGCCTGCGCTGAGCATTATCCCAACGGGCAGCATGTATGGGAGCGCGAAGGATTCGATGTATCCTACGAGGGAGCCTGACAGCAGCCCCGCGATCGTGCCTCTTATTGTCTTGTGCATGCCCAGTATGGGCCTGCCTTTGAATTTCATTCCCATGTCAAGCGGCTTCTTTCCGCCGAAGAGCACCGGAGCTCCATTAGCAACGTACGCTGGAAATATGTATATTATCGGATATAGGATCGCGTAATAGAGTATCGGTTGCATTCTCTTACCTATCCTATCCTTCCTTCTGCTGTCTGCTGGTTGCCCCCTCCCTTGAACTTGTCGCCGTATTTCTGCTTTAGGTGCTCCAAGGCGCCTGCGCCCGGCGCGCTGAGCTTGGGCCCCTTGAAGCATATGACATCGCCATGCCTGTTCCTGAGCTCGAACAGCTTGTCAGGGTGCTTTTCCACGAACAGCAGCACAAGCTTCCTCAGCATGTCCTTCTCCAGGTCGTACTCCTGTGCAACTACGCTGTCCCTTCCAACCTCCTTTTCACCGACTATGCCTCTGAGCAGTTTCTCCTCGACCTTCGCTTCATGCTGCCTCAGCTCCAGCATCTTCCAGTTGTTCTCCTTGAGCTGCGCCTCGGTCTTCTCCTGTATGCTTCTCCAGTGGTCGAGTGCGGCGTTCCCTGCAACGAACTCTATCCTGTCTATGCCGTCGGATATCCTCTCGGTCTTTATTATCTTGATCATCCCTATCGCCTGCTCCGTTCCTGATACATGAAGGCCTCCGCACGCCTCCGCGTCTATGAAGTTGCCGTCCCTGTCCTCTATTATCACCATCCTTATCCTCTGCGCCGGAACCCCGTGCCCCTGGTATATCTCGAAGCCGTACGCCTTCTCAGCCTCCTTCCTGTCCATCTCCTTTACGGTCACCTTTATTCCGCCGAAAAGCTTGCCGTTGGCGAAATCCTCCAACATCTTTATCTCCTGGTCGTTGAGCTTGTCGTAATGCGCTATGTCTATGTGGGCCTTGTGGAACTCCTTTCTGGTTCCTTCCTGCCACGCGTGCTGGCCAAGTACATGCCTTGCAGCTGCGCTCATGAGGTGCGTGGACGTGTGGTGCACCATCAGCCTTTTCCTTCTCTCCTTGTCCACGAGGCATTTTGCAGCCGCGCCCTTCTGCAGCTCCTTCTTGCTTCCGATGTCATCCTCCATAACGTGCACGATGACGTTGCCCAACTTCTGCACGTCGACCACCTTGAAGCCGTTTATCGTGCCGTGGTCCGCCTCCTGGCCTCCCCCTTCAGGATAGAAGGGTGTCTTGTCAAGTACTATGTACTTTTTCTCGGACTTGAGTATCTTCGATGTTGACTCTTCGGCAAGCTTGTAGTACAGTTGCTCGGTCTTGCCAATCCCCTCGGTGCCTATCTCTATCCTCTTGCCCCTCTCCCTTGCGGCGAAATCCCCCTTCACGATGTCCTCATAGCTGCTCTCGGGCATGTCCATCCTTATCTTCTTCTTTGCAGCTGTCGTCTTAATAAGCTCTGGCGTTATGCCGTTGCTTTCGTACAGTGTCCTGAGCTCCTTGGCGTCTAACTTCCTGCTCTTCGCCATTATCCCTTCGATGATCCGGCTTGCATTCTCCCTCGTATTCATGAACCTCCTATCCTCTATCTCGACCACCTTTGCGAACAGGTCAAGATTTGTAGAGAGTTCGGGGAATAGTTCGCTGAGCTCATGGGCCTGCAGCTTTGCGACTTCGTTAAGATCGAATGCAAGATTGTACTCCTCTATGAAGCTCAATGCCCTCCTCAGTATGACCCTCAGGTTGTAGCCTCCTCCTATGTTGGACGGCAGCGCGCCGTCGGTTATCGCGAACAGGAGCGTCCTGGTGTGGTCGAGCACGGCGTAAAGCGCCTGCGTCGGCCTTACCTTCGATTCGTAGTCTTCCAAGGATATTCCTGCCTTGTCCAAAAGCGCGAGCTCCTTGGACTTCGCCCCTTTCTCGGTCACGTCCAGCTCGCTGGACAGCGTGCTGAACTTCCTGAACAGCTTGCCGTCGACCTCAAAGGTTATCTTTCCTCCCAGCTTTCTTATCGTGTCGTGGAATACGGCCTCAAGCGCGCTGTCGTATCCTGTGTAGAACCACATCAGCCTCTCGAACCCCCATCCCACGTCGACCACCTTTCCCTTCAGCTCCTTGACCTCGCCGTTGACGCTCTCGAACTGCGTGAATACGCTGTTGACCAGCTCGGCTCCGTTGGAAAAGCTTTCGAGGCACGGCCCGAACTCGGAGAAGTCGCCCATAGCCCAGACGTCCTCGTTGTACAGAAGGTTCTCCTTCTTTACGCCCAATTCCTCAGTAAGGAAGTTGTAGTTGAGCTCGATGGTCCTGTCCCTCCAATAACCTTCCTTAGGATAGTTGAACGCGTGCTGGCCAGCCATCATGAAGCTCGTGAGATGCCTTCCCGTCACCCCTACGTTCTCTATGTCGCTGAACCTCAGGCATATCTGCGGCACCAGCAACGGGTTTGCCCCGTACTCGAAGGACATCGCCCCGTTCTCTATGCGCTGGAAATCCTGTATGCTTGCTATAGTGAAGTAGAGGTCCTGCCTCCACCTGCTTACAACGGGGTACCTGTCTACTATAGCATGACCGTTCTTCTTGAAAAATCCCGAGAACTTCTTCCAGAACTCGACATAGCCTATTGGCTTCGGGCTCTCCTTGAAGAAGGAGTACTCCGTATGGCTCGGATCGTCGCACGTCTCCCTTTCCCCTATGCTCCAGAAGAACTTGCCGCATGCGCTGCACCTGCGCCTTTCGTAGCCCTGCTCGTCGAATAGCCTGACCTTGTAGTACTCGTTGGGGTTCTTCGAGAATTCTGCTCTCAACGAGTCCTTGTCGAGTCTACCTGGCGCTAGCATTTGATCCCTTGTTGTACCATACCGTGCACTCCTTTCCGAAGAACCTGCATATCCTGCACTTCCATGCGTCTTCCTCAGGAACCGGCCTTGCCTCCCTCTCCCCGTTCCAGTACTTGAGCGCGTCCACCAGCTGCATGCCGAGCAGCTGCTTGTCGTACATGACCCTGAGCTCGTTGCCCACCTTCCCGGTGTTCCTGTCTATGTAGTGTATCTCCAGGGAGTCGCTTATCTCGGGAAGGCCGCGCATTGTCTCGAACATCCTCTTGAGCATGCCCTCTAGGCTCATGTACTCGTCCTTCAGGTTCATGCCCCTGAGCCCGTTCATGAACTGCTCAGACATCTTCATCTCCTTGATCCTGTTCGACACAGCGTAATTATCGTATGTGTACGCTCCTGACCTCATCTCGTCCAGCGTCTTCTTGTACAGCATCACCTGGACGGTGTGGGGCAGCACATACGCGCTTGTGAGCGTTCTCCTCGCATCCGTTGTCTTGTTCTCTATTATGCAGACCTTGCCCTCCCTGAGCTGCAGCTCGTCTATCTGCCCGGAGAGCCTGTAGCCGTTGACGGAACCGTAGACCCGCAGCTCCCTCGCAAGGCTCTTCTCCATAAGCGTATTGACTGCAGCGACATTCTCGTAAGCCGTCTTGTATACCCTGTCCGCGTAGCTTGCCGGCTCTATTGTGAGCGGCACGAAGACCTCCACCTGCAGCGTCTCGTGCAGCTGCGTTCCCCTGTCCATCTGCGCCGTGGTCTTCTGCCCATTCGTGTAGTACAGCTCCATCTGCTTCTCGCACCAGAACTGGTTAGCTATGTCCTTGGCAGATATGCTGCTCTTGTGCAGCCTCTCCAATGCAGTTTGCCTGCCAATCATCCAAAACCACGAATAGAAATTATATCAGACTGCCTACCGATCGTCATCGCGATTAAGCTCAGCGATCACCTGTGTCATCACATACGCTTTTATTTATTGGCAATATTATTAACCTTATGTTTCTCGAGAAATATGACCTCTTCATCTTTGATTGGGACGGCACCCTCTCGACAAGCAGCGCGCTTGTAAGGGTCACGAGGTTCCTGAAAAGAAGGTACAATGTCGACTACATCAGGAAGCACAAGGACCTATACAGCATAAGCTCGATGAAGGATGTCAAGAGGAAGGAGGGCAGGGCCAAGCTCTATTCGTTCATATACGACATATATTCGAGGTTCTCCAGCGCGGAGCTTAAGCCTGGCGCGATGGAGCTGCTGAAGGCGCTGAAGAAGCACAGGAAGAAGGTCGCGGTGTTCAGCGACTCGAACAGGCACAGGCTGTACATAGAAACAAGGAAAACAAATGCAGTCAAGTACATAGACTTCGTTCTCAGCGCCGATTCGATAAAGAGCTTCAAGCCTGATCCGGCAGGCATTTACACGGTGATCGACAATTTCGACGTATCCAAGAAACGGTGCCTTTACGTGGGCGACATGGCTGTCGACATATTCACTGCGAAGTTTGCGGGCATAGACTCGTGCGCGGTCTGCGACGGCCTCGACCCGAAGGGCCTTCTCGAAAAGGTTGGTCCGGATTATTCGGTAGACAGCCTCGGGGATCTTGAACGCAGGCTTTAATAGATATCGTGCCAGTAATCTGTGGGGCAATTTCTATGCAAAGCTACAATGGTTCCGGAATAGCAATAATAGTTGACATAGTAGGAGCTGCTATAGTCGGCATACTTGCGGACGTCTCTGGAGGAGCTGGATCAGCGCTGCTCGCTGCTGTGATCGCTTTCCTTGTGCTGCTTGCAATGTCGATAAGGGTGGTGAAGGAATGGAACAGGATGCCTGTGCTCAGGCTTGGAAGATACAAGGGAATACTGGGCCCAGGATTCAAGACAATAATACCGATAGTGGACGCGACTCCTTTCTCGGTCGACCTGAGGGTCATAAGCACAACGTTCAGCGCTGAGCAGACCCTTACGAAGGACAACGTTCCTGTGAATGTTGATGCGATACTCTTCTGGCAGACCGAGGACCCTGAGAAGGCGACCCTCAACGTGCAGTCATACTACGATTCGATACAGCTCTCTGCGCAGACCGCGATGAGAGACGTCATCGGCAAGAGCGTGCTGTCGCAAATGCTTGCCGGGAGGGACATAATCGGCAAGGACATACAGGACCTGATACAGGATAGGGTTTCCGAATGGGGCATCAAGGCGATATCCGTTGAGATACGAGATGTGAAGATACCGCAGCAGCTCCAGGACGCGATGGCGAGGGTGGCTACATCAGAAAGGGAGAAAGACGCAAGGGTCATACTGGCGGAGAGCGAGGTGCTCGCTGCGGACAAGATGCTTGTTGCTGCTGGTAAGTACAAGAAGGACCTGTATGCCATGCAGCTGAGGGCGCTCGACATGATGTACGAGATCAGCCTGAACGGCAACAACCCGATAATATTCATACCGACGGACAGCAAGGGCTTCAGCATGCCTACCCCGCTCGGGCTCCTGGGCATCCAGGACCTGACAGGGAAGAAGATGGGCAAGGGCGCTAAGGGCAAGGGAGAAAACGCGGAGGAGGGACAGCAGGAATAGCCTTATGACGACGGAAAAAGCGATAGTTTTATAAAGGTAAACATTCATTAGTATTGCAGAGTAGTAAAGCGCAGAGCGCTCTTTCTACAGAGGAAAAAGAAAATGTCCAGAGATTTCGGAGGAATGAGAGGAGACAGACGTGACGACAGAAGCGGCGGGAGCAGAGGAGGCGGAAGGGGCTTGAACCCTAATTACTTCCTGCCAAAGCCGGTGAAGGTCGGAGACGAGATTGACGTAACCATTGAGGCAACAGCCTCAAAAGGGGACGGCATAGCAAAGAAGGACGGCTTTGTGGTCTTTGTAAAGGACGCAAAGCAGGGACAGACTGTAAGAGTAAGGATAACAGATGTAAGGACAAGATTCGCCATAGGCGAAATCATTGGAGAGTCATCTGCTGCACCTGCTGCTGAACCAGCACCCGAGCCTGCACCAGAAGAGCAGCCTTCAAGCGAATAAGCAGAACAGATAGCGAATAGGCAGAATTTATTTTATTTTTATTTACTTTTCCTTTTTGTTTTTCAGCTCTAGAGTAATCAATGGATGATTCTCTGTCTTTTTGAGAAACGGTTGAATTCGTTGGCAAGGACGGTGCCCGCGTCTGCGAGCGACCTGCCGAATGAGAGGATGCCGCTTTCGTGTCCTCCCATTGCTATTATCCTTTTGTCCCATACCATTGCCCTATCGTCCTTGAAAAGCCTCATTATCTCCCTTGCCATTTCGGGGGTCCCGTAAGCGGCATTCGGGGAGGTCGTAGGCAGATTGTTGAGGATGCCTTTCCAGAAAGGCAGCGAGTGCACATGGATGACCGCGTTGATCGAGCTGTCGCTGTCGTAGACAGCCGCATGCGTCATCGTTTCCGATGATGCGTTGACAGGGCCTGTGCACCATACTGTATTCATGCCCATGTCTGATCTTGTTATAAGCGTGAATTCGTTGGGCGTTATCTGCTTTACGCCGCCAGTGGCAGTTCCCGATATTATGAACTGCTGCGACTCCTTCTCAAGTCTCTCGCTGATATTGCCGAATCCTACGCCATCGTCATACATGCCTATCAGTCCAAGGCCGTAGAACCTCTGGCGCCACTGTATCAGCTCCTTGAGCCTCTCGGCGCTGAGGGGCTTGCCCCCTGTCCAAATCGGCACGAATTTTACATAACCCTCGTCCATTGATGGCACCAATTCTGCCCTCGCTAATGTAATGTTTGCTGTTCAAATATATAAAGCGAATGCACCATCGTCGATTGCGTTTTTATGGAAAACCGAGAAGGTATATATACCAGAAAAGCCATAACGGTATCTTAGGAAGGAAGCGCGCTGAGGTGCTCTATTGCGCTCTTGGCAATGCGCCGTTTGGAATGGGTGGGGAAGGCATCGGCAATCACTGATGGCTAGCGTAAGCCATCAGCGGTTGTCGCCGCTGCCTTTTAGCGCGTTCCTGTCCATCCTGTCCTTCAGCTTCTTGATGTTCTTTTCCGCTATGTAATCCATATCGAGCCCTAGCTCTGCCGCAAGCTGAGACACGTACCACAGCACGTCTCCGAGCTCCCCGGCCATCTCCTCCTTGTCAAGGACCTTGCCATCCCTTCCTACCTTCTTTATCTTGTTGAGCAGCTCCCCGACCTCTCCGGCAAGGCCGAGAGCGGGATAGAACATGCCGCCGTCAAGCCTGCTCGGGTATATCGCAGTCGTCCTTGCCATCTTCTGATACTCGTTCAAGTCCATTTCAAAACCTACGCTACATATTGGAAAGGGATCAAATTTAAATACATGATTTGCTGCGCTGCAGGATAGCGAGGGAAAGCGGCCAGGAACCGAAATTGTAGAATAGGTTTTTAAGCGTTCTTCGCACTAGAAAATTGGGTGTTGGGAAATGGTCAGGAGTATTTGGTACGCTACGGCGTTTGTAGCAATAGTCTTCGCGCTGGCCATGCTGTCCCTCGCGGTGCCGAAGCAGCTGCAGGTGTTCTCGCAGCCGGGCATCGCCCACGCAGCGACTGTTTCGAGCCCCTCGCACCATTACGTCTTCCTAGTGCAGCAGATGAACGTCAGCCCTGATTCTGCTGTGCTGAGCGTGGATGGCAGCAATTACAGTTATTCGTCGTTCCCGCTGGCGCTCTCGTTTGCGAACGGCACAGGGCATAGCTTCTCGTTCAGGTACACTCTTGGAAGCGGCAGCAACACCTATGTCTACATAGGCACGAACGGCTGCTCGGTGAACGGAAGAACAGGCACGTTCGTAGCGAATGAGGACTGCTCGCTCACGGCTTTCTACATAAAGGCTGACAAGCTGGGATGCATAGGAAGCTTCTGCGCGTACCTGCCTACTGGCGGCTGAGCAAATTAATAACCATGCGATTCCGGATGGTGTTCAAAGTTGGCTATGGACACCACCTTCTCTTGCCCATCAATCCCGAACATGAGCACGAGATGGACGTGCATAAGGTGGATTTCCTTAACTCCAGGATAAGCGCCGTGCATCCATTTACCGGGATTATGCGGATCTTCTTAAGTTTCTTTAGTATCTGTGAATATAGAGATTTACCGCGCTTCGTTAGTTTGTATAGTTCCGCTTCAACGCTTCCCACAGGTCGGTTTGCAAGATAAGGATAGGATGAACGCCGGGTACGAGAATCGAACTCGTGAAGGTCTTTCGACCAAGTGGATTAGCAATCCACCGCCATACCTCTAGGCGAACCCGGCATGTGCAGCATTGGCCTGCATTGCAGCATGAAAGAGTATGGGATTGTCATGCCTCTGCTCGGTTCTGTATCTCCAAAGCATAGATCTTTGTACGCAAATGCTCTTAGTCATGTTGCCATATACTTAGGGTTGCTCCTTCCGGCCTGGCCCGTTTCATACACAGAACTACCACTGGAGGCAGAGCCTCAACGCTTCGGCATGGGTCCCATATTCTTTGCAAACTACTCTGCAGGCATGTGGCCCACCTGAAGGGGATTTGTGGTGGGGGAAACCCCTAGCTTCCCGCCTTCCTGCTGCGCTATATAACTCACCAGTGAAGCATTATATAATATGATGTAGTCTATAGAAATATGAAACCTATCGACCTTCTGCAGAGGAAGTTAGATGAGGAGATAGAGGCACAGGATTGGAAGGATGGATAATGTGGTAGAGAAAGGAAATGACATTCAAAAGTTAAAAGTTGAAATAGATATGGGTATGACTTTCTGGGTTTTTCTTTTAGTCTGGATAATTTTGGGAGTGTTCTTATTAATATTCATATTCACAGGCAAATTACCACATATATTACCATGATGAGATAGAAGCACAAGGTTGGAAAGAGGAATAGATATGACTGTTTGTAGTAGATGTGGACATGATGATGGTGTAGCTTTTGCAGTATACTCGACTGGAATTATACGGTGCGATAAATGTGGTGAACCGCTGAAAAATGTAGGTTCCAATGGTGCGAGGGTTGTGGTAGGTGAAAAGGCAATAATATCTTCAAATAATGTGAGAATGGAAATTGGGGGAAATTTTCAAAACAAAGGAATAACTATGGAAAATAATAACGCAGACCTATTACACTTCGTAAGGCCACACACAAGCTTTAATGGTCTTACGCCATCGGAGATGGCCGAGGATAAGCATAGGAAACGGAAGGAATAGATGGATGAGTTTATTGAAGCACTTATAGATTAAGTTTAAAGGCTTTTATGTAGTATGGCATCTATGGCTGTAAACGGATGGCTGTACCTATTTATCGGATTAGTAATAATTCTTGCAATAACATTACTATCATGGTCTAATTATATTCTATCAACCAACTCGACAACACAGGCTTTTTCTAATATCTATGCAGGTATTACATTCTCTAATTGCAAGTTTTCTACCATTTACTTACCTAATTCAATTGCTGTGAATGGCATTGTAACCAGCTCTGCAAACTTTACAGGTTCTGCTCCGCTTAATTTTAATTCTTGCGAACCCAACCATATACAGTATCTGACATCTTTAGCTTTGCCTTACCTAACAACTTATTTTAATCAATTTTTAGAAACTTATTTGGCTATATCTGCAACCTTGATGGGTTTATACTCTCTTGTATTTGTTGAATTTCTGAAACTTTTTAAGGATGAAATTAAGAAAATGCGTTCTTCAAATGGATATAATTGGCTTAGATATTTGGTAATCTTTTTAATGATAACACCATTAATTCTGCTCTTTATCGGAATATTACATACATTGTCAGTAGCAGGCATTTATCAAGGTATATATAGAGCAATTAATACCTTCCTCACAACAGATAATAATACTATAATCCATTCAAATTGGACACAATATATTACATTAGCACAGCAACAGGAACAAAATGCCAATATCATAAATGGTCAAAACTATGTATTAAACATGAAAGTTGGTTCTGCTTGGCTTAATTCAACGGGTTTATACTCGTATGTGGTTAATTTACCAGTTTTGATAAATTCCAGCGTGCGTATATACTTTAAACTAAGTATATATCTAATAATAATCAATCTAATTCTATTCTGGGTTTATTATCTTCTATTTAAGAAGATAGAGTAATGTATAAACCTAAAATAAAACATATGGCAATTACTATAAAAAGTATTAGCTGATAACAATTTTTCTGGTTTTGACAGAAGTTTCTTAATTTTAAGAACTAGATTTTTCATCTATTCACCCCAAGAATCGAGCTTTTGCTCTGAATATGAACAGAAATGGAATGATAGAAGAATGCGGAGAGGAAAGTTTGGTATTTCCACCTGACGAATGCGACACTACAATTCAACTGACGGATTTGTTGACAGAACCTAAAATCCCAACTATTTTATATCAGTTGCTGCATAATATTGAGTAATAATCGGATGCTTATTATGGATTACGAACAGCTGCTCGACAGGGCATTCACCAAGTTCTCGGGGGTCAGCGAGGAGAAGGTAGATTTCAAGATACCTGTAGCTGACGCGATAGTCCAGGGAAACAAGACGATGCTCAAGAACATTGGGCAGATAGCAGACGTTGCCAGAAGGAGCAAGGAGGAGATCGGCAAGTACCTTACGAAGGAGCTTGCGGCTCCTGTGAGCATAGACGCGCAGAGCCTGAACATAGGCGCGAAGGTGAACGCAAACAACCTCAACGAGAAGATAAGGAAATATTTTGAAATGTACGTAATATGCAAGGAGTGCCACAAGCCGGACACGCACATACAGGGAGTTGAGAGAGGATACATAACAATTGTCTGCGAGGCATGCGGGGCAAGGTACACTGTCAAGAACTATTAGTGGTATATTGTACAAGAAACACGGACAACCGGAAGAGCACAGGTTCGTACTCCCAAGAGACAACGAGGTGATCGGAACCGTTGTGAAGGCGCAGGGAGCATCGAAGTTCAGCGTGCTCTGCACCGACAACAAGGAGAGGATGTGCTCGATTCCCGGAAGGCTCAAGAGAAGGTTCTGGGTCAAGGAGAATGATATCGTGCTTGTCAAGCCGTGGGTTGTGCAGTCGGATGAGAAGGGAGACATAGTCTGGAGGTACAGCCTCATGGACAAGGAGCTTCTCAAGCAGAAGGGCTACAACATACAGTGAAGCTGGGCTACGCGGCCATCGGCCTCATAAGGTCCACAAAATCGGCCTTGTCCTTCTGCGCCATCGCAGAATAGAACCTTGCAGCGCTCTTTAGATATTTGAGGTAGTCTTCACCCCTTTCTGCTACATTGAGAAGGTCATGTATCCTTAACCTGAGTACGGCCTCGGATTTTGATTTTGGCTGGCCTTTGGAGAACTTGGGATTCGATACGTACCAGTACTGGTCGATGAAGTCGCCCACCAGGAGCCCGAACTTCTTCTCGATCCCCACCCTCTCAACATCTGAAGCCAGCACTAGATAGAGGTTGTATATATCCTTTGCAGCTGCGAGCTTTTCCAGATACCTGGCGCTTAGGAACGGTGCGCCATGCGGCTCTATTGCGACGACCTTTCCGTTGACATACAATGTAGGCAGGATAAAGTCAGGGGTATACGCGTCTTTGACAAGGCCGTGTTCTATCAGTGGAAGCCTTACAGGCTCGTAGCTGACATCGTTGTGCGGCAGCGCCTTGAGGAGCTGGCCCTTGAACAGCCTCTCGTAGCCGCTGTTGACATGCGTGTTCCTTGTCATCCATTGGGGCGCATTATCAGCGCCTCTAGTGCGCAACTTGGAACGTGCAGTCGCCTCAACACCCATATCGCACATGGAGCTGAATAGGTTTATTAAGTTAATCTACAGGAATCGCTATTTTGTTATCCGCTTCAGCGCCTCTTCCGGGTCCATGTCTATGCCGTAAGACTTCCTGAAGAACTGGAGTATGATGCCTACATCTCTGTTCAGGAATTTCATCGCGCTTGGATGCCCAAGCACTACAGCCTGGCCGAAGTCTATTATGTATGGAACGTCACCTTGCATCAGTATGTTGTACTCGCTCATGTCCGCATGCACCAGCTCGTTCTGGTACATCCTCTTCATGTCCTCTATGATTAGATCGAGGGTCCTTTTCGGATTAGGAGTTCCTGCATTCTTCAGCGTGCTTGAAGGAATTCCGTCCTTTCCTATGAACTCCATCGCAAGGACGTTGCCGCTGAAGTAGTATGGCTTTGGCGCATGGACCCCCGCGAGTTCTGCGAGCTTGAGGTTGCCGTACTCCTTCTTGCACCACGTGTTTATTATGCCCATCTGGTTGAGCTTTATCTTCTCGAACCTTGGATCCCCCTTTATGTAGAGGTCGCGCTTGAAGAAATGCGATGTTTCTATACGGAATATCTTCAGAATGACAAGCTCGGAATCAACCCTTGATCCGTGCTCAGCGACGTATACGTCAGCCTCCTTTCCCTTCGCAGTAAGGAAGAGGAGCTTTGAGGCGATGTTGTGCGTGAACACCCTGCTCAGGTTCATCATTGTCCTGTTGTCGAATACGCCCTCCTCAATCTTCAGCTGCTCCTTAATCATGTGCTTCTCTCTGCTCGGTTCCTTCCTCCTGCTGACCCTTCTCGCCATAAGTATCATCTTTTATAAGATTCCAGCATCAACTAATAAAAGGGAATGCAATGCTATCGCAGTCTGCAATGGAATACCTCATGACCTATGGATGGACCGTCCTCGCAATCGCAATCGTGATGGTCTCTCTCTATTCTTTGGGCATATTCAGTCTTGGAAATCTGCAACCTACTGCGACTCCCGGTTCCTGCCAGGTGATAAGGACAACTGCGCAGACAAGCCTTGCAGGTCAATGCAACAACCTTATTCCGAAGTATGTAGGCAGCTTCAACGGAGCACATCATAGCTATGTCAGCGTGGGAAACTTCAGTTCGACAGCAGCGGCAACGATGACCGTATGGATAGCGCCTAACGGCGACTATACCTACCGTCAGAATGTGATGTGTGGAGGAAATAGCGGTGGTTCTGATGTCAGCGCCAGATACGTGCTTGGTGTGCTCAATGTCGGTATGTGTCCAGATGGCAGCTGGTATACGATTATAACAAGCGGTGGATCAGAACAGAAGGCCTGCTCAGGGCAGAAGTACAACTCTACTAACTTTCCAGCAGGAAAATGGGTCATGCTCTCCATAACATACGACGGAAGCAATGTAGTATTCTACAAGAATGGCGTTGTCATAAATACTTTGACGCAGACCGTCAGTGGAGGCAACCTTACAGCCCAGCCTTATATGATAGGGAGGGCTGGAGCCTATTCCGGCTTATACTTCAATGGTTCAATTGCAGACGTCCAAATCTACAATGCATCGCTTGACAATACGACAGTAAAAGCACTCTACAAGGAGGGAATAGGAGGCGCACCTATAGATGTAGGCCATCTAGTAGCATGGTGGCCGCTGAACGGCAATGCGAACGACTATTCTGGTAACAACAACCAGGGAACTCCAACAAACGTTATCTGGAACGCGAACTGGCAGAACGGATACTCGCTTCCTTCATCGTGACAGAACATTGGCTTCGTGATCACAATGGAAGTGCTTATAATTTTTAACTGGTAAAGGAAATCGCTTGTTTTGATGGTAGAGATGAAGGAGCTGAAGATGATAGTCGACAACAGGGAGCGCGACCTCAGCATAATAGAGGGGCTCTCAGGCAACGGCGTGGACATCACCTTCGCGCAGCTGCCCGTAGGCGATTACGTAGTATCGGACAGGATATGCATAGAGAGGAAGACGGTCAGCGACTTCGAAAGCTCGATAATAGACAACAGGCTCTTCGACCAGATCTCAAGGCTCAACGACAGCTACAAGAAGCCGATAATGCTGATAGAGGGAGAGGATGACTTCAGGCTCGGAAGCAACGTGATAGTAGGCACCATGCTCAAGCTTTATACGGATTACAACCTGCAGATACTGAGATCGAACGGGAAGGAGCAGACAGTGTCGATACTCTGCAAGGCTGCGGAAAGAGAGCAGGTGCAGGAGAACAGGGAGCCTAGGCTGTTGGGGCTGAAAAAGGCGTACACGACCGAGCAGTGGCAGCTGCTCATACTCAGCTCTATGCCAGGCGTAGGGCCGAAGCTCGCAAGGAACCTGATATCGCATTTCAAGAGCATAAAGAACATAGTAAATGCCAATGCAGAAGAGCTGCAAGAAGTGGACAAGATAGGCAAGAAAAAAGCGGCAAGGATAAGCGAGATCCTTGATTCCCAATTTGGGGAGAGCGAGACCGCTACCTGACATAGGATATTGGCAGTACCGCCATTCTTCCGCTTTCCTCCGAACCGAGCGACAGTTTCAGCTCCTTGGAGAGCTTTATGGGAAACTTCTTCTGCATCCTTTTGAGCAACTGCTTCCTGTTCGTGAAGATTATAAAGCCCTTTTGGTTCCTTATGCCGTGGCTTTTTATCGCGCTGCCTATCTGCATGGTCATGGCCGCGAATAGCAGGACCTCTATCTGAAGGCTTTCTGACCTCATGCTCCTCTCCCTATGCCTGAGGTACGCGTTAAGGTATGCAGGAAGTAGCCTGTCCTCTATGCCCCTTCTCTTGTCAAGGAGCAGTATGAAGGAGTTGCCCCTTGAGAGCTTCCTTGCCTCATTGAGCAGCCTCTGCGGCTCAACAGCTGAGGAGCATGCGTACGCTGCAGGCTTACCTAGCTCCCTCTCTATGCCCATCGATGCACCATACGAGCATCTCCTATGTAATCTTTATATTCCTTGTTATTGATAAGTATATTGACGTTTCTGATCTCATTTTATGTTGATACTATGAGCCAGTTTGGTGCGCAGTTCCATGGAAGGTCAGGCAGGACCCTGAATGGAAGCGGCAAGATAAAGAAGAACAACCGTGACAAGAGGAGGCACGAGATGGGAGGATACTTCGTAGCCACGAAGCTTGGAGAGAGCAACTCATCCAAGAATGTCAGGGTCAGGGGAGGCTCAAGAAGGAGCAAGATGCAGTACGCAGGATTCGCAAACCTTCTTGAAGGCAAGTCGTACAAGAAGGTCAAGATAACCGGGGTCGTCGAATCAAAGGACAACAGGAACTTCGCAAGGATGAACATAATCACCAAGGGCACAGTCATACTGACGGATGCAGGAAGGGCCGTCGTGGTAAACAGGCCCGGGAAGGAGGGCTTCATCAACGCGAAGAAGCTGTGATGCCATGGGTATGCGCGTCTACAGCTGCGAAGCCAAGGATGCTGGCGCGCTGAAGCAGCTGCTCGAATATGATCCTTATCTTGACAAGAGCAAGAGCGAAGCGGAACTCGCAGGACTAAAGGACGATCCAAACGCGAACATAATATTCGCCAGGCAGGACTACTGGCTCAAGGACGGAACCTCGCTTGGATTGGACAGGGGCATGTACTATCTCACAATTAGCGCGCCTGACGAGTTCCTTGAAAAGGGCGAGAAGAAGCTGAAAGAGGGCATAGGCAGCCTGAAGAGGGTGGAGCCTGAGCTCGAAGCCAAGATAATAGCTACGATTGAAGAGGAAAGAAAGGAGAGCGAGCAGGGCATAGGCCTGCTTTTTGGATAGATAGATTGGATGAACTTCCTTTGCGTTGACGACTTCGGGAGAAAAGGCATAGAGAGCATATTCTCCATCGCCGATGACCTGAAGGCGGACGGCGGATTCCGCTTCAGGAGGAGGAAGACGCTGGCGCTGCTGTTCGAGAAGGCTTCCACAAGGACAAGGGTCTCGTTCGAGGCAGCGATGGCGCAGCTGGGCGGCTACTCGATATACATCGATTCCAGAAGCTCGCAGATGTCGAGGGGAGAGACCGTCGCGGATACTGCAAAGGTCCTGAGCTCGTATGTCGACTTCATAGCTGCCAGGATGTACAGGCACTCAATGCTGGTAGAGCTGTCGAGATTCTCGTCTGTTCCAGTGATCAACGCACTCACAGACCTTGAGCATCCGTGCCAGGCGCTGAGCGACCTGTATACGATAAGGGAGGCAAAGAAAAGGATAAAGGGGCTGAGGATAGCGATTATGGGGGACATAGCCGCGAACACCGCAAACTCGCTGATGGTAGGCGCTGCGATGCTGGGTGCGAAGGTATCGCTTGTAGGCCCCGATAGCTGCGCACCTAATGACGAATACGTGAGAAAGGCAAGGAAGTATTCGAAGGTGGAGGTAGGCAGCGACATCAAAAAGGGGCTCAGGAATGCCGACATTGTCTCGACAGACACTTTCGTCAGCATGGGCCAGGAGGATGATGCTGAAAGGAGGCGCGAGATGTTCATGCCGTACCAGCTGAACGACCAGGCACTCTCGTACGCAAGGAGAAATGCAAGCGTGATGCACTGCCTGCCCGCACACAGGGGCGAGGAGATAACGGCAAGCGTCATAGACGGCAGAAGGAGCATAGTCTGGAGGCAGGCGAAGAACAAGCTGCTGGTCGAAAAGGCAATAATATTATACTTATCTAAAGGAGATAGTAAGAGGTAGAAGATGGAGATAATCTGCATATCTTTAGGAGGAAGCATAATATCGACAGAGGAGGGCATAAATGTCGGTTTCATCAAGAGGTTCTCAAAATTGCTTAAGAGCGCCATACACAAGTACAAGTTCATAATAGTGGTTGGCGGAGGGTATGCCAACAGGCTATACATCAACTCGACAAGGAGCATCATAAACAACAACGCGCTGCTCGACGAGGTGGGAATAGCGTTCACTAGGATAAACGCGCTGATGATGAAGGACCTTTTCTCGGATTTCAAGACCTACCCCAACGTGGTCACGAACCTCGAGGAGCTCAAGGCTGCGATAAACGAGAACGAGCTCGTGCTGATGGGAGGGCTGATCCCGGGAATAACCACCGATGCGTCTACCGTGCTCGCATGCGAGGTCACTGGCTGCAAGACGCTGATAAACGTCAGCAGCGTAGGATACATATACGATAAGAACCCTTCAGAGAAGGGGGCAAAGCGCCTGGAGAGGCTCAATTACCAGCAGCTCCTCGATCTTGCATACAAGTACGACAGCAGGGAGGCAAAGGCTCCTTTCGTGTTCGACCTGGTCGGATGCAAGCTTGCGAGAAGGTCGAGGATAGAAGTAAGGTTCGTGAGCAACGACATGGCAGAGATAGAGAAGGCGATACTGGGCAAGCCTTACAAGGGAAGCATAGTGAAATAATGCAGTTCAGGAGGTTGGCGCTTTGTACCCTGACTGCCAGTTCGCGTTCCAGACGGTGTTTACAATCCCGCTGAGATTCGCGTTGCTGTTCAAACCCGAGTAGTCGTTGGCATTCCCGTTCAGTGGATACCATGCGACAAGGTCCTGGAGATCTATCGGCACGCCTCCTATTCCCTCCAGGTATAGCGCCTTTATGGATGACGAATCGAGCGAGGAGTTGTATATCTGCAGGTTTGAAAGGTAGCAATTGCAATACAGCGTGCCTCCGTATCCCCTGTAGCCCAATCCGAGAGGGTTCAATGTCCATGATCCAGTCTGCTGCCACGTGCCGGTCCAGCTTGCAAGGAACTTCCCATCTTCGTACAGCGTCATCGTGCTGCCGTTATAAGTGCATGCGACAAAATGCCACTTTCCATCATGCAGGTTCGGAGCCATTGCGTGATCCACCGAATTGCCGCTGGCATTGTACAGCGAGCAGCGTAGTGATCCGCCGCTGAGATAGAAGTTGTAGCCTATCTGGTTGGTTGCGTACTTTGCTATCATCATGTCGTAAGAGGACGCGTCGGTAGTGGCGGTATATATCCATCCGATAAAGCTGGCTGTTGTCATGGATCTCTGCACCTTTGCATCGGGAACTGAGATATAGCTGTTTGCGCCGTTGAAGCTGCCTACATACTTCGGAATAAGGTTGTTGCATTGACCTGCAAGGCTCGTCTGCGCAGTTGTCCTTATCACCTGGCAGGAACCGGGAGTCGCAGTAGGTTGCAGATTTCCAAGACTGAATATGCCCAAAGAATAGAGAGAGACCATCACGATTGCGATTGCGAGGATGGCCCAACCATATGTCATGAGGTACTCCATCGCGGATTGGAGTCTTTTGGTCCTCACAAATCTCAAGGAAGGCATAATGTTTGATTATTAAGAGAATTCTTAAATTACTTGGTAATAAGAATTAGTTAGGTTTACTCTTTTCTTTTACAGCCAATGCGTCCACGTTCTTTATCTCTGACAGGCTCTTCAGCGCGTTGTAAGTGGCCAGCGCGGCGTTGTACTTGTCCCTCGTCCTTCCTCTCGCGAAAGTCCAGACATCCTTTATTCCTGCGAGTTCGAGGACCGAGCTTATGGTCTTGGACGCGACTATCCCCACCCCTTTGGGTGCAGGCTTGAGTATGACGTTGGACGAGCCGCACTTTGCCTTGAGCGTAAGCGGTATGCTGTGCCTCGTGCCGCAGTTGCACTCCCACGAGCCGCAGCCTATGTTGACGGATATGATGTGCTTCTTCGCATCCCTTATCGCAGTCTCGATCGACGGCTTTACCTCGACGTCCTTCCCGACCCCTATGCCTACGTGGCCGTTCCTGTCCCCAATGACGACAGTTGCCCTGTACTTCTGTTTCCTGTTGTTCTTGGTCATCCTCTGCACCGATGCGATCTCTATGACGTTGTCCTCTATGTTCGGTATGAGCGCGTCCACTATCTCGACTTCCTTGATTATCTTGCCGCTCTCGAATATCTGCTCAAGGCTTGTTATCTCCTTGGCCTTGACCATCTCGCCTATCCTTGTCTTGGGCTTCCAGTCGTCTATGCTGAACCTGTTCTCAGGCTCTCTCCTATTGTAATTCCTATTGTAGGCCAACCGATCACTTCAATATCCTTGATTTTACTTCGGCGAAAAGCTTGTGCATCTGCTCAGGCTCTATCTTCTTTTCCAAAAGTCCGGAGTACTGCTTCTTGTACGCCTCTGCGTCCTTGCTTTTCATCTCCTGTATGTACTTTGTATTCGAATAGTCATATATATTGCTATCCATGTCGAAGGTGCCCCTTATCTTCACTCCCGCGTCTGCGCATCCCTTAGCGAAAACAAACGGTATGGAGTTCTTGACGGGCGAGGTTATGCCTATGTCCAGTATGTATTCTGTCGAGGAGCCTTTCTCCTTGAGCTTCCTTGCAAGCAGCATTCCTGTGAGATACGCCGTTCCCCTGTTCGAGTTCGAGGGCCAGTTGAACGCCTTCAGCTCGCTCGAGTCAGCGTATGCGAGCGTCTGATCCCCCTTTTCGGTGTACCTGACGGCATGCGCTATTATCCTCTTGTTCGTCTTCCTGATCACTATCCTGTCCATGCCCGATTTCACGAGCCTGAACCTCTTCTTGTAGTCGGTGAGCGCCTCTCGCCTTCTCCTGAACTTGATAGCCTTGATATTCATGAGCATCACTTGTACAGCTTCCTTACCTCATCGTTTATCTGTGTCACGTCCTGATCGGTTATCTTGGCGCCTTCCTCGCGAAGGTGCGAAACGAGCGTTGCCTTTGTCGCGTATACGTTTCCCTTTATCAGCCTGTAGAACCTCGTGAAGGTCTTGTTGTCTATCCTTCCCATCGTCTTGAGCATCGAGAGGAGCCTTCTCTGGCTCCTTACCTTCTTCTCCCAGGTCCTTCCCTGCCTTGCCTTCCTAGTTCCTCTCCTTCTTCCAGGGCCCCTCCTCCTTCCCTCGGCCCTCGCCTGGTTCAGCCTCTTGGCTTTGCTCGTCCTGTTGTGCTTCTCCTTTACCGCGAATATGCCTCCGCTTGAGATGAGCCTCCTTATGTCCTCCTTGGTCAGCGCCTTCTCTGCCTCTGAGAATGAGTTCGGGTTTATCCTTATCGCGCTCGCTCCCCTGTTGAGTATCTGCGCTGCAGCCCTTTTTGCGAATCTTATCGACATTATCTCATCCTGTTTGTTATCCTTATCCTGTTCTCGTCTGCGAGCTTCTGCATCTCCATCCTTTTCCTTGACGAAAGCCCGTGGAAGAGCACTGCTGAATAGCTGCTCTTTCCCTTAAGCATCATGAGCTCGCTTACGTTGTGCACGAGCATCTCCATCGTGCCGTCGGGCCTCGCGTTCCTTATGGAGTCGCTGTTCTTGTAGCCTATGTTGGGCGTGTTGCCGTGGCCGTACGCCTTGACCCTCAGCTTGTTGTCGGTCCCCCTCTGCTTCCTCCACCTGTCCTTGACCCTTGACCTGCCTTTCGCGCCAAGGTTCGGAACCGCAAATGTCGGATGCTTCTTCTTGCTAGCCATATGATCATTCCTCTGAGTTCACGTATATGCCGTCCTGGAACACCCTTGTGTCGTAGCCTCTAGCCTTGCACGCCTTCCTTATGTTGGCTATGGTCTGCCCGACATCGTACCTGTCGACGCCCTTGATGTTGACGTCCTGACCCTTTATCTCGACCTTCGTGTCGCCCACTATCGCGGCTGTCCTTGGGACCTTCTCCCCGAATACGTTCTTCAGGTGGAGCTCCTTGCCCTTGAGCTCAAGCGACATCGGGAAGTGCGCGTAGAGCACCTTCATGTGCGTCTCCATGCCTTCGTTGACGTACTTCAGCGCGTCCCTTAGCTCGTTGGCGACCGCTGTCGCAGCAAGCTCGGCCTTCTTCGCGAGCTTCTTGTTCCTGGTCCAGTCTATGCTTATCTTGGCGCCTTCCTGCTTGTAGGTGTTAAGCTTTGTGTTGAACATCTTCCTTGTGGAGCCCAGCTTCCCCTTTACCGTTATCTCGCCGTTGGCGAATTGCACGGTTGTGCCGCTGGGTATCTCTATTTCGTACATGATCATCAGTAAACATATGCTATTAGCCTTCCGCCTATCTTGTTCTCCCTTGCCTCCTTGTTCGTCATTATGCCCTTCGACGTCGAGACTATGAGCATGCCGAAGTGCAGGCTCGGGATGTACCTCATCTCGTACTTCTGGATGTCGTCGGTCGTGACCGCGTACCTCGGCTTTATGACGCCTATGTCGTTTATCCTCTTCGAAAGCGTTATCTTTATGCTCTTGAACTTCCCTGCCTGCACCTCCTCGAAATCCTTTATGTAGTTGTTCTCCTTCATCTTGGAAAGCACCGCTGCAAGCAGCTTCGTGGACGGCACCATGCACTCGTACATGCCCTTGTCCTCGTACACCTTTATCTTGTTCACAGCGTCTGCGAATACGTCAACCATAACATCACTGGTATTTCTCGAAGCCTATCTCAGGCCCGAGCTCCCTGAAGCATCTCCTGCATACGAAGAGTCCGTACGATCTTATGAGCCCCCTTGCTGTTCCGCATATCTTGCACTTCCTCATGCCCCTTCCTTTCCTCCTCATGTCGTATCTCATCTTCATGGAATCATGCCTCTGCTGCGTTCCCCGTGCTCACCTTGAAGTTGTCCTTCAGGTATCCCATGATCGCAGTGTTCGGTATCTCCCTATGCGTTGCCGCGACCTTGGACCTTTTCCTCTTTCTTGTCTCCACTCTCTTGCCCTTTCTCCTGAAAGCCGCGTTGACGTTGAGCCCGAGCATGCCTATCTTGGGGTCGTATTTCACTCCCGGGAAGTAGATGTACTCCTTTACTCCGAAACTGAACGAGTTGCCTGCTATGCCCCTCTCGCTGACTATGTTGTCGTTGGCGTCGAGCGCCCTCTTCAGCATGTCCCTCGCATCATCATCCCTCAATGTCACGAACGCGCCTATTATCTGGCCTTTCCTAAGCTTCAGCTCTGGCTGCCTTGTCCTGGACCTTGCTGCGACAGGCTTGCGCCCTGTCAACTTCTCGAGCAGCAGCTTCGCGTTCTGGAAAAGGTTCTCGTTGTCTCCGATGCCTATGTTTACGACGACCTTGTCGAGATAGATGCCCTGCATCGGATTGTCTGCCATGCTCATCCTCCAACTACCATTATATTGTCTAGCAGCGTCTCGGCGCTGCCCTTCTTGCCCTCGATCTCGACCGTGGGGGGCCTTGTCGCAGTCCCCTTCTTTATGCTCCTTATCGTTCCGCTCTCAGACGCGTGCACTCCCTTTATCACAAGGCAGCTTGCGCCTTCCTTCAGCTTCATGACCTTGTCTATGGATCCGTTCTTGAGCGTCACCGAGTCGTTCACCATGACGTCCTTGCTGCCCTCGAGCACGTTGCCGTTGTGCAGTCTTACCATGATCTTCCTCCCGTTTGTGAGGTACTTGCCTATGACCTTGAATGCCTGCTCCTCCTTTCCTGAATGCTTCCTGAAATCCACGACCCCCTTCTTGCCGACATAGACGGTGAAGCTCTCCCTGGCCGGTTTTATGTGTATTATGTCTCCGAAGCCTACCGGATACCTTCCGTCATGCACGGCCCTGCCGTTGACCTCTATCGAGCCGCTCTTCAGCGCCTTGTTGGCCTCGAACGAATTCTTTGCGAGCATGAGCTTCTCCTTGAGCACGGTGGACAGCGCTATGCTCGAGCTGCCCGTGTGCCTTCCCGCGTTTGGCTTCATTACGTACTTCTTGATCTTCCTCTCAACGTGAAGGTACCTGTTTGACGCTATTCTCTTAACGTGCCTTTGGTTTCCTTTTGCTCCCATGCTCATCACTTCCTCTTGAACGAGTCTATCTTGGCCTGCCTTGCCTTGTCTGTCGTGTCGACCTCCGTTATGTATACGTTCGATGCGCTTATCGGTATGGGCATCTCCTTCCCTTTGGCGTTCTTCCTGATTATCCCGTCTACGCTCACCGTGCCCTTTAGAAGATTGACGTCGTTCACCTTTCCGCTCTTGCCCTTGTTGTCGCCGGCCATGACCTTGACCGTGTCTCCCTTCCTTATCTGCATGCTCCTCCTCTTTATCCCCAGCTTCGATGCGAGCTCCTTTGAGACGTGCGCGTTGGCGAACTTCTGCCTCTCGTGCATCGGTGCGGTGAACCTGAACTTCCTTTGCTTCCTCTTCTGCGCGCTCTTTATCATGATAATCACACTATCCTTGATGCGACCCCTGCTACCTTTACGAACCTCTCGACTACCTCCCTTGCCATCGCGCCCTTCACCTCGGTCCCTACAGGGAGGTTGTCCTCGGTCACCATTATGCCGGCATTGTCCTCGAACTTCACCCTCATGCCGTTCGCCCTCCTGATGTACGCCTTCTGCCTTATCACTATGACCCTGACAGGCTTCTTGAGGTACGTGGCCGTTCCCTTCCTGACGCTGCACGAGACTATGTCGCCCACTCCCACTGCCGTCTGCTTCCCGTGCCTGCCTCCCGTCTTTCCTATTATGTGTATCATCCTGAACTCGTAGGCTCCGCTGTTGTCAGCACACGGGATTACGGCTCCTGGAACGAGCGTCTTCATTATCACTGACGATATTCCCTTCATGGTATCACTTGGCCATCCCTATCACAGCGAAGGACTTGGTCTTGCTGAGCCTCCTTGTCTCGGCGATGCTTACCATGTCGCCCGCCTTCGCGTTTATGCATTCGGGGTTATGGGCAGGTATCCTGGATCTCTTCCTGAGATACCTCTCGTACTTGTAGATGTACTTGGTGTAGTCTACCTTCACTATGACTGTCCGCTTGGCCTTGTCGCTAACTACGAGTCCGTCGAACTGCATTCCTCTTGTCTTTACGTGCCCGTGGATTGGGCACTTAGGATCCTTGCATTCCATAATAGCACTTTATGCTTCTCTTCTCTTGTAATACTTCAGCGCCTTTTCTAGCCTCTCATGGGGCCTGAAACTTATCTCTTCACCATTTACAATAAAGGATCTTCCGGAAGCGTAGAATTTGAACACGGAGATCTTCTTGATCACCCGTTTCCTTTCCGCTCCTTTCCTTATTTCCAGGGTATTCTTGGTCTCGTCGACCACGGTCCCGGACAATCCTCTTTGCTTCTTATCCAGCGACTTGATGACCCGTACCTTGAGCCCGATGAGCTCGTGAAGCACAATGTTCCTGTTGTTGTATTCCATCAGTTAGACTGGATAGTTAAGATTTTTATAGCTGCGTAACTATTTAAAGCTTACTTCGGCATTTTACTTGCAGGTTTTGGCTGCTTCTGCTGCTCCTGCGGCTTTGAAAGCTGCGAGTACACCATAGCGAACAGTATCACGAGCCATGCACCAAGTATCTGGGCTACGAACCCTGTCGCTATGCCTATCGGCGAGTTTGCCACGCTGGTGGCTGTTGCTGTCAGAGCCTGCGCCTGCGCGGGGCTTGCTGCGCCGCTAGCGAACGCGCTGAAGTACGCTGGCAGTAGCTGCAGATAGACAGGAAGCTGGATTATTATCGATACCACAAGGTATACGGCTCCCAGGAGCAGGTACGCGGAGAAGACGGACCACCAGCTGCCCTTTACCGAATTCCAGCTGCTGCGCAGCGAGTCGATGGCGCCCTGCTTTCCTATGACAGCGTAAGGAAGCGAGAGGCTGAGCATCGTAGAGACATATACGACATAGATAAGGTAGGGGACGAACAGCACGATGGCTATCGGCGCGAGCGCAGCTAGCAGTATGAGGACAACGTAGGGGACAACTATTGCGATGCCTATGACCAGCGCGGCTATTATGCCCGTAAAGTACCTGTTGATCGACGCGTTGAAGGCCTCGTTGACGCCCATCTTGATCCCGTAGAATGACTTCGAGAGTATCGCAAAGACGAAGAACGCCTGCACAAGCAGCGTTACTATGACCAGCGCGATGAGCTGAAGTATGCCTGCCGCTATGGTGCCGACGTCTGAGGGGTTCACGCTAGAGAGAGTTCCGGTGATGTTCGAAATAGGACCGCTGGAATAGAGCATGGACAGCGCGATGAGTATTGCCGATTCTATTACGGACATCAGCAGCAGGCCCCTATCTGTGAACAGCCTCGTTATCGAACTGCTTACAGCATCCACTACTTGTATTCCCATGATATCAGATATGCATCGTTGGATAAGCTTAAAATCACTTTCTCGTCTGTATTGCCCCGTCCATGGACCTTGAGCAGTTGCAGCCCCTATTTTTTGGTATCATGGGCACAAGCTCGGAGACGAGCCTCTTCGCCTTCTCTACGTTCTCAGCAAACGTCTTCATCACCTGCTCTGCAGTGACAGGCCTTATGCTCGTGCCCTCAAGCCCTACATCGTAATCCGTCACAAGGCCTATGCCTAGGTAGCATATGCCCTTCTCGCGGGCGAGGACGACCTCTGGATACTGAGTCATGTTGATGGTCTCGAATCCCTGCCTTGCGAAGAACCTGGATTCGGATTTTGTGGAGAACCTGGGCCCGTTTATCACGACCACCGTGCCTGCCTTGTGGTACGGGTATCCGAGCTTGTCCAGCGCCTCTGCCGCAACACTCCTCAGCTCGGGGCAGTATGGCTCCGCTATGCTCATGTGCGCGACTATGTCCTTGTCGTAGAACGTGTCGCTCCTTCCATTGGTTGCGTTGAAGAACTGGTCGAAAAGGACAAGCTCTCCTGGCCTGTAATCCTCCTTGAGCGACCCTACAGCGTTTGTCGCGAGTATTCTCTCGACCCCCAGCTTTGACATCGAGTCAATGTTGGCCCTGTACGGGACCTTGTGCGGGGGTATTGTGTGCATCGTCCCGTGCCTTGGCAGGAAGGCGACATCCCTGCCGCTCATCCTGCCAATAGATAGCGCATCGCTTGCGCTGCCGTATTCAGATGCGGCGCTCTCGGACCTTGCGCCTTCTATCAACGAATAGAAGCCGGATCCGCCAATTATACCAATCTCAGCAGTCATGAAACCACAGCATTCTCTTCACTTCTTAGGCTTTTCTGCCTTTCCATTCTTGCCGCTCCTTGCAAATATCTCAGGCCTGAACCTCCTGAGCAGGAGCGCAGCAGCAACCACTATTATTATGCCCAGCACTATGTCGGATATCGGCAGCTTGCTCATCGGGCCGTTGCCCGTTCCTCCAACGTTTGCGTAGTAGTTGTTGGAGCCCGTGTACTGCTGGTTTGTCGCCCCGTTAGGCTGCGTCCACTGCTCGTACAATGTCACAGGATAAGGGCCTGGATTGCCCTGCGAGTCCACGTTGACGTAGAAGGTCACCTGCCTGGACTGACCTGGCGCAAGGCTCTCGACGTACGCGTTCGAGTTCGCGCTCGATATCGGATATATGGTCTGCAGGCTGACAGTGACATGGTTGGCGGGCTCGTTGCCCACGTTCCTGACCGTGAACGTAAGGGGCACGTAGGTGCCGCCGACATTCAGGTAGCCGCTGACGCCAGTGACGTTGAATATCGCGGCCTTCTGCAACGTGACGTTGATGGATGTGTTCTTGCTTATCGACTGCTGGTAGTTGGCGGTCTGGTAGCCCATGCGTATGGGTATGCTGTAGCTCGTATAGTTTGCGTTGGAGCTTGCGGTTATCGATATGCCGTATGTTGCAGTCTGGTTCGGCTGCAGCGTAGCTATGAATATGCCGGATGCGGCATTGCCGACAGTTATATTGGATGTGCTCATGAAGCTCACTGTCAGGTTCTTTGCGACCCCTGTCCCTATGTTCTGTATGCCTACTGTCAGGGTCTGGTTTGCGCCCGAACGGAGCACAGTGGGCGTTGCGTCGATTATGCTAGCGACTATGTTCGGCCTGTTTATCAGCACGCTTACAGGCACCATGACAACCTTGGAGTAGTTTGCACCTGCCAATGTCGAGTACGTAAGCAGCATCGGTATGGAGCTATTTCCGCTTGCAAGGCTGGTGTTTGCCTGCAGCGTGACAGTTCCGCTGCCTGACGCCTCCTGGGCTATGGTCCCGAGGTTCAGCATGCTTGAACCTGCGACACTGAAGTTCCTCGAATTCAGCACCTTTATGCTTACGTTCGTAGCGTTGTCCGTTCCTGCGTTAGTCGCGCTTATCTTCACATCTGACTGCTGGCCGGGCACTATCTGCGGACTCGGGCTTGCCGTTAGCGCGATGTTGGGCGTTCCCGATATGAATATCGTTATGGGCACGTCGGATGTGCCTGTGACCGCGGAAGAGGTTCCGGATGAGGCAGACGGAACAGCGGTATAGCTGGCCATCAGGTGCAGCGTGTATGAGCCGCCCTTTATGTTCCTGGGTATGTGCAGGGTATACGTATAGTAGTTGCCGACCCCCTTGTAGTTGAGGCCACCGGTGTTCAGGCCTGTCGCGATAGAGCTTATTATCGTGGTGTTTGCAGGCGAGTAGTTCAGCAGCGGGTAGGAGCCCTGAAGCCAGAGGTTGACATTGCTCAGCGAAGAGGTGTACGAGTTGTAAAGCTGGAAGTATATGGTCACGTTCTGGCCTGGCAGGATCGGTTCCGGGGCCACGTTCAGGTTGGCTACCGACAATGCGCCCGATACGGATGACGATTGGGCCAATGCGATGCCCAATAGCGTTGACAGCAGCGCAGCGGCAACAGCAGTTTGCAATATTTGTCTCATATTTGCACCATTTCAATTATAGTATTATTATTCTATCGTGGACTTGAACATCCTGAAGCTGATAAGCGTCAGCACCAGCGTGAAGGCTATTATCACTCCGATGGACTCGAGGAACTGGCCGAGCGGTATCACGCCCTGCATGACCACTGCCCTGTTTATGATGTTCGCATACGTAAGCGGGTCGAAGGTCGAGAGCGGCTGGAGCCACGTAGGCAGGCTCTGCACAGGGGTGATCCCTCCCGCTATGAACCATAGCGGGAGCCCTATGGCCTGGCCGAATATGGCGTACGCGTCTACCTTCTTCACCTTTGTCGCTATTATCATCGCCAGCGAGCTGAAGCCGGCGCCCAGTACGCCCACGGTGACCGCGATCAGCGGTATCGCCTCTATCGGCTGCATGGCCACCTTCGCGCCGAGCAGCACGCCTATGCCGAGCGCCAGGAAAGCTGATATGAGAGAGAAGGTGGCGCCTGCAAAGACCTTGCTCAGCACTATCGCGTTCTTGCTTATCGGCGTTATCAGGAACATCTTCACGTTGCCCAGCTGCCTGTCGGATATGAAGGCTATCCCGCCGCTGAATATCGACGTGAATACGACTATCATGCCCAGTATCCCTGCGGTGAGGAAGTCCTTGTAGGAGCCCTTGGTCCCGTAGAGTATTATCGGAGTGACCTGTCCGCTCTGCTTCTGGACTGTTAGATTGCCTTGCTGCGATACCGCGCCGAACCTGTTCGCGGTGTTTGTTATGTACTGGACTGCAAAAGTCACTGATGACGATTGTATCGTGGAATAGTAGAGTTGCACTCCTGGAACGTTCGGAGTCATGCTCGGGAACGTTGGGAGTATGACTACGACAGCCTGGACCTTCCCGTCCTGCAGCAGCTTGAGCGCCGTGTTCTGGTCTGTTATGGTATAGATCTTTACGTTGTTTGTTGAGCCCAGGCTGCTTATCAGCGAAAGGGACTGCGGGTTGTTCGCATAGTTCACGATGGCTATCGGCGTATTCAGCGCTATCGCGCCTATGCTTCCGAAGAAGAGTATGATGACGAAGGGGAACATCACGGACCTCATGATGTTGGTCCTGAGGTTGGCCTTGAAGATGAGCAGTTCCCTTGTATAAAGCGTTATTGAATCGGATAGCAGGCTCATCTTCTTCCCCTCATCATAAGGTTCATTCCGGATCCCTGGTAATCGTTGTCTGCAGTGTCCCTGAGCCCTGAACCTGTGAGCTTTATGAAAACGTCATCTAGGGTGGGCATGTGAAGGTTTACCGATGCCACTCTCAGTTTCTTCCTGTCGAGTTCGCCAAGTATCTTTGTAAGTATATCGCTTCGTGAGCTGTCTACGGGGCAGAGTATCTTCTCGCCCTTTACATCAGGACTGAGCTTGAAGGAGCCCTTCAGCACCTTCACTACATTTCCCGCATCCTCCTTGCTGTTCAGAACTATCTCAAGTATCCTGCCTGTGCCGACCATCTTCTTGAGCTCTGACGGCGTGCCTATCGCCTTTATCTTGCCGTGGTCTATTATCGCTATCCTGTTGCACAGGAAGTCGGCCTCTTCAAGGTACTGGGTCGTTATTATCAAGGTCATGTTCTTCCTGTTCAGCTCCCTTAGCGACTCCCACATTCGCACCCTGTTCTGCACGTCGAGGCCGGTTGTCGGCTCGTCTAGCACGAGTATCTTGGGCCTCTGTATCATCGCCTTCACGAGCGCAAGCCTCCTCTGCATCCCTCCTGAGAACGTGCCGGCCTTCTTGTCCGAGAAGTTCATCAGGTCGGATTCCTCCAGGGCATTCTTGATCCTTCCCTCTATCTCCCCCTCTGGTACATGGTACAGCTTTGCGAACAGCCAGAGGTTGTCCCTTGCGGTGAGGTCCCCCTCGACGACGGTTTCCTGCGTCATGAACCCGAGCATGCTCCTCGTCTGCTCGTGGTGTTTGTTTACGTCCATGCCGTTTACACGTATCTTCCCAGCGGTCGGTTTCAGCAGCCCGAGTATCATGTTTATGGTGGTGGTCTTTCCGGCGCCGTTCGGCCCCAGTATTCCGAATATTTCGCCCTCCTTTATGTCGAGGCTTATGTTATCGACAGCTGTGAAGTCCTCGAATTTCTTGACTAGGTGGTCTATCTCTATTATGCCGCTCATCGGTTCACCCCATCAGGCTTTCAGTGTATTTCCTCATCTTGAGCCTCATCCGCATCGCGGTCTTGAGCGCATCCCTTCCCTTCTTCGTTATCGAATAGTATGTCTTGTTCCTGCCTTTTCCGGTCCTTTCGGACATCTTGATCAGCCCGAAATGCTCAAGCGTGCTTACCGCATTGTAAACGTCGTTCTTGATCTCCGTGTCGTCGGAATAGAACATCTTCTCGCTGATCAGCTTCTTGATCAGCGAATACGGGTACAGCCTGGACCTGCTCGCCTTCGTAAGGATTATGAGCTTGAGCAGCGTGCGCCTCATCTCCTTGTGCATCCTGTTTGAAAATATTCCCTCCAAGGGCTCACTCTATGGTTTAATTCTAAACAGTTTAAATTTAAACTATTAAAGATATTTATACCTTTCTTTTTGTTTCTGGCAGAGGGGCATTGCGAAAATTCGCTTTTTAAGGACTGTTAGCAATTTAAAAGCTTTACATGCCCATTGTATCTCGAGGCCATGAAACCTGAGATAAGCGTCGTAATACCAACGATAGACGAGGAGAGCGTCTTCCAGCTGGTCAAGGACATACGTAGGCTTCTGGGAAACGGGACCGAGATAATAATAGTTGACAAGAGCGGCAACGCCTACTTCAGGAGGCTGCAGAAGACCGGGGCGAGGGTGATCAGGCAGAGGGACAGGGGGGTCGAGAGGGCGATAATGATGGGGCTGAGGGCTGCGAGGGGGAACGTACTCGCAAGCATCGACGCTGACGGGACGCACGACCCCGCGGGCCTGAAGGATGGCTTCAGGCTGGTCAAGGAAGGCAAGGCCGACCTTGTGCTGGGGAACAGGATGGGGCATCTCGAGAGGGGCTCCATGAGCTGGTACATAATAATAGGCAACAGCATACTGAGCTGGCTGTTCAGGGTGCTTTACAAGACGGAGGTGCACGATGTGCTAACCGGCCTGTTCGTTACGAAAAGGAGCGCGTTCAACGAGATAAGGAACATAGAGCCTTACAGGGCGGGAATCGCCTTCTTCGCCATAGAGCTTGCGCGAAGGGGATGTGATATAAAGGAGGTGGGCATTAAGTATTACAGGAGAAGATACGGGTCGTCGAAGCTTACCAGGTCGAAGTTCGTATATGGGATAAACGTGGCGTCGCACATAATCAGGCAGTTGAGGGACTACAGCCCGCTCGCGATATTCGGCGGACTCGGTGTCATAGTAATAATAATAGGGCTGATTCTTGGATTGAACGTGTTCTACGACTTCCTGAGGACCGGAAGGTTTGCGGAGACCGGAAGGGCCCTGATTGCGTTCTTCATGGTGATGCTCGGCTTCCTGTTCTGGATATCCGGGCTGATACTGGACCTACTGCTCGAGATAGAGAGAAAGATAGGCAGATGAGCAGATTATTTCGCGCGGTAGAGCGAAACTAGGAAAAGCGCGATTACGAGGATGTGCACCGTGGTGCACCACAGGCATATGCTTCCCAGCGTGTACTCGATGTATATCAGGAATACTACCACAGCGACAGCCAGCGCGTTGAGGAAGACTATCGGTTCCTTGGCCTTTATCCTGAGGAAGAGGAGCTCGATGATGAAGAAGGCAAAGCCTATGACAGGCAGCGGCACCCCGTGTACGACAGAGTAGCTGCTGTTGAGTATCTTCTCGCAGTTTATGGCTCCTCCGCCGTTCGGGCAGACAAGCTGAACAGCCGAGTAATGATATAGTATTAGGTACGCAGTCACAGCGAGGCCGAGTAGCGAGATTGCTATTATCGCCTTTTCAGCAGTCCCCATGCATCAACCCAGGCTCTTCTGTATCTGCTTCACGTACTGCTGATTGCAAACAGTCGTATCTGAATTGTTTATTATCGTGCATATCTGCGCGGTCATGAGATCGGCCGTGCCGACGATCGACTGGGCCTGCAGCGTTGAAGGGTCGTTCATCTCCGTTGCTATCTGCGACCAGTTGAGGTTGTTCAGCGCGGTCGGCTGGTAGCTGGATCCGAGTATTATGGTGCGGTTGCCGAAATCCGTGAACGGTATGCTGCCCCTGTTGCTAGAAGGTATGGCCGGGTTGTGCAGGTCGTAGGCGTTGAATGTCGCATTCTGCAGCTGGTTTGGGGTTTCCAGCCTTGCGCCTGTGTTGTTTGTCGTTTCCACAGGCATGAAGACGACATACTGGCTTGTGTACGTCGAGTTGTGGAACGTGAATGTAGGGGTGCTCGGGAATACGTCACGCGGGTCGGATGTCATGTACCTCAATCCGGAGAAGCTGCCGAACCTCATGAGCGCTATCACCATCGGCCATCTCTGCGCTGCACAGTATGGGCAGTACTCCGCGCCTACGTAGACTACGACGGCCTTGCCGTTGATCCGCATCGGGGTGCCGTTCACCCTCATTGGAGGGGTTGCGACGCCTATTCCGACCGACTGGCTGACGCTTGCAGGCACGTTAAGCTTCGCAAGGACTGCAGGCGAAACCGGCTGGTCGTCATAAGCTGTCAGGTCCTGCTTCTTCGAGCCGTTGAACCCGAAGATGAAGAACGCCAGGAGCGCGGCCACGATTATCAGGGCGATTATGCCGTAGAACAGCTTGTTGTTCATTTGACCACTATGGGATACCGATTCATTATATTCAATACAATTATTAAAAGATGCGGCTTCGCTTATTGCCGACTGCGATATCCCGTATATTAAACCAGGTCATGCACAGATGCACTACCGGATGATTGATTGCATAACGGCCATAAGATAGCGCAACTGGTGAGGAGGGAGGCCGAGCTGGTAATAAGCGATGGCGACAAGACCCTTTGGAAAGGCAACGCTGCAGAAAGGGGCATCGCGCTCGGATACCTCAGGGAGACGCTAAGGGGAAGGGAGCTCGCAAGGCATCCCATCCGGCCGCTTAGGTTCATGGGCGACGGCCTTGCCATAAAGCGCGCAGTAAGGAGGAACGAGCGTGACGGGGTCTCGCTGGGGCTCAAGAGGCTCTACGATTCGATGGTAAGGAACGGGATGGGGGATGATGAGGACATGTTCTATTTTGCAAGGCGATACATACAGGCGAATGCCGTGAAGCAGACGCTGGGGCTGATGCTCGAGCTTCAGCCAATGCCGGTATTCATCTCGTCGATGAACGGTTCCATGGTGTGCGAAGCGGCTGTCAGCTACCTCGACCACCTGGGCCTTAAGACAGCGGGTTTTGCGTCGAACACTGACAGGTTCGGAAAGATAAGGCAGGGGATATCGAGGGAGCTTGAAGGCATAGATGTATGCATGGTCGACAGGACAACAAAGCTTGATGCCACTGAAAGGAAGCTACATGAACTTGGCTTGCCCCCTGTCAGGCGCTCAGCCGTCATAGGGGACAGCGAGGGCGACGTCGCGCTGATGGAGGAGGCAAGCGTCTCGATAGCGTCGCCTTATGCCACTGAAGAGGTAAGGAGGATCGCAAAGGTGCACATGGATGGGGTTAAAAGGGAGACGAGCATGTTCGTCCTTTGTCCTATCCCCAAACCCCTTTTTAAATAGCTGCATTTTCACTAATCCCACGTTGATCGAATGTCAAATAAGAACGGAAGCTCAGGCAAGGCTGTCAGCTTCGAGGCGGCAGTCATGGACTACCATGGGATAAAGATGCCCGCCCCTAGGGATAGAGAATTTGAGATGCTGCTTGCAGGGCAATTGAGAAACGGCAGCGCTAAAGCAGACAGGACCAGGGCATTAAGCTTTGCAGAGGCGTATTTTGCTTATCATGGAGACGGCATGGTGACGCCCAGAAATGAGGCGTTCGACAGGATCCTGTACGGAAATCAAGACGCAAGGCAGAATGGCACGAAGGTGAAGGCATGAACGGCAAACTAGATTCTCCGGACAATTTCCCAAGGATAGGGATCACGACGCTTGTGCTAAAGGCTGGCAGCGTGCAGTTTACCGCAGCTGAGCTGGCCGAGGGGGTAAACGTAAGCACCGGCGAACAGCTCCAGAGCGAGGGCAAGCTTAGGAAAGGGCTGATGATAGAGGGCAACAGGTACCCAAGCTTCTCAGAAACGAACGCGACGTTGACCGCTGACGTTCTTTACAAGTTCCTGAAGAAAACGCTGGATGACCCCGGAGAGAGGGCTAAGCTAATGGATGAGCCCATAACGCACATTTACTTTGCCACAGAAAGCAACGTGGATAGGAGCAGACCGGAGCTCACTCCTGCGCTTCTCATGGTCTATTCGAAGCTGCTTGCGGAGGACGAGGGAAGGAACAGGACGATAGTTGAGATGCTCAAGAGGGCGACACCGATCCAGATAACTTTCGCATGCGCAGGGGAGGGCATAGCACTCGAGCAGGCCGTATCGACAATATTTGCGAACCATGCAATAGGGATGCCGAACAGCGCGCTGGTCCTGAGCGTGGACACCGCAATCTACGACCATAACAAGGCGCCGAACGCAGAGGTGACGCAGGGTTCAGCGGCTACACTCGCATGGATAACGAAGAATCCGAAGCTCGTGGAGGTCATGTACGGAAAAGGATCCGGCGCGTTCCATATACCAGCATCAGATTTCAACAAGTTCGGCAGCGAGACCCCGACAGTACACGGCAAGTTTTCCGAGAGGATGTACGTGTACGTGGTCGCAAAGGCGTACGAGGACGCCGAAAGGGCTTATGAGAAACTTACGGGCAGGAAGCCCAATCCCGAATCCGTGGTAACCCACGTCCCGTTCCCGAAGCAGGCGATCTACTCTGCTACGCCATTGTTCGCGCATTGGCTGAGGGAGACCAATCCTGCCCTGCTTAAGGAGATAGAAGGCAGGCCTGGAGTTGGCCCTGAGCCGCGCCTCGGCTATTCGAGGTTCACTGACATGTTCGATGCTACTGTTGCCGCATTCAACAAGAAAGGCTCCAGGATGCTGGAGGAGGCAGACTTCATAGATTATATTGAGAAGAATCCGCAGCTGACTGCCTACTGGAACTGGTACAAGGCAGTCAGGGAGAACGCTACTGATGAGTTCAACGCGTTCTGCAAGAAGCTCAACATAGATGGGGGGCTTGTGCTTCCTGGAAAATACGGCAACGGCTACGCAAGCGCGAAAGTGGTCATGAGGGCGAGCGGGCTCCAGGAATACGCCAAGAAGCTGAGCGCAGGCATGCTAAATGACATGCTGGGGGCGGACGGCAGCGCAGTCATAGAAGGCAACGAATCGTCATACGGAAGCGGAGCGTTCAGCAAGGTGCTCTGGACCGAGGCGCACATAGACTCCGCAACGATAGGGAATAATGTGATCGTGCTCGGAAATCCTGTAAATCTTCCTGCTTCGATGTACGTCCCTGTACACGAGAACCTGCTTCTTGGAGAGGCGGAAAGGACCATGGGGAAGGGTAACCTTTTGGAGAAGGACCGCGAGTTCCTCGGGCCTGCATTGAAGGCTGCGGGCAGGGATGGAAGGCTTCCTGAAGGCTTCAAGGTAATAAAAAGAAACGACGATGGAACCGGCGAGTATGCCCATGTCGGAAGCAGGGGCGGCATAACGAAGCTCAAGGTAAGGTACTGAGGCATGCATCAGGGCTTCGAAATATTCAGATAGTATATTATAGCTAATTCCGATATTTACTCATGGCTGTCAATCAGGGAGACGTCGAGAGGGTCAAGGGCCTTCTTACGCCTGACGAAAAAATTATAATGACCGCTAGCCAGAGCAGAATTGCTCCTGGAGGCAACAGGGTGGTGCCTTCCTTCATCGTTGCAACTGACAGGAGGGTCATAATGGTCAACAGGTCTGCGCTCGGGCTAAGGGGGGACTACGAAAGCATACCCTATGAGAAGATAACCGAGGTCAGGCTGGACAAGGGAATAATCTTCTCGAGCGTATTCATAAGGATCGAGGGTTTCAGCGAGGACAAGGGACTCATCCCAAAGGGCAAGGAGGAGGGGGAGATCGTAGGATTGAATGCGGACGATGCAAGGCAGCTTGCAGATTACGTAAACCAGAGGATAGACGGCAGGCAGTCGCCCCAGGACACCGCTCCAACTGCCCAGGACGCGGACCCTGGCATATACTGCAGCAAGTGCGGCGCGAAGAACAGCGCAGACGCCAAGTTCTGCGAGAAGTGCGGTTCCAGGATCGTGCGGTGAGTACGATGGAAGTCGGATCCGAGCTCCTAAACGACAAGAGGATATGGAACAGGGGCAGAAGGTACCTGATCAAGAAGGACAAGGTCATGGCGAATATCGTCAGGAACGTGGGCCCTATCGCGTTCGAGATCGACGGCAGCGGCTACTACGAATCTCTCGTGGAATCCATACTCTTCCAGCAATTGGCCGGCTCGGCGGCAAGGGCGATACTGAAGAAGTTCAAGGGATTGTACAATGGCAGGATACCGACTCCTAAGGAATATTTGCGCACTAGCGAGAAGAGGCTCAGGTCAGCAGGCATATCCCCGCAGAAGTACGGCTACATCAAGGACCTTTGTGAGCGCATCAATGATGGAAGGCTGAAGCTTGAAGGAGTCGAGATGATGAGCGATGAGGAGGTTGTCACGATGCTCGACGAGGTCAAGGGCATAGGCAGATGGACCGCGGAGATGTTCCTTTTGTTCAGCCTGGGAAGAGTGGACGTGCTGCCGATGGATGACCTAGGGTTCAGAAAAGGGATACGGGCGGCATACAGGCTCAAGGAGATGCCCGAAAGGAAGGACATGGAGAAACTGTCATCGAAATGGAGGCCGTACGGTTCTATCGCAACGCTATACCTGTGGCGCGGTCTTGATTCTGCGGCAAAGGGGAAGGAGGGCAAATAGTCAGGCGCGCAGCCATCCGTTGATGAACTCCTTCGCAACAGCCTCAGGATCCTCTGATGCTAGTATCGTTGAGATCACGGTAAAACCGTCAATTCCATATTGCTTGAGGGTCTTGAGGTGCTCCATCCTTATGCCACCAATAGCATATACGGGTATCTTGACCGAATCCCTTATCCTTTTCAGCTCCTCGAGGCCTATCACTCTTGCATCCGGCTTGCTTCTGAGGGAATGGAAGATTGCCGCAGCTCCTATGTAGTCTGCGCCGTCTCGCTCTGCGCGCACGGCCTCCTCAGCACTGGCTGCGCTTGCGCCTATTATCTTGTTGGGAAGCGACCTCCTTGCTTCCTTGACAGGCACGTCCTCATGTCCCACGTGAACCCCGTCTGCCCCGACAGCCATTGCAACCTCTACGCTGTCATTCACTATGAAAATGGCGTTCTCGGCCTTGCAAAGAAGCCCGATCTCCCTTGCCTCTTCGATCATGGCTCCTGTTCCTGCCTTCTTCTCCCTGTACTGGATTAACTTGGCCCCGCCGCCAAGCAGCACCCTGGCGCTCTGGACGTGGGTCATTCCAAAATCCCTTGACGTTATTCCGTAAAGTCCCTTTGGAAGCACCGTTCGCTTTGTGGGTATCTTTTTTTCTGCGTGCATGTCAAGACCGACAGAGATAGATATGCGAATGCAAGTTTTATATCTTGTGCGTCAATGGCCGCTGTGGTCGCCTATGCATATGATGCACGGCACGGTAGTCGACTGGTTGACTGTTGTCGTCGGTATGCTGGTAACGGTTGTTGTCGATGAAACTATGTTCTTGTAAAGCGATGACAGCTTTGAGGCTATAACAGGATACAGAAGTATCGCCAAGGCCACTACGGCCAGGAGAAGCACGAATCCTACGGCAGACCTGTAGTGGGTCGGCCTTTTGCCTACGGCCGCATCTCCAATAGCGCTGCCGCATATCTTGCATTTTGCAGTATCGTCGCTGTTCTCGGCCCCGCATTTGGGGCATACCAGGACCATGATGCCACCTAAGAGGAATCTGCAATGAGAATATTAGAAGCATCTGATTTGTTTCGGTAAAAGGGATAGCGATACGGCAGCGCTGCAGGTACAGCGTCTCAATGCGCCTAACGGGCATGCCTGAACCGCAGGCCACATCAAGCGGCATCGTTATAAAGGAGAAAAGGCAAATGGATGTATGGCCAATGCGCAGAGCGTATCCATGGTAAACTATTACGATAGCGTCAGGGATGAGAAGGTCGTGGGCGAGATATGCCCTGCGGCAACAACCCCCAACAATGTGATGTTCCGCAAAATCGCAGACGCGACAGCGTACAGGCTTATCCTTACTGATAACTTCGTGCTGGGCGCGCTGCTGCCCCAGCTCGATGAGAAGCCCCTTGACAGCGCGGGGCTGGAGATGTTCAGGAATTACGTGTCGCAATGTGGCATTGTCCGCAAAAGCCTTGGCGCGATGTCGCCATCAGGGCAGATGGACATACGCATAAAGCATGCCTACCATAAGGTGACAGCAGTAAGGCTCAGCAGGTGCATATCGTACGCAAGCGGCATGCCGGGCTCCAACAGGCCTTCGGTAAACTATACCGTACTGCTGCTCGACCTGGGGGCTGCGCTGCCGGGGCATCAGCTGCAGTTCTACATCGCAGGAGGAGCGTTTGGCGACGTGCTCTCGCTGCTGAAGAAGACCCAGTTAGCCGCAAAACTCGATGTAAGATACGAGTCCGTGCACTACAGGTAGGAATGGCGTGCGCAGCGCGGCAAATAACGTCCTTTAAAGGGTCAGCCTGCTGTAGCAGTGAGATTCGTGGATGCTGAGGCGCCCTCCTCGCCGCCCACCCTGATCCTGTATGCGCTGCCAGGCAGCGGTTTTATTACAAGGCCGCCGTCGCTGGTCACTATAACGTTGCTGAAGGTGAATGTGAACGAGCTGCTTGGCTGCAGCGAATATCCTGTGTCGTTGAAGTCCTCGAAGTTGTAGGGAAGCTCGAGGGTTCCGTTCTGCGCGACCAGGAATGAGACCAGCCTGAAGTCCGCTTGGGCATGGGCAAAGTCGGATGTGGCGTTTGCTAGCCTTGCCCTGAGCCTGTCCTGGAACTCTGCGAAGCCTGCAGCGGTGCATACGCTCCCGTTGATCCTAAGCCCCAAGTTGGATTGCAGGTGCTCGCCCATGTCGCCGAAGTCCGAATTATTGACATTCATGCGGTCGCTTGCGCTTAAGTTGACATGGTCCGATTCCTGCTGCTTGCTCTGATTGCCGCTGTTTTCACGTCCGCTCATGTTGCTTGTCAGGTTTGCTGATGCGTTCGCACCGTCATTGCCTTGGCCGCTGCCTTGAAGATCGAACATCGGCCTTGCGCCTACACTGAGGTTTGCGGACTTGTTAGCAGACGCAGATGCGTTTACCGTTGAATTTGACGTGATATTCGCACATATGGTGCTGTTCCTTAGCTGGTCCTCGAATTCGGCCTCTACCCTTGCTGCATTGTCCCCTATGGCCGTTGAATTCAGCATGGTTGAGACGTTCCCGAATATTGCCACATGCTTCAGCGCCACGCTCTGGTTGCCGTTGTTCCTTACTGTGACGCTAAGATCCGTCACGTTCCCGGATACCGTCAATGACGCGTTGGTTACGGTTATGTTAGAGCCCGTGTGCTCCAGGCTGTCTCTGTCCTCTGCGTGGAGCCTTGACTTGAAGCCCACACGTGCCGTGCTCTGGTTGGTGCCATTTGCGATTATTACTGCGCGAAGCGATGGCACAAGGACGAAGACTGTGGTGTTTGATGTCAGGATGGAAACTACTGTGGGCGATAGCGAAACCAGTACGCCGCTGCTGCTGCTGACATGGTTCATGCCCTCGACATTTGCCTGCACCATTCCGCTGGGCACCGTGACGTTGTACGTTATGTTGTTTATCGTTATCTTTGCGGAGGAGACGCTGAATCTTACCAGGTTTACCTGCGTGCCGTTCGGCACTGAAACGGTGCCTATCGTCTGGGTGAGATTGAGAAGGGATAGGAGGTTGACAGTTCCGCTTGCGTTAGACTGGATCCATCCGGAGCCCTGAGCCCCTTCGGTGTGCACCCCAAGCGATGAGTAGCTTATAACCAATGCCTGCGTGCCGTTCGGCACCTGCGGAGGATCCGTGAGCAGCACTGACAGCAGGCCAAGGCCCTTGTGCGACGCAGGATTCTGGTTCGCCAAGAAGATGGCCAGCGCTGCCAATATTACCAATACAACTATTATGCCGAAAACTTGTGCCTTGTCCATGTGTCTATTATGCAACAGATAGCTTATATAAATTGCTCTGAATCCTTAGGTTTCATAAAAGCCCGGAACCATTGAAAATCACGCAGGTGGCTGATAGCCCTTGGCATCAGAAGGCCCTCCGCAGCCATCTTCCAGGTCCCAGATGTGGGCTATCTGGCTTGCATTGAACATATTGTGCACTATGAAGTACTTTGCCTGGCCTTCAAATACGTACCATCTCCAGCATTTGCAGCAGCATGGTCCGTGCTCTGAGGACATGTTGACAGCTTGACCATAAATCATTTGCTGATTCGAATCCAGCTGTATGTTTTGGTCGTAGCCTAACAGCTGCTTAGCAAGCGGAACTGATATGTTGTAAGGGTCTTTGGGTATCTGGGATATGCTTGAATAGTTTGTCAACCCCTCCACCTGCTCCACATAGCTGCTGAAGTTCATGAAGGAGCAGCATGATCCCTGGAGAAAACTGTCGTTAGATTTTGAATCCAAGAAATTTGGCGCTGCGCAAAGGTTAGTGTGCTGTTGACTAAGATAATCAAAATTTAATTGCAGCTGTTGCATTGATGGTCGCTGGGTTTTCTGGGAAAAATGTGATGCGAAGATGAATAATGCAGCTATTCCGACCAATAGTAGTGCGGATGCTAATAATGGATATTTTACATGCGTAAGCCTTTTCTTTTTAGATCTTTTGGCCGTATAATAACCCACGATATCATAAGCATTAAACACTTATTAAACTTCTTTCTGCAATCTTTAGACGTGCGTCGTTGAACGGAAAGTACTATGCCGCAGGCCAGCAGTTTTCTCGGGACTACTTCCGAAACGACGCCAAAAGATGACAAATCTGCTTTGTGGCGCTTTTTGTACTCTTACGTGCTTTTCGGTTATTCTGACAGTTCTAGTTGGGTAGCGTCTAGCGCACCCTGTAAAGCCTATATCTTCTTCAGCTCTTTGTGTAGTTTCAATACGGCTTCGACGCTCTGCTCCGAATACTGCTTTGCCCTTGCTTCTGCCTGTTTCCAGGTAACGCCAGGCCCGATTACTCCCAGACCTACAGGCTTGCCGTATTGCAGCGACAACTGGATTATTGCATGGGAAAGCTGATTGGCTATAAGCTCGTCATGCTTCGTCTCGCCCTTGATTACGGCTCCTATGGTTGCCACTCCGTCGATATCCTTTCTCTCAAGCAGCTTCTTTATGGTTATTGGCATGTCGAATGCGCCTGGCACTGTCACCTCAACTGCGACCTTCATGCCGAGCTTCTTCGCGTGCGCTCTCGCATGCTCAAGCATCTTATCAGTTATCTCGTGGTTGAATTTCGAATGCACTATTGCTATGGAAACCATCTAACCCAACCTCAGGGGACCTTCGTCCTCCTTTCCCTGCCTTCTGCCCGTGCCTGCCCTGCCTTGCAGTTTCTTCTGGTCGAAAAGGAGCATAAGGACATTCTCGGCATGTTTTCTTGCCCTGTCCTCGCAGATACTTGCAAGCTCCTTATCGTTCTTGGCCTCATCCATGTGGACAAAAACCTCGAGTATGTGCTTCGCTTCAGACAACTGGACTGACTGGAGCCCGATACTGGCTTCGTGAGAGCACTGCTTGTCTATCGGCATCTTGCCCACCATGCCGCATGCTATCACTATGTCACACTTTTCCTGAAAGAGCCTCTTGCATGCTACAGGAAGATCCTTTATTCCAGGCACAGTGTAGCGCACAATTTCTACCTCTGGGTTGCTCTCTGACAGCACTCCGAGCACCACCGGCGCGTAGTCGAATCTGGAAAACGTCGTATCTGCAAGCCCCACTTTTTTCAAGAAATCACATCGTATATTGCTTGGCGTGCTTTAAATTTATGCCGCAAAATGCGTTTTACCGCAGGATAGATTAAACAGATCCCCTGTTGAATGGAAAATGCCACAAGCCGGCATATTCCTATGGTGCCACTTCAGAAAGACATTGTTTGATTGGAAATACTATGCATGATGGCTTTTGTACCCTTATGTGCTGTAGTAGGCAACGGAAAAGTTTAAATATGTGATTACACATAATACACATAGGTGAAAGCTGTGACGAATATAACACTATCAGTTTCAGATGAATTGTATGAGAAAATGAAAAGACATACGGAATTGAAATGGAGCGATATAGCCAGGCTTGCTTTTGAAAAAAAGCTGCTGGAGCTGGACCTTGTGGATAAGATGCTCAAGAATAGCCGACTTACGGAAAAAGATGCTGAGACCATAGGGCACAAAGTCAAGGCAGGAATACGTAAGAGGCTCGAGAATGATACTAGTAGCTAATACCAATAGGATAGTTGCAGCACTCATCAAGGATTCGGTAAGCAGGAGAATAATCTATTCTGATAAGTTCATACTCCTAACACCAAGTTTTACAAAAATGGAGCTCGAGGAGCACAAGGAGGAACTATTGAGAAGGACTAACTTAACAGAAACCGCATTTGATAGCCTGCTGTCATTAATATTGAATAATCTGTATGTAGTTGATGATTCCATACTTAAGTACAAATTTAATGAGGCAAAAAAGATTATGGATAAGATAGATGCAGATGACACGCCATTCATAGCGCTAGGACTTGCAATTGCAAATGATGGCATATGGAGCGATGACAGTCATTTTCAGAAGCAGAAGATGATAAAGGTATGGAAAACATCTGACCTGATACCTTACTTATAAAGTACTATGCCACAGGCCTCAATCAGAACTAAAGTTCAAGTCCTACCTTCCAATTCTTTAGCTCAGCTATTTAAACATGCATATTCAAGTAGATTTGGGATATATGCCTGAAACAACTTCTGCAAAGCAGCCAAGCATTGCGAAGGCAGTAGTCGTGGGAGGCATAATTGGAGGACTTATCGGTGGTATTGTTTTCTTTGGCTTGCTAATCAGCGGTGCCATAGCAGGCTATATGGCTAAGCGAGGGGCGGTTGGGGGAGCTGGCGTGGGCTTCCTTTCTGGGGTTGTTAGTTTTGTTATAGGGCTAATCATAATTCTCTTCGTGCCGTATATTCTTGCATCGGTTATTGGTCTTGCTGGAGCAGGGAGCACCACTTCACCACAGGTTTCCCAGGCAGCATATCAGCTTGCAAATACCATCAGGTCAGTACTCGGTATCGGCTACCTGCTCTTCTTCATCGCAACGCCAATAGGAGGTTTGATTGGTGGCTTTCTAGCTAAGAAGAAGCAGAAGTAATGCCTAGGGCCTAACAGATATGGTCTATTAAAAGTTATAGAAACCTCTTCGGTTTAAAATGTTTGCTAGCTCCTTTTTGCCTTTGTTTATATCATTAACTGCTAGGATTGTACGTCTTACATAATCTCGAAGACAAAGCACATCGTCAGAATTTATCTGTTTTCCTTCTCCTCTATGGATGGCCTTTGACCTTTTGCCATCTAATGACGGGGGGGGTAGAATTCGTCATCTCCTAGCAAATGCTTGTAAAACTGTTTGGTTACGGTCCTTACCTTGTCTTTTGTGGATTCCCGGTAGTTTGGAAGAAGGTTTATCCTGCCTATCGCTTGTACTAGCTCCTCTTTTGTTGCTTCCTTTGCATCCTTGTTGTAGAACCTGAAGAAGATAGATAGAGCAAAGCATGCCTGTATACGGTGCGCGTATGCTTGTTGTTAGCCTGAAGGAAGGCAATGTAGTCCTTGACATGGATATAGTTCGTTGGACTCTCCTTCTTGAGCCTAGAAACGAATTTCTCTATGCCTCTATCAATCCTGCCCAATTCGGATTCTTTCAAAGTCATGCTGGCCGTTACGACCAAGACCTATTTAAAGGTCGCCCTTGGGGATTTGGACTGCACTCCCTCGTGAGGAGGTTATGCCGCAGGCCGGATTTGAACCAGCAACATCCGCCTCTTCAGGGCGGCGCTCTCCCATTGAGCTACTGCGGCACGATAGCAAGGTATTGCTTAAAAGCTTTTTAAGGCTATATCGTAGTGCTGAGACTGGTTTATATGGCTATTGACGAGAGATGGCGGCTGCTTGGTGACTACGCCAATCTGATGAACCTCGAAGGCACTGAATTCAGGGAATACCAGTACAACATAATAAGATCAATACATCAGAACGGCAACACGCTGGTCGTGCTGCCTACAGGGCTTGGGAAGACCTTCATAGCCGTTGCTGCAATAGCGAAGGCGATAGCGGATGGGAAGAGGTCGCTGCTCATGGCCCCGACTAAGCCGCTTTCCGAGCAGCACTACAATACCATTGCGAACCAGCTGAAGATCCCGAAAGAGGAGATACTGCTGCTCACAGGAACGACAAGCAAGAAGGCTAGGGAGGCGAACATCGCGAAGGTCATAGTGGCGACTCCGCAGACAGTCGCGAACGACGTGAAGAGCGCGATGCTCGGCCTTGAGGGGTTCGGGGTCGCTGTCTTCGACGAGTGCCATAGGGCGGTCGGGAAATACGCATATACTTACATAGCGAACGAATGCACGGTCAGGGACATACTTGTTGTCGGATTGACGGCGTCTCCCGGAAGCAAGAAGGAGAAGATAGAGGAGCTCGTTGGAACCCTCAACATAAGGCACATCGAGGCGAGAGTGTCTACAGACGGCGATGTGGTAAAGTACATCATGCCGAAGTACGTCCACATTGTCAACGTCAGGCAGACCGATAGGATAAAGGAGATATCGAAGCTCCTCGTGCCTGAGATCGAAGCCAGCATGGACAGCCTCAGGCACATGGGGCTGATGCACTTCAAGAGCTTCCAGAACATGCCGAAGGGAAGATTGATAGCGCTTGGAAGGGAGATAGAGAAGATAGAAGCCAGGAACTACAAGTTCGGGGCCATATTCGGATATGTGAAGCTGCTTAACCTGCTGCATGCGTACGACCTGCTTGTTGTTGAGGGCATATCCCCGTTTCTCAGCTACATGAACTCGCTGCATGCCAGGGAGAAGAAGAGCCGCGCTGTCGAGTACCTCCTAAACAACAGGAACATCATGGCTGCGAAGAGTCTGGCTGAGGAATCGGTAAGGAGAAGCGAGGAGCATGGAAAGGTTTTCGCGCTGATAGACGTGCTGAAGAATTACAGGGGCAAGAGCGCCATAGTGTTCGCGCAGTACCGCTCTACGATAAGGATGCTGGTCGAATTCCTCAACAACAACGGCTTCAGCTCCGTTCCGTTCGTCGGCAAGAAGGAGGGGGTCACGCAGCTGCAGCAGAAGCAGGTGATAGAGGATTTCAGGAACAGGAAATTTGACATACTGGTGGCGAGCTCCATAGGCGAGGAGGGCCTCGACATACCGAGCGTTGACCTGGTCGTGTTTTACGAAGCGATACCTAATGAGATAAGGAACATACAGAGGAAGGGAAGGACAGGGAGGTTCAGGGACGGAGACATATACATACTTGTTGCGGAAGGCACCAAGGACGAAGTGTATCTCAGGGTATCGGGCCAGAAGGAGGAGAAGATGAGGATGCTGATAAACTCGCTGAACAGGAAGCTCGCGGAGAGCTATCAGCTGGGCAAGGGGCAGAAGCAGCTCTAGCTATACGATGCTCCGTACAATGTTGAACTCCTGCTCCGGAGTCAGTATGCCTGAGTTGAGGATGAGATGGTAGTGCTCCGGATCCCTGTAATCATTCTTGAACAGCTTCATGCCCATCTGCACTTCGTCCATCTCCCTTTTCTTGAGCAGCCTCTTTATTCCAGCGATGCTCTTTCCCTTGTATTCGCCGTTCGCCGATCTTTTCGCCCTCGTTTCAAGGCTGGCAGTCATGAATATGAGAAAGCATTTACTGGGATTAAGGTAGGATACGAACCTTGAGTCTCCGACCATCTTTCCCTTCTCGAATATTTTCTTTGCCTCGACATTCATCCTTCTGTTCTCATCTATAGTTGTGCCTTTCCAGAATACATCGAAAGGAACCTCTTCATTAGGGTATAGCTTCCTCCATTTCTCGCGCCACATGTCGCCCAGCGATAGTCTCTGCCATCCGTATGCCTTTGCAAGCATCCCTGCAAGCGTCGACTTTCCTGATTTCGGCTCTCCGGATATGACTATGGAGACAAATCCTTTCATAATCATCACGATGTAGGCGCAGTATACCCGCTCTGCCAGTTCGCGTTCCAGACTACACTTGTTGACGTGCCTTGGTTGTTGTTCCCGGAATAGTCATTTGCGTTCCCGTTGAGAGGCCACCAACCAACGAGATGCTGCAGGTCTACCGGAGCCCCGCCTATACCTTCCTGATATAGCCTCTTTATCGTAGTATTGTCAAGGGAGGTATTGTAAATCTGGACATCTGCAGCATATATATTCGAATATCCAGTACCTCCGCCTGGGCCTTCGCCAGCTCCTATTACAAGATGTCCAGTTCTTTGTGCAGCAGGGCCATTTCCTTGACTTAATGTTGTTGAATATTGAGTACCGTTGTAGTAATATGCACCTTGATTTGCTGCATAATCATAGGTAAAGCAGACAAAATACCAAGTTTGTAGTGTAGTCGCTTTCCCAGAGTTTACGCTCATTATACCGCTACCCGCTGGAACCCAGACAACAGCATCATGTGACGCTCCTTGGGGATCTATCGCATATTCCCAGCCGTTTCCGCTTGAAGGAGAACTCTCACCTTTCAGTAGAGGTCCGTTGTAACTTGCCGAGGAGGTAATAAAGTACCAGATGCATAAGGTCATTTTTCCGTTTGCTCCGGCTTCGGGGCTTACCGACGCGCTATTTCCGAGATCAACATACGCGTTTTGTCCGTTGAACTGCCCAACGTATTTCGGAATCATGTTATTGCATTGCCCTGCAAGACTCACCTGAGCTGCTGTCCGTATGACCTGGCACGAGCCGGGAGTTGCAGTTGGCTTCAGGTTTCCGAGGCTGAATATCCCAAGAGAATAAAGGGAGACCATCACAATCGCGATCGCGAGTATCGCCCATCCGTAAGTCATCAGGTACTCCATCGCAGACTGAAGTTTTATCATGGTAAACAATGCATTGACAAGGTATAAATCATTAGTGGGTATTGTCCACAAATTCGGTTTATATATCCAGCCGTCGCATTCGGTTGGTTTTTGGGGTGAATAAATGAAAAAAGGCATTTCCAAAGGGCATAAAAGACTTATCGAGCAAAACAAATTTATGACAAAACAAGATGAAAATGCTTTGTTAGGCTTAATTGCTTTAGGACTTTTTGGAGGTATTATAGGTGGCGGCACTGGGGCACTCGTTGGAGGTGCCATAGGGTTCGTTATAGGGCTATCGTTAAATAGAAGGCGTTAAAGAATGAAAAAATCCTTGACAGATACTATGGTCAGTTCCATATCTGAATTTTTTAAGAAAGATCCCAAATTAAGTAAAAGAGAGCGTACAAGAAAGTGGAAAATCACTACATTATTAGGATTAGCCTATATTCTCGTTATTATATTTGGTTTTGTTTATTCTCAGATAATCGGCACTGAAAGAAATATCATTCTTCAAATACTCAATATAATTCCTTTAGCAGATGATACTTACCCATTTTTCTTACAAGGTTTACTAACATTCTGTAGCATATTATTTGGTTTTTATTCAATTGTCCTAATACAGACAATACCCAAATTAAGATTATTCTTGCAAAAATATATCATAAGTTTCTCTCCAAAATATCGAATAAACATGATGTGGGGAGCACTTCTTATAGCGATTTTCTTTATTCCAGTTTATTATTTGTTTGATAGCATAACATATTCACTTGCAGGCATAGGCGCACATGGATTTATAGCCGAAGTTTCAATTACTAATACTACTAATTCAACCACTAACCAAACTACTAATTACATGTATAAATCCTACATAGAACAATATTCAAAGATAAACTCAAGAGCAATTAATGATACATTTACTGCGAGTTGGTACATCTTTATTGATTTAGTTTTATACTCATTGATTGAATTGGGCGTCGTGCATGCTGCTATTCAACATTCTATAAAATTATTAAGAAAATATAGAGTATAATCAAGGTTTACTACTAAGTTTCAATAACGTTAACCATCTATTCCTCTCTGCACCTATGCTTATCCCTGCCATCTCCGATGGCGTAAGACCATTAAAGCTTGTGTGCGGTCTTACGAAGTTGTAATAGGTTTTCCAATTGTCTATGTATTGTTCTGTTGCCCTTTCGTTCTTGAAGCCACGAATAACCTTATCCCTCTCCCTGAATGTGCCATGATACCTCTCTATTATCTGGTTGTCCATCTTTGACGTTGCATGATTTACGCCCATCCTGTTATTGAAAACAAATTTATGTGCAAAGGTAATGTATTCTTTCCTTATCGCTCTCTTATAAAATTGCCCTTTATCCGTCGCTATTGTGTTTGGCTTATGGGAGAGGAATGGCTTTGCCTTCTGTATGATAGCCCTCGCATCCTTTATCGTTCTTACTTTCGTTATCTGCGTGGCGAGCAAGAACCTTGTCTTGTTGTCCATTGCAT
>JAGWGW010000005.1 GCA_028867135.1 Microcaldota archaeon | reverse complement strand
GAATACATTACCTTTGCACATAAATTTGTTTTCAATAACAGGATGGGCGTAAATCATGCAACGTCAAAGATGGACAACCAGATAATAGAGAGGTATCATGGCACATTCAGGGAGAGGGATAAGGTTATTCGTGGCTTCAAGGTAGCGGTATAATCATTTATCTTACCCATGAACCTATTATTCCAGCGTCTTATCGTTTCGTGGTGTAGCTTCAAGCCAAAGCTCTGCCAAAGTGTATTCTGTATATCTCTTAGAGAATTGCCTTTGTAATACATATCAAGAGCAAGGCATAGGATACGTGCATTACCTTTAATCCCTTTTGCAGGGTCAAGGACAAAAGTAGCACCACAATTCAGGCACATGTGCCTTTGCTTAGAACCAGATTTGTTCCTTCTCATTCCATATTTTTGCAGTTTGTCGCTCTTGCATTCAGGACAGGTCTTTTCCTCTGTTATGCTATCAACGTCAAAGTCGTCAAGCTCTACCTTGTTCTTTAGCTTGTTAAAGAGGATGATGGCATGGATATGTTTGCAGTAAAGTCCCTTCTCTTTGCACCTATTCGTAAAGTCAGGGCATGTGCAAGAATAGGCATCTACGTGCCTTACCTTGTATTGGGTAGTGCCATCTGTGGATGGGATAAGATAGGTAGTCGCATTGACTACCTGCGGCACTCTGCTATTCAGGACTTCGACAGCCCTGTCCTTCCTTGCTTTTGATTGACCTTCAAGGTCGGTTTGTTCAGCCATAATATCATACTCACAATACTTACAATACGTATTATGAATGAACAGGTATATAAAGGTATAGGTATAATACGTATATTATGGGAAAGGCAAAGAAACCGATAGAAACTGCAATACCAAAGACGATAACCCTTATGCCCAAGCATCAGCGGTTTATCGAAGCAAAGAGCATAAACCTATCTCGTTTTGTGCAAAAGGCATTAGACGCAGAGATGGAAGCACAAGGTTGGAAAGAAGGATAATATGGAAAAAACAGGATGGGAAACATTTGTTTTAGATTCAGGTTATTACTATCCTATGCTTATCATGATATTTATTCTTCTGTTTGTTTTTCTTGGGATTTTATCTTTCGGGGTATTTGTGTTCGGAGCGTTCTATAGTATTCATCTAAAGAAAAAATTCAGAGGAAACTTTAAAACATACGAAGAGTCTATAGGAAAGAAAAAAATCCCTGTTAAAAAACTACAGAAAAAGAACGAAAAGGAGTATGAAGAATATCTTAAAAGGGAAGGAGTAAAACATTAGAAAAGCAAGTTCAGAAGAAGAAAATACAAAAGTGAACAACCGAATGCGACAACATTTATAAACAACCGATTATGCGACAATACCCGTCCTAGAAACATATATATAGGAGGAAAGTTATATGCTATGCTGGGGAATGGAATGGGTGTTGGGGCATACCAAACACTAGAGCTAGCTGGCTCTAGTAACGACGAGGCTGTCAGGGCGATCAGGGACCTTGAGGAGTATGCGTACGGGTGCAAGGAGTCGAGGCGGGAGATACGGGATTTTCTCGAGGGCTTTGCAAGGTCCGGGAACGTAACTGACACCTGCGCAGAAGAGGCGATGAAGACCGTTGAGAGGATCTCGGCAGTGGAAATGCTTGAGATGCTCTGCGATAACTACGAGGAATAGCAGCTGCCAAACAGTTTATATTGCTTGGTCTGCTATTCTTCCTTATTGTTGCGAACGTAGTCTAGCCTGGTAGGACTTTGGCTTGCCAAGTCAAGAGCCCGGGTTCAAATCCCGGCGTTCGCAATCCTGCGAGGGCTCTTTTCCTAAAGTCATGCGCATAGAAAACGCAAACCGAAATTTTCCGTTATTAATAGATATAATGAATTCCGTATATTGTAGGTTCGAATGCAGGTCTTTGCAAAAAGGCGTGCCTTGATGGCCGTTAATTTCAGGCTCAGGTCGTTGGGAACGCGCCTGAGGGGCATATGCAGGTCGAGGAAATTCACGCTGCCTTATCCTGAGAGAATCGCAGAGGGCAGGAGACACAGCTTTGTTGACGTGATAGGCATCAAGCCCATCAGGATCAGTTCGCTGGAGTTCAACGCGACATTCACGGCAAAGTGCGGTTCTGGCTATATGTTCGACGAGATGGTGGTGCTGGCTGCGAATGACATAAGCACGTGGGACGGGCAGGAATTCGGGATCAGGCTCAGGATGGACAACGGCATGATCTACGGGTACATACAGGATGGAAGGCACATCATGTCCGGCAACCCCAACAACCATTTCGTCGACGCGGAGCTGATCCGCAACGACGGGAAGGCGCACAGGTACCGGATAAGGGTGGATAGGGAAGGCAAGAGGGATGCCATAGGCTTCTGGGTCGACGGAAAGCCCAGGAACCGCATAGTGTTCGCTCCAAGGCAGGAGTTCACAAAGCAGAGGTATTACGTTGTCATGACAACGCACAGGTGGGGGAACGGATGGGACAGCGGAGGCTCGAAGATGGAGGTAAACGATATGGCAGCCTACGAGAGCTACCTCAGAAATTACCTCACTTTGCAATATTAGACGAGTACTCTACCGATTTGCTGGACGATTTGTCGGTCGCGTAGAAGCTCCCAGTATTCATGAATATCGCCTTCAGGAACGCGTACACCTGGACAAGCGCCATGAAGTAGTTCAGAAGGAAGTACGTTGCCCAGTATCTTTTGGGCGTTTTGGCGAGAGTCTTGAAGTATGCGATGCCCTGGAACAGGATTATCGGTGCAAGGAAGGAGCCTACGCCGTATCCTGCCAGAAGGACCCCGACGTTCACCAGCAGATAGAGACCCTGCACGTACATGTTGGCATGCATCAGGAAGTCCCACTTGTCATATGCGGTAAGGGTATCGTTGAACATCGTCTTCAGGAAATACCTTCGCGCATCGCGTATTGTGCCTTCGGCCCATCGTATCTGCTGCTTCACGTACACCTTGAGGTTTTTCGGGGATGCGCCTATGCAAAGCACGTAAGGTATTACCGTGACCCTGATGCTCTTGCTGTCCGCGCTATCGAGCGTAAGCGCATAGTCCTCAGTTATGGAATCGGGGAACCTCACGCCTGCCTTGACCAGCTTGTAGCTTATGGCGACGCCGCTTCCTGTCAGGTTCGGAAACTTCCTGTTGTACAGGTTCCAGTTGCTGTAGTATCTGGACGAGTAGGTGAGCCACGTGAGCGCGGTGTTGAGCGGCAGGCCGTCGTACCAGAAGAACTGTATCAGGTCGTCTTCGAGATAGCCGTATACGTCTTTCACGGAATTGTTGAATGGTATATGGTCAGCATCTATCACTATCACGTAATCGAACTTCATCCCCTTTTCCATCAGGATGTCAAGGCAGTTGTTCACGGCCCCGGCCTTGAACCCTTCCCTGCTGTCCCTATGTACGAACATCGCCCTGTCCTTGAACTTCTCGTTCTTCCTTGTCACGTCCTCCGCGATCACGTACGTGACGTCTCCATCCTTTCCCCATTCTATCCACTTGTCAAGGTTTATTACGTCCTTGTACGCGGGGAAGAGAAGGCATATCTTTTTCTTCTTGCTTGAATACGAAGGCTGCGTAAGCATCTCCTTGGCCCTCTTGTCGGCTCTCGTTGTATAGAGTATCCACGCGCCCTCCAGCGTAAGCATGGCTGTAGAGATCACAGTCAATGCGGTAATCAGTTCTACGTAATTCATGTTGTTCACGTTTCATGGCGCAGGCATGCCTGCGCGTTGCAGGCAGACGCGCCCTATTTGCCCTTCCAAGGCTCTCCCCAGAGCCATGATTGAGATATGTATTTCAGTTTAAAAACGGTTCTCACTTATTTCGGTTCATTGTTTGTCGTCGTAAGCCATAGCGTGGATAAATCAGTTACACTGTGGTGCTTATTGTTGAGGTGCTTGAGGTGGTGCTGGTCGTGCTCGACAGCGAAGTGGATGCGGATGTAGATGCGCTTGTAGGCGTTGATGTGGAGGCACTGGTTGATGTTGAGGTGGAGATCGTGCTCGTCGTCGGCGCAGTGGATGTGGAGGTAGACGATGACGTTGTGGAGGAGATCGTCGATGTCACTGATGTGGACGACGTCGGGATCGAGGTGACCGTGGAGGTGACTGTGGAGGTGTTGCGGGTCGATGTCAATGAGCTATATACCGAGGTTGACGAGGACGCAAGGCTGGATGTTGATGACGAAGGCGCAGTGGACGAGGTTGAGCTCATGGTGGAGCTTGATGTGGACGAATCGGCTGTTGTGGGGGCTGTGGTAGCATTTGGCTGCGGAGTATTTGCCGGACTGAAGCTGTTCGGATTCTGCATTATGCGTATCGCGTTCGATGCGAGGATCATCCCGACCTTGATCACGGTAGGATACCATAGCACGAATACCCCCAATGCCGCTACTAGCAACACGAAGCCAAAGGCTGACTTGTAGTGGGTCGGCTTGCGGCCAACAACTCCGTCGAGTTTGCTGTCGCATATCCTGCACGACGTTGCGGCGTTGCTATTCTTCGCGCCGCACTGCGGGCATGTGGTTGCCATTCTATCAGAAGCAATAGTACATGCCAATTATTAGAAGAATTTGATTTCTTTCGGTATTATGAGAAGACAGCGCCGCTACAGCTGCGCGGATTGACAGCTGCGTGCTGCGCTACACGCGGGCCTTGAAGACGCATCTCCAGCCCTCGACCCCGCCCTCTGTCCGATGGAGATGCAGGTTGTCAGCAACGAAGCTGCCGCCCAGCTCTTTTGCCTTGAGCCCTTTCACTATGCTCCTCCTTTTCGAGGCGGGCAGGCTTGCGTAGATCAGGCTTATGTGCGGCCTGTACATGTTGCTCTTGAGGCCGAATGCCTCGGATGCCTGCCTGTATGCACGGTAAAGCTCCCCAGTCTTCCTGACTTTTATGAATACGGATTTGAAATAGCTCTGCGAAGAGGATGGTCTGCCCAGCTTTACAGCGAAGCTTCCCAGGGACCCGGCGAGCCCCTTGGTCCTCTCAACCGCTTCACTCTCGCCCATTTTGATGTCTTTAACGAGCGTCAGGTGCGGCTCGAACGGAGTGGCGTTGTGCATGCCGCTCAGCTCCTTGATGCGTCTGTAGAGCCTGCCCTTCATCCCCTTGCCCGGGACAATCCATATCGAATACGTGCCGGGCTTTGCCATATATTCACTCGTTCCTCAGAAGGTAGGATAGCGCGCTTTGGGATAGGCCTGTTCTTTCCACAGCGTCATCGGGCAGCCTGAAATTGTCGTCGATTATGGAGGCGTCGCTGCCCTTTACCACGAAGCTCGGCTTCTCGTTCCGCATGACGGTGAAGTGCGGCACTCCCTTTGGTACTATGAGCACGCTGCCCGCTGCTACGTACATAGTTTCGAGCCCCCCTCTTGCGAAGTAATAGACCTCTATGCCGCTGAACGTTACGAAGATCTCGGTTGTCTTCATGTGGACATGGAAGTCCTGCGGGGAGAGGGAATTGCCTACTGAGAATTCCTGGTTGGACGGCCCTAACACGATGTGCTTCTCATGGTGCTCCCCAACGAATTCACCACCCTTTGCCAGCACTTCGCCGTTCACGTGCTTTGGCACGACAAACTTGTAGGCGTTCCCGCTTTGTAGGTGCCTGTCAATGTTTGCAGGGCTGTATCCAACCGGTTCTGTCACCCTATCCCATCCCCTGGCGCTAACCCTTGCAGTATAAAGCGGCGCTTTGTGGCTTAGCTCGTACTCCACGCCCTTCGGAATCACTACTGCGCTGACGTTGTCGACCCTGGATTCCTTCCTGCGGCTCCTGTAAGATATGTCCATCTTCTCATGCGAGAGCGCGAACATCAGGCCGTCGTGCTCCTGCACGCCCGAATGCGTTCCGTTCTCGATCCGGTGTACGGAGAACATGAGCATCCTCGTCCTGTAGGTCCATCTTTCGGAGCCTATCTCTTCGTGGCTGACTGCTATCGGCCTTTTGGCCTGCGCCAGCACCGCCTTCAGCTCCTTGCCATCCTCTATCAGCTTCTTCGCAGGTATCATCTTCCCCACCCTCGAATTTTCAGCTCCTGTTATCATCATACCTTATCATACCTTATATTATTTCATCATATTATATATACCTTCCTGCTCATTTAGGTAGTAGGATGAGCGCGTGAAGGAGAGGCTTACAATAACGCTTGACGAGAACATGCTCTCGCTCATCGACGAGGGCGTGGACGGGGTCAACATAAGGAACAGGAGCCACGCCATAGAGCGCTACCTCGGCATTGCGCTGGGCTACAACGCGCCGAGGAAGGTGCTGATATTCGCAGGAGGCAACCCGATAAGCCTGAACGGGAGGGCCGTGGTCTCGCCGATGGTGATGGTGAGCGGCAAGCCCATCCTGTGGTACATAATAAACGAGCTTAAGAGGAACAGGATAACGGAGATACTGCTCGCGATAGGCAGGGAGAGCAACAGCATAGTCGAGCATTTCGGCGACGGCGGAGCATTCGGGGTCAAGATAAGGTACATCATGGAGGATGCGCAGAAGGGAACCGAGGGCGCGCTGCTGCTTGTGAAGGGCTTTGTGGGCAACTCGCCATTCTTCGCCCTGAACGGGGACCATATATTCAGGATGGACATGAACGAGATGTACAACCAGCACACCAGCACGAAGGCCATTGCAACAATTGCCATAACCCCAGCGAGCGCAAAGTCGCATTTCGGGGTGACGAGGCTCGAAGGCAACAGGATAACCAGCTTTATCGAAAAGGGGGAGAGCGATAGGGAGGCGCACCTGGTCAACGCCGGCATTTACGTGTTCGGAACCTCTGTATTCGACTACATAAGGCAGAGTCAAGGAAGGCAGATGCTGGAACACAGCCTCTTCCCGAAGCTGGTCAGCCAGGGCAGGCTCTACGGCTACGTATTCTCAAGCCCGTGGTACTCGATAGACAACATCACGGATAGGAACAGGAGCATAAGGGAGCTCGAGGCAGTTGCGAAGAGGGTGCAGGGGATGGCGCAGGGGCAGAGGACTGCCTAGAACGCCAGGTCACCGAACCACGTGTCGCTCTCGGCCTGATCGGCCTCCTCAGTTTCCTCTTCGACCTCCTCTTCCTCCTCTTCTGCAGAGTCCTCCTCTTTCTCGGATTCAGGTTTCTTGGCCATTTGCCCACCCTCAAGATTCTCCAAACCTAAATACGATTTAATTTTAATAAAGAGTTTCATATATTTTGGTTTTTCAGTCATCCTTTTATTTAGGGGCATCAAATGCATATTGTGTTTCCATGGCTTCGTCTTCGCTGCAGGGCCTGCTGTCATTGATAGCGCTCTGCTTCATAGCGTTTGCCGTGATAATAATGCTGAGGGCATGGGACGTGCAGCTCCCATTCCTCAGCGGCCTCCAGCAGGGCAACAACAGCTATTCTACCTACCAGACAGTCTCCACAATTTCGCCGAACGGCACCGCGCCCAACGGCCAGCTATACGCGTATGCGCTCTCGTTGATAAACAAGGACAGGAACTCGTTCGGCCTGCAGAATGTGACGCTGTCCAGCGAGAGCTCGGGCCAGCAGCATTCGGACAGCATGCTCAGGTACGGCTATTTCAGCCACTGGGACACCTATGGCATGAAGCCGTACATGAGGTATACGCTCCTTGGAGGCAGGGGAGCCGTAAGCGAGAACATCGCGTACGAGGAGCAGGCCTACAGGGCGTGCATAATTGTGTGCTACACTAAGGGCAGCATAAACTACACCAAGGCGCTGTACGACATGGAGTACAGCATGATGTACAACGATTCAGCATGCTGCAACAACGGCCACAGGAACAATATCCTAGACCCTAACCATAACCAGGTTGCCATAGGCATAGCGTACAATTCGTCTACGATATACTTTACCGAGGACTTCATAGACAACTACATAAACTGGGATTCCGGAAGCCCGAGCTCTGCAGGCGGCAAGGTCTCCCTCAGGGGGAACGTGCAGAACGGATACAGGCTGTCAGGAGTGGAGATAGGCTACGACGCCCCCGCATCGAACATGACCGTGGGCCAGCTCTCAAGCACAAAGTCCTACAGCTATGGCAATACTGTTGCAGGGGTTGTGAGAAGCAGCCTCGAGTACTACCAGAACATAAAGACCATCGTGGCTGGCAGCTACATGGTCAACGGCAACGGCTTTTCGATATCGTTTGACATGGGCGATGTCATGCGCCAGTACGGCGCAGGGGAGTACACGGTGGAGGTATGGCTGAACAATACCAGCACAGGAAGCGGTTTCATAGGCTCGACCTATACCATCTTTATAGACAGCAGTGGCAACGAGTATCAGCCCACGAACGTCTAGGTCAACGGGCCTGGAAGGGATCCCGGGAACGCTGTGCCGTTTCCTATGTATGTTTCGTTGAGCACAAGGAAGAGATGCGCATTGCTGTTCGAGAAGCGGGCAGCTATAGTTGCAGGGATGTAGTTGCTGTCAAGGATGCACATGCCGAGCTCTCCGCTTCCGTTCAGGCCGGATAGCATGCCGTGGACATACGTGCATGGCGACCCGTTGTATTCGCTCTGGTAAACCTGGTCGTAGCTTATAGCTATGCCGAACTGGGACAGCATTGAAAGGTTGAGGTTGTACAGCCCCCTCAGCCGCGGCGCGAGAAGCGTGTCGTTGCTTGAGCATGTAAGCTCGCGGGATCCGGTAAGTATGTCAAGGACCTTGCCCTGGGACATCGCGCTCGCGTTAAGGTTGTCGCATACATAGGTGTTGCGGGTTGTATTGAGATATGTCACCAACGCCCTGCCCACCACGGGCATGCTGCTTGCATTGATGTCCATGCGCTCCGAAGCTCCTGTGCCGTATTCGTTAAGGTACAATGGCGAATTGACAGATGCGATGGCGCCCAGTATGCCGCTCGGGACTATGCTGATGGAGCCGGAGTAGCTCGCCTTGAACTGGCTGAAGTTGGCTGCGCCTGCCTGAGCAAGCTGCGATAATGTTGCGGATGCCTGCTGCGGAGTGCCTGATGTGATGCCTGCCATGCTTTCGGGCACAGGCTGGCCTGTCTTTGGCATCGCAGGAAGAGCCGCTGAAGAGGCGTTGTTCGATGAGCCGGCTACGAATATGCCTACAACTACAACGACTGCCACTATCCCGAGCGCTATGATGGGCATCAAATACGGTGCTGACATTTATTTACCGATTTACGAATGATATTCAAATACAAGCTTATTAAATTGATGTGCATATTCTAAATGCGTGCGAACGTAGTCTAGCCTGGTAGGACTCTGGCCTTCCATTCCGAAACTTTTTACAAAAGTTTTATCAAAAGAAGCAAGCCAAAAACCCGGGTTCAAATCCCGGCGTTCGCATGTGAATTTGGCTGGCTTACAGAACGGTATTGTGGATGGGCCACTTCCAGAGATAAACTATGCTGAAGCTATACTTACGCTCGTTATATGTTTGAGGCTTTTTGTGGGAACTCTCTTTGATACGTTTAGAATCTCTATGCTTATTATTTTGCCGTCCTTGGTATAGTCTACAATTACGCCTTCCCCTATTTCTTTGCTTATGTGATATTTGCCCTTTTGAAATACTATATTTGCCGCATCGGCCTTTTCATCGTAAGTAATCTTCATTGCCATCGCCGATATCTTTCAGTTTTAGTATAATATGCCGTTATGACTATATAAACTCCTTCTTTCTCTTCGTAAACAACCCTGAGCAACTTATGCGCTATAATCTTTTGGGCAATTTTCCTACCGGATGATGAGGTTAGTATTTTATCCGGGCTTAAGACAGTTTCTTCTATTAGATGCCTATCAATATGCCTCTCTGATATTTTCTCCTCTGCATGCGTGGCATATTGGAAGTCCATATGGTAGATTTAGACATTGACTTATATAAAAGTATATGTTCATATACTATAGTATAATATTCATATTAAATTAAGGATGAGATTCCCTGAAAGAAACCATCATCAGTACGAAGGCGATTATCTGCGCCGCTACAGCGTACCACATTATGATGCCGAGAGAATGGTAGAGATATCCCACGATTATGCTCGATGCCATTATGCCGAAGCCGTAAAAGCTGTTGAATATGCCGTAGGAGAAGCCCCTTCTCTCCTTTGGTATCATGGTTCCAACCACGGCCCTCATGACCGTATCCTGCACTCCTATCGCTGCCCCTATCACCAATGCTGCGATATAGAATGAGAGCGGACTGTGGCTTAGAAGTATGAACGGTATTATCCCGGTGAACGCAAGTCCGGCGTATACCAGGACCCTGCCTATCCTGTCATAGAGCATGCCGAAGAGGAAGCCGAACAAGCCCTCTCCAATCATCGCGACCATGAAGATTATAGGGATGAGGTAGGCGCTGATGCTGCCCTGCGCGCCGTAGAGCACGAACGGGGTCTGGTAGAGCCCTGCGGCGCTCACCGCAACTGCTATCGAGTATATCATGAATTTTCTTGAGGACATCATCCCGTTCTTGGGCTCCCTCTTCTTCAATGCGCCGACGTCCTTGTGTCGCATGTAAGCAGTCGCGAGGAAGAGCATCGCAAGAACTGCAGGTATTGCGAGGAACGCAAACCCCTCCCTGTAACCTCCGCCATAAAGGATGATGAGCGACATTGCGATCGGGCCTACCACTGCGCCTGTTTGGTCCAGAGCCTGGTTTATCGCGAACGATCTTCCCATATTCTTGCGTGCCGAGACCGCGGATATTATGAAGTCCTTTGAAGGGGCCCTGGTCGCCTTGCCGAGCCGTTCTGCGAAGATGAGGAACGCTGCGATTATGAAATTGCCCGAGAGTGCAAGCAACGGCACTGCGAAGAGGTTGATCGCGTATCCTATGAACGTGATCTGCCAGTACCTGTGCGTGACATCTGCAAGCTTGCCGCTGACCAGCCTGAATACGTAGCCTACGAACTCCCCGAGGCCGAGCACGACCCCCAGCAGGAAGACCGATCCTCCGAGAGTGGTGGTGAAGAACTGCGGTATTATGCTCCTTGATCCCTCGTAGGTGAAATCGGCAAACAGGCTGACCATGCCTATGAGGATTATTACAAGCGTTGCCTTGTTGATTCTCCCGTTTAGAGGCAATATATCACATTATAAAGTATTACAAAGCAATTAAAAATGTCATGGACATGGAAGGGCTCGGTGCAAGAATCAAGTCGCAGTCGGCGATGGAGTACCTGATGACCTATGGATGGGCTATTCTCGCGATCGCGATTGTGATGGTTTCTCTTTATTCCATTGGTATATTCAATCTGGGAAATCTGAAACCAACTGCAACACCAGGCTCATGCCAAGTTGTGAGAACAGCCACGCAGACGAGCCTTGCTGGGCAATGCAATAACCTTATTCCGAAGTACGTAGGCCAGTTCGGCGGCACGAGCTACATTAAGACAGGGACTGTAGGGTTGCCTTTGGGAAACAATCAAAGATCCATTTCTATGTGGGTCTATCCAAAATCTGCGAACAACGGCGCTTTCTACACTTATGGCACGTATGCCAGTCAGGAAATGGTTGGATTGCTCATCACCTCGGCGGGTAGTAGTCTTTATTTCCAAGTGTACGGAACAGACTGGGACACCGGCATGAGTCTCAACCTAAACTCCTGGAATTTCGTAGCCGTTGCATACAACCCAACAGGAAATACTGTCACTGCTTATGTAAATGGAAATACGCAAACACATAGCCTAGGATCTGCGCTTAATACAGCCTTGCCAGGATCCGATCCTTCGGATGTAGGCAAGATAATGAATGGGCAAGGCCAGTACGCTATAGGTTATATTGCAAACATTCAGGTATACAATGCATCACTTGATAACACAACGATAAAGGCTATTTACAAAGAAGGCATAGGGGGCGCGCCCATTGCTGTGCAGTATCTTGTCGCGTGGTGGCCACTCAACGGCAATGCGAACGACTATTCAGGAAACAATAATCAGGGCAATGCCACAAATATGGTTTGGAACGCGAACTGGCAGTCAGGATACACGCAGCCTACCAGCTGATTTTCTCCGCTCTGATTGATAACAAATATAATACTGAAAAGGCATCTCAGATCATGGGCATCTTCGATTCCGGGCAGGGCCTTTTCGTTCCCGAGAAGGAGGAATACAGGAGGAGGAAGGACGAATACACGATAACGATAACCAGGAAGGGCAGCATGTCCTATCTGAAATACAACGGCATTGTATATTCGATGCTAGACAGCGAGCATCCTTATACCCATTCTTATCATGACTACTTCCTGCCCCTGCCCCTGCTCTACGAAAAGCCGAGGATTTTGGTGATAGGGCTTGGTGGAGGCACGATACCTTACAATCTCAAGAGGGTGTACGGGAGCAAGGTCTCGATGGATGTTGTGGAACCTAATAGGGACATGATAGAGATCTGCAGGAAGTTCTTGCCCAAGGATGGTATGGACTTCGACCTGCTAGTGGGGGATGGGATATCGCATCTCAAGAGTCGCAGGGGCAAGTACGACATAATAATGCTTGATGCCTACATAGACGGGAATATTCCCGAGGACTTCCTCCAGGATGAATTCATTGGCATGGCCTACAATTCCCTGGAGAAGGATGGCATACTTGCCATAAACTACGCCATGGACTACTTCTGGATGTATGTCTACATGCGCAGGTTGTCGAGGCTGTTCAAGGTCTCAAGGATAGGGCACATACTCTTCGGCAATTACATACTCATATGCTCGAAATCGATGGCCAGGAGGGAGATAAAGGATAGGATATTGAGAGGCATGAAACCGGATAGCGAGAACGCGTTCTTGCTGAAAAAGTACAAGTCCCTATGACCCAGAGTGATTTTATGAAAATATTCCTAATAGTGCACGGATTCGTGCAGGGAGTCGGTTACAGGCACCACGTGAAAAGAGCCGCGCAGAAATACGGGATCGTGGGCATGGTCAGGAACATGGAGGACGGGAGCGTACACGTCCTTGCCGAGGGTAGCGAAGAGAGCATAGGAAGATTCGAGAAGGAGATAAACGTGAGCATGGGAAACGGGCCGTCGGTGCATCATGTGGAAAGGTACACGGAGCATGACAGGGAATTCCCAAAGGGCCTCAAGGATTACCGGGAATTCGTGGTCGAGAGATAGCTATATCTCGTACGTGCCCTTCAGCGAGGGCAGATGCGCATTGTACTTGCCCTTCAGCGCAGCGTGGAACTGCGCGGCCTTCTCCTTCTCCCCGTGCACTATGAATATGTTCTTGAGGTCCTTCATGGAGCCGATGAAGTGCATGAGCTGCACCCTGTCAGCATGGGCAGAGAGATGATACATCGATACGTCCATGCGTATCTGCACCTTCTTGTCCTTTATCATTATCTCCTTTGCGCCGTCGAATATCGCCCTTCCGGTTGTTCCTTCCGCCTGGTAGCCTACCATCACCATCCTGTTCTTGCTGTCGGCTGCCATCCTTTCAAGGTACCTGAGGATAGGGCCTCCGGTCAGCATGCCGCTCGTGGTGACTATTATGCTCGACTCGTCGCTCGACATTATCCTTGACCTCTCCTGCTTCGTCCTGACGTCCTTGAAGTTCACCGACTTGAACGGGTCGTCCTCGTTCAGCAGTATGCGTTTCTGCAATTCGTCCCTGCAGAAGACGACGTTGTGCCTGTGGATCCTCATGGCCTTGTTTATCATGCCGTCCATGTATATCGTGACCTTCTGCAGCCTTCCTGACTTCATATAGTCGTCGAGCATCAGCAGCACCTCCTGCGCCCTGCCGACCGCGAAGCTGGGTACAACCGTCTTGCCACCTCTTGTAATCGTCTCGTTTATTGACTTTACCATGTCGTCGAGGATTTTCTTTTCGGACTGGAACTCCTCCTTGTCGCCTGCGTATGTAGATTCTGTGATCAGTGTATCCACTTTTATGTGGCCGCTCGGCGCAGCGTCGAGCAGCTTTGTTGTCCTGAAGTTGACGTCTCCAGTGTACAGCAGCCTGTTCCTGCTGTCCCATACCTCGATCATCGCGCTTCCGAGTATGTGTCCTGCCGGGATCAGCCTTATGTTGAGGTTCTTTATCTTGAAGTCCTCGTAGTACTCCACCTGCTTGAAGTGCCTCTGCAGCTTCGCCAGCCCGTCCTTTGTAACGTTGCTGGGATTGGATATCCTCATGTAGTCGCTGATTAGGACTGTCGACAGCTCGAAGGTCGGCTTGGTGGCGTACACGTGGCCCATGTACCCCGCGGAGTATATGTGAGGCAGGTATCCTGAATGGTCGAGGTGCGCATGGCTGAGGATTACGCCGTCGATGCCCTGCAGCTCCTTGTCGTCTATCAGCGGATACTCGTCATGCTCGCCCAGCTTTACGCCCGAATCGAGCAGTATCCTGGTATCGTCGCTTTCTATCATTATGCAGCTTCTCCCGACCTCCCCAGCTGCACCGTAAAACGTAAGTTTCACTTCAATCTCCTATCTCGGTGTCCTCCTTGTTATTCTTCTTGTCCTTTATTACCGCTATGTCTGCAAGGCTTATCTCGACAGTCTTCTGCTCCTTCCTCGGCTGCTGCTGCCTCTCCCCCCTCTGCCTTTCCCTTCTTTTGTCTCCGAGCAGCTTCCTCAGGTGGTCGTAGTATACGTCTAGCCTTTTCTCCGAATCCTTGAGCTGCTGCTCATAAGCGTCTATCCTCTTCGTCAGCTCCTCTATGTCCTTGTCTATGAACTCGAGCTTCCTCCTGAGCCTGTAGCTCTTTATCGACTCCTCCAGTTCCTTCTCTATCTCGCCCTTTTTCCTTATTAGGTCCTTCTCCGCATCAAGGGTGAAGGCCTCTGTCGCTATCCTGAATTCTATCTGCTCCTTCCTCCTCCTGAGGAATCCTATGTCCTTGGTGCTCTTCTTGCTTATAACAGAGAGCCTGGATATCGCGGCCTTCTCGTTTATCTTGTACGCGAGCTTGTTCCTTGAAGGCCTTATGTTGCCCAGTATCTCCCCCCTCTTCTTCCTCTCTTCATCTATCTGCGCGTTGACCTGCGATATCGCATCGGTCTTGGGGCTCTCCTGTGGCTTGGCCGCATCGCGCGGAGCTGCCTTGGCCGCAGGCAGCTTCGGCTCTGCTGGCCTTTTTTCAGTTTCCGCTTTTTGCATTCCTTCCGTTTCGCTCAGTAAATCGCCTTCCCTGACAAAAGTAGATTATAAACATCGATAAGCTTGTCCGCAACCTTTGCAGCGGAGAATTCCTTTGAAGATTCTATCGTACTGTTCCTATAATATTTAGTATTATTTAAAACCTTTTCTATTTTCCTTGCACATTGGGTATAATCTCCGGGCCGGAACTTTTCGCCGTTCTTCCCGTTCTTTATCAGCTCCCTCATCGCCATGTAGTCGGCCCCTATGACAGGCTTCCCTATCGCCATGGCCTCGAGGCAGACTATTCCCTGCGTCTCGAACGTCGAGGGCATGCAGAGCGCATCGGACGCGGCATACACGCTTGGCAGCTCCTTCTGGTCTACAAACCCCAGGAACTTCACGTGCTTGCCCAGGCCCAGCTTGTTTGCCATATCCTTGTAATAGTGCTCCGCAGGGCCCGTTCCGCCTATGACGAACCTTATGCTGTCGCCCTTGTCGATCAGCACCTTGGCCGCCTTGAGCATGACCTCCACCCTCTTTTCCCTGGACAGCCTTCCCATGTACAGCAACATCTTCTCGCTGTCGCGTATCCTGAGTTCGTTCCTTACCCGGTCGCCGCTCACCCTTGGGTTGAATATCTCCGTGTCTATGCCGTTCGATACCACTGTCGTGTTCTTTATCCCGTATCCGTTGAGCATGCGCTCTATTGTCGATGTCGGCGTTATCACGGAATTGCACCTCCTGTAGAAGAACTTGAGGTATGACAGCAGCGCTCCTTTTGTTATCCTTGTCAGGTTCTTGTTCTTGGGATAGTAGTGCTGCACTATCTGCTTGTTGTTGAGAAGCGTGTGGAAGGAGCCTGCAAGGGGGTATCTGAACATCCTCGCGTTCATCATCGCAGCGAAGCCCATGACAAAGGGGGTCTGCGCGTGGATGACGTCTATGTCAAGGTCCTTCATCTTGAATATGGAGCTGTATGGGAAGAGCGCGACGTTGTACTGGGGATAGGGCCTGAATTCTATCCCTGAATAAAGGAATGTCTTCTTGTTCCTGTATTTCTTCTTGGACCTTCTCTCAGAGCTCGCGAATATGTAGACGTTGTGCCCTCTTCTCTCAAGTTCCTTCCTGAAGGTGAGCGTTGAGGTTACGACCCCGTCCATCGCTGGCAGATACGAATCGGTAAAGAACGCGATGTTCATGCTTTCCATTGATACACTACAGCTTTATCGCTTCTCCGCCTGCCTTGGCTATCTTCTCCTGGGCCCTCTTCGAGAAGGAGCTAGCCTTTACTATTATGGCTTTTGATATGGAGCCGTTGCTGAGTATCTTGTACCCCCTGAGCTCTACAGTGGGCTTTCCTTCCTTGGAGTTGGCCGCCTTCCTCTCTATCGTGTCGAGGTCCGCCTCCTTGAGGTTGAATATCCTCCATGCGTTGAAGCCGGGATCCCTTACCGCGACCTTGTCGTATACGACCCTGTGCGTGAACATGCCTTTCCTGTTCCCCCTTCCCACTCCTCCCCTGCTGCCGGATCCTCTCCTGTTCTTGATGTTGCCCCAGCCCCATCTCCTGCTTCCCAGGAACTTCCTTGACCTTTTCTTAGTCCTTAGTACCATAAAACAGCCTACGCCATCCTCTTTATGAGGTCGTTGATCTTCTCCCCGCGGTATCCCAGCGCACCTCCGGAGGTGTAGCTCTCCTTTATGCCTTCATACCCGTGCCTCGGGGGGTGCATCCTGATCGGCATCGCCTTCAGATCCCTGAGCGCCTTCTTTCCGCTCGATATGCCCTCTATGTCCTCCTTGCTGTGCTTTATCTCCTTCTTCTCCAAAAGCTTGCCGAGCGTCTCCTGGTTTATCTCCCCGAACGTCACGAAGTCCTTGCACTTCATTATCATCCCTATGTTGGACTTTGTGCCATAGAGGACCACCATGTTGTTGACCCTTCTCAGGTTGAGCCTGGACATCGTCTCGCTTATGCTGCGCCTGACGCCCATGGTACCTCTGACGCGTATGACTGCTATAACCTTGTTCTCAAGAGAAGTTTTCATCAAAAACAGCCTTTCTTTTGCTTATGCTAATCTCTACGATTTACCAAATATATTGGTTCAGAAACATTTAAATTATGTTAACTCTATTCTCTAATTGCTGATTTATAAAGGTACATGATATGAAGCTGGCATACGTCTCAATCCTCGCGCTCTGCGCGATGCTGCTCAACCTCCATGCATCCTTCAACGTCACCTATCTGAACACGACGGTTGTCCTGAACACGAGCACTAGCGCGCACGTTGTCGAGAAGCTGGGAGTGTATGTCAGCAACACGTCGGTAAGCCAGTACGTGCAGGACAGGCAGGCATTCAACCTCACGCTCAACGACTGGCAGAAGGTCCTTGGAACAACGCTGCTCACCGAGCACATCATAGGGCCCAACTCTAGCATAAGCAGGTTCACGCTGCTTCCCGGTCCGATAATCCTCGGGCAGGGCGGAGGAGGCACAGCTGTCATCACCTTCAGCTATGACGTGCACAACGTCACTACGATAAGGAACATAGCGCCGAGGAAGTTCGATTACACTTTCAATGACAATCTCTTCAACTTCGAGCACACCGCCGGGGGGCAGGCGCTATATCCGAACACGAGGCTGATAATGGTGATACCGAAGAGCGCAGAGATCGTGTCCATATACCCGGCTCCTGACTATCCCCTGTCCAATTACGTGGGAAACTACAGCAACGCGACGGTATTCTCGTGGTACGCCGGCGAGCCCCTGTCGAAGTTCCAGTTCTCGTACATAGTAACGCAGTCGCTGCAGAGCGAAGTTGTCTCATACTTCAGCGACATCTACAATGCGTATTCATGGATGCTCTATCTTGCGATGATCGTGCTAGTGGCGGCCATTGCGGCGTACGCATACTTCAACCTTAGGAGGTAGGTGTATTTGCACAAGTACGAAGCGCTTGTCCTGAAGGCTCTGAAGCAGAGCGGAGAGCTGTCGTTCGACGGGCTGATGGAGAAGACAGGCCTGGGAAGGAGCGAGCTGCTCTGGGCGCTCGAGAACCTTAAGCAGAATGGCTCCGTAGAACTTGAAAGCAGCGAGAAGGCAACTGCAAAGATCGGGGACGAGGGAAAGGCATATTCAACATCAGGGCTTCCTGAGGAGAAGCTCCTGGAAAAGCTGGAAAAGGGGGCCGTGAGGGTCTCCGCGCTGAAGTCCGGGGAGGAGCAGATAGGGATACAGTGGCTGAAGAAAAAGGGGCTTGCGGACATAAAGAACGGAATGCTCTCCCTGACAGCCAGCGGAATCAATGCCCTTGGCAAAGGCATCGAGGAGAGCGGGCTGCTCAGGAAGCTGGCTGGGAATCCGGATAGTTACGCAACTCTTTACAAGGAACATGCTGACGCGCTTAGGAACCTAATGTCCAGAAAACTGATAACTGTTGAGAACAGGAGGAGCATAGAAAGGATAAGGATAACTAAGAAGGGCCTGGCTTCAGCGCCTTCGGTCAAGGAAGCTTCCCTCATAGATGCTATTGACAGGAGCATCATAATGGGAAGGCGGTGGCCGGGCAAGGAGTTCAAGCAGTACAATGTCAATGTTGCCGTTGAGAGCGCCAATGCTGCAAGGCGCCACCCTTTGAGAAGGCTGGTGGGAGAGATCAAGGACGCATACCTCTCGATGGGCTTCCAGGAGATACACGGGCCTGCTGTGGAATCTGCTTTCTGGGTCTTTGACTCGCTTTTCATGCCGCAGGACCATCCGGCAAGGGACGCGCAGGACACCTTTTACATATCCAATCCCTCGACGTTAAAACTCGACGATGCCGAATACGTCAGATCGATGAAGCGTGCGCACGAAGCGGGCTGGCACGAGCAATGGGACATCGATGCCGCAAGGCAGACCGTGCTTAGGACGCACATGACCAGCGTATCGGCGAGGTATGTCAGGAACGTGATAAAGAGGATGCTGCTGAAGGAGCAGCTGTTCGATATGCCAGTCAAGCTATTCTCGGTAGGAAGGACCTTCAGGAACGAGAACGTTGACTACAAGCACCTTGCTGACTTCTACCAGATGGACGGCGTAATAATAGGAAAGGAGCTTACGCTTTCGCACCTTTTCGATACCCTTACCAAGATATACAAAAGGCTGGGAGTCGAGATACGCTTCAAGCCATCGTACTTCCCGTTCGTGGAGCCTGGAGTTGAATACCTTGCGTACCACAAGGCTTCCAATTCATGGGTGGAGATGGGAGGAGCAGGGCTCATAAGGAACGAGATAACGGGGATAAGGAAGAAGAGCATACAGGTGCTTGCGTGGGGCGCAGGAGTGGAGAGGCTCATGCTGATGCGCGACAGCAGCATAGGCAGCATTGCAGAATTATACGGCAACAGCATAGGCTGGCTCAGGAAGAGGAGGATGATGTAATGCCGACCGCAACGTTCGACAGGAGGTATTTCGACAGGCTGATGAAGTTCAAGATCACAGACAAGACGCTTGAGGACCAGTGCGGCAAGATGGGCATGTCGCTCGAGAGCATCAGCAAGGACGAGATTGTTGTTGAATCGTCGCCCAACAGGCCTGACCTGCTCGACTGCGTAGGATTCGCCAGGGCCCTCAAGAACTTCATGCACAAGAGCAAGAAGCTCACCTATTCGTTGGCAGCAAGCAAACCGTATCTCGAGATAGGCATTGGGAAGGAGGTGGGGAGGGTAAGGCCGTTCATATCTGCATTCGTTGCGCTTAACGTCAAGCTCGATGACAGCAGCCTTGCGAACCTGATAAACTTCTCGGAGAAGTTCTGCGAAGGGTACGGAAGGAAAAGGAGGAAGATAGCGATGGGAATGCACGACCTTGACAAGGTGAAGGGAAGCGTAAGCTACAACGCCTATGGAGATGAATCGTTTGTGCCGCTAAATGAGAAGAAGGAAAGCAGGTTCTCTGAGATAATCAAGAAAAACCAGAAGGGCAGGGAGTATGGATACACCATAAGGAGCGGCGAAAATGGCTATCCTGCGCTGAAGGACGACGTCGGAATCCTTAGCCTCATCCCGATAATAAACTCGGAAAGGACAAGGGTGACAACTTCGACAAGGAACATCCTTGTAGATATAACCGGAATGTCGCAGTACCTTATCAACAAGTGCGCCGACATGTTCGCTGCAACGTTCATGGACATCGGCGCAGATGTCAGGCCGGTGATGCTCAGGCAGATGGGCAAGGGCTACATGCAGCCAGGGCTCAAGAAAAGGTTCATAGAGATAGAGCTGGCGAGGGCAGAGAAGGAGATAGGGGTAAGGATAGGGTTCAACAACATCATATCGCTTGCCAACAAGATGGGGTATGAAGCCGCGTTGGTAGGCAAGAAGATCAGGTTCGGGGTGCCTGAGTACAGGATGGACGTGATAGACGAGCAGGATGTGGTAGAGGACATTGCGATAGCCTACGGCTATGATTACATACCAGCGACAAGCCTCAGCTCAGCGCAGCAGGGAGAGCTTAACAACATGTCGAGGCTGTCGGAGCATTTCTCGGAGCTGATGCTCGGCCTTGGCTTCGACGAGATGGTCAATTCATACCTTACAAACGACGACACCAACTTCTCAAGGATGCGCACGGAGAGGGACGCGGACTACTGCATAAGGCTGAAGAACCCCAGGAGCGATAACATAACTATAATGAGGACGTGGCTCCTTCCAGGGCTCATGAAAAACCTTGGGATGTCGCAGCACGACAAGATGCCCCACAATGTCTTCGAGCTTGACCTTGCATTCGCAGTCAAGGCCGAGTCGGCATTGGAAAGGTACCATCTCGCAGCGATATCGTCGCATTCGAGGGCCAACTTCAACGACATGAAAGCGATAGTGCAAAGCATAAGCGACGCAATGGGCCTCGGGGTCAAGTTCAGCAAATACAGACACAGCAGCTTCATAGAAGGAAGGTGCGCGAAGATTACCATAGCGGGAAAGGAGATGGGCTTCTTCGGCGAGCTTCATCCTGAGACGCTGTACAACTTCAACATAGAGGAACCCGCGGTAGCGTTCGAGATGGAACTCCCATTCATCTGAACTGGTAGTACTCGCTTATCTTGTCTACTTCCTCGGGCTCGAGCCTGAAGCTGCTCATCATGAACTCGTCGACTCGCTCCTTGCCGTAATCCGTCTTTGCCTTGTCTATCATTATTTTTAGCATTGGAAGGTAACTGTTCAGTATCCCTTTCTTGCTCGTGTGAAGTATGGGAGAAAGCTTTGCGGCTATCTTGCTTAGCGCATTTCTGTCGCCCTTGCTCACGCTCATGTACTTGATGTTCGACGGGAACGTGTAATTTCGCAGCATGCTGACAGAACCGTCGTTCGATACGGCCACTCCTGCTGACATTATCACGCTCGCATACCTGAGGTAGCCGTAGTAGTTGACCCTTGATGCCTTGTCATTGAACATCGATGCCCTTGCCAGGTTCTCGTAAGCGTCTATCTTGCCCTTCTTCGACATGTACCTGACCGGTATGTTCTGCTCAAGCCAGTTTATCATGGTGCCGAGGTCGACATCGCTAGAGAACATCGCGTTTCTTGCTATATCAAAGCTTTTGGAGAAGAATATCTTGTCGAGCACCTTGAAGACCTCGACCTTCCTGTCCCTTGCCCCCATGAATTCCATCAGCTCCTTTGGGGAGTCCATCATGAACTCTAGGTCGTTGAGGGCTCCCCTTATGTCTCCGCTGCTTCTCTGGGCTATCTCGTTGACTATGAGGAGGTCTACGCTCTTGCCCTCCTTCTCAAGCACGTTGACAAGCAGCTTGACCACATCGGTCTTCCTTGGATTCTTGAACTCGACTTTCTCCACCTCGTTTCTCAGGAAGAGTATGTTCCTGTTCCAGAAGTCGTTGGCTGTCAGGACCACGGGGTGCCTTCGCGTCTTTATCAGCTTTAGCAGCGACTGTTCGACTCCCTTGTCGAACTTGGCGGATATCTCGTCGATCTCGTCGAAGAGGATCATTATCTTCCTGTTGAAGAGGTTTCTCGTGCTGTTCGCCGGAAGCAGCTTCTTCTCCAGCATCTCTGAGCTCCTATAATCGCTTGCGCTGAGCTCTATTAGGTCGAAGCCGTTGGAGTATGCGAGCGCATGGGCTGCTGCAGTCTTGCCTATTCCCGGATTCCCGTATATCATTATGGGATTGCCTATCTTGCCTGCCTGGGCCTCGGCTCCGAACGAGACAATCCTCTTGATTGCCTCGTCGTTCCCAACGATGCCGTTGAGGGACGTTGGCGCGTATTTCTCGGAAAGAAGCATAAAACCATCAATAAATAGCGTTTATATAACTTGTATTGAACATATAATAATTTTGCTCCAATCATCTAGTCCGGTCAAGGATGCGGCCCTCTCAAGGCCGAAACTCGGGTTCAAATCCCGATTGGAGCATGGGCGCAAAGGGATATAGATAACTAAGAGAAACGGATCCGTATTGCTATCTTATGAAGTCCGTATGTTTTGAGGTAAAGGACCAAGGGCCGCTGCCACAATTATCAGTGCTCAACCTTTCAATCTTCAATCGGGATGGAGTGGTGAGCTGTAGGATGATGGTCTCGGTAGGTGGCAGAACCCCATTTGAATAGATCTTTTCTTTGGTCTGATAGCAGTACACCTTCCCATCCGAAGTCACATTGCTGAAATCACGGTTTACTGGTCCGGAGTTCGACGGAGTGAAATAGTAGGCGCCTGCCTGAAGGCCGCTGGCGGACATGGAGGTTCCAATGGAGAATACCCCCACGCTTGTATTTATGTCATCATGTATCAGTGCAAGGTTCGGACCCTCGTTGAACGTTTCAGAAGAAATATTTTCGGCAAACCAGTTGCCCTGTACCGTGCCTGGAATATCCTGTGCGGTTGTGCCGCAGAGCGGAGGTGTCGTGCGTTTAACTATCTCGGTGAAATTACCGTTTACAGGGTATCCGCCTAGGAGCCCGTATAATGTGTTGTGCACGCTCATGGAGAAGTAATCCAGCGGGCATACTATATAACGCGAATAATCCTGTCCTGTGCTGGATGAGAACCTTGAATCGTTTGCATAATCCAACGGCGTTATCCTAAAATCCTCCATCACCCAGTCAAGCGCCTGGGATCCTCCGGGTTGGCCACCCACAGTGCCAAGTACCTCGCCCGCGCCTGCCTTGATATTGACGTATTTGCCGCAAGATTGGAAGTATTCTGCTCCAGTCGTAACATTGTTGCAGTATGCGAATGGCTGGGTAAAATTGCTGAGAAACTTGTTTGACAAGGAAGAGATGTGGTAGAAGAAGCCAGTCGCATTTCCGCATGGAGCAAAACTCAGCGTATAGTCATTCCTGATGGGGGTCTTGTGATCTGAGCCAGAATAGTAGGTAAAGCTCTCTATTTTGTATATGGTAACGTTGCCAGGTGATACCAGGGTTGTGACAATGGCTGTCCTATTTGAATACAGGGTCAAGTAAAAATACACATGATTGATGGGAAATACATGGCCTCCTCCAGAGGGATTCACATGGCCCAAAGGCTCAATGTACGTGATATTTTGCGCTTGTATGGGCGATATAGAAAAGGGAGGATCGCTTGTTCCGCAAGCGGGCAGATTCACGGGTATGTTCTGGATGCTTGAGGCACTGCTGCTGTTTGTATAGCTTCCATTGATATTTGTATGGTTCTGTGCGATGGTGGTTGTGTTACCTGAAGCGGTTATGGTAGATGTAGTTGTGGGATTTTTGGTGTAGCTTATTGTAGTGCTAGTTCCTTTTGGGCGCATAGACGGGGACATAAATAGGAAAAATCCAGCCACCACTATGACGAGGACTATAGCTACACCAGCCACTGTGATAATATTTCCAAGGTTCAATACATCTCTATAAGAATTAGTCTACTAAGGTATAAAAACACAGCAAAAGTCCCGTTTTTCTTAGTTCCATATCCCAGCATGGGCGCAAAGTGGTTTTAAGCGAACCTGCCTGGAGAGGCCATATCCAGAAACATGTTCCTTTCCCCCTTCACAGAATCCACCATATTTTTACCCGATAGAAATCCCATCGTTATGCCCTGGTCGCCCATGCATATCGAGACATGTATGTTGTCCTTAACCTTGCCAACTATAGGGAGCCAGTCTTTTGTCTTTGACCAGACCCCGCCCCATTGCATTTCCTTCTTGAATCCCGTGCCAGGGTAGTAGTAATTTAATTTCAGATCAACGTTTTTCAACCTGTACAATTCCAGCATGCACCTGCCATCTTCTGTGTATATCATGTCGTAATCTTCTTCCATGGTTTGTATTATCGTGTCCTGCGGCCAGACATCCTTTACGGTCTCCATTTTCCCGCTTGCGATTATGACTGACGACTCTTTGTAGAAATTTGTTTCAAGGCCGAATAACGGCTTGATGTTTGTTGCCATCACTAGCTTTGAGCATTTTAGCATGCCGTATTTTGTCTTGACCGTTACGCCGTCATCCAACTCTTCCCATTCGATGGCTTCTGAGTTTTCGTATACATCTATTCCCGCAGCTTTGGCAAGCCCCGAGGCGAACCTTGCAGGATGTATCTGTACGCAGGCATCGAATTTGAGGCCTGCGAGAAAGGGCCTTTTTGGGAATATCTCTTTGAGCTGTGCGGTGGAGAGCAGTTTTGCGCTTATTCCGCACTCCTTGAGTTCATCCTGCTCGGCCTCCAGTTCCTTGGCCTCCTGCTCTGTTTTGGCAGCGGTAATTACCCCGCAGTTCCTAAAGCCGCAGTCTATCCCGTATTCCTTGATCAGCTTTGATGTCTCTTCTATGACCGTGGCAGTCTCTTTCCACAAGAACCTGGCTTTCTCCTTTCCAAACAGTTTTATTGCAGGCATAAAGTTTGTGCCGCTGCCATAGTACAAAATGCCTGAGCTGGCTCCGGTGGCGCCGTTCCCCACCTCGTTCCTCTCCAAGAGCGCAACCTTGTAGCCTGCATTCTTCAAATGGTACGCTGCGGATATGCCGGCGATACCGCCGCCTATCACCCCGACATCGACGGCTGAAGTGCCACTGAATCGCGGGAACCTTTCATTCACGGGCCAGAGAAGGTTTGATTGCAAGAAGATCGCTTTATTTATCGAAGAAGTAGTTTGAGCTTTAAGAATATAAAGCATATGATGTCTCAGCTGCGCCGCTGCAGTTTTGGCTGCATTGAAATGCGCACATACGCAAAATGATAGCGAGCCGTTCCAGAGCGCTGAGCGCTAACAACAGGATGGGAACAAGCAGGGCAAGTTTGCTGGCCTTATGCCGCGTCAGCTTCAGCCCCTGGTTGCTTTGTTTCACTCAGTATTTTTCGCAGGAGCCTGACGACATACCTCTGCGACTTGAGGTTGTATTTCGCGTTGCTGACGGACATGCCTACCTTTATTGAGAACGAGCCCTTGGGAAGCACCTCGAAGATGCTCTCGTCCGACGAGTCGTCGCCTATCGCGAGTATGAAGTCATGTTTTGTATTGGACATCAGCTTCAGGTAGGACATGCCCTTGCTTACATATGTATTCATGACCTCTATGCTTTTCTTACCGTACACGACCTTCAGGTTTGAATTTGCGGTAAGGTTCGTGAGTATATTGCCAAGCTCAAGGGCGACATCGGATGCATTGGGGCTCTTCGCGGCCCTGTAGTGCCACGTCAGCGATACGTCCTTCTGCTCTATGGCCGAGCCCTTGAGCCTTTCCGCGTATATCCTCAATATGGGCATTATCTCGGCCTTCCATTTGTCATCTATCGGAACAGTGCTCTCCCATGCGGTTGCATCGTGGGGCTTGAACCATGCCCCGTGCTCTGCGACAAGGGATACGTTGACATCTTTGAATATCCTGTCAAGCGATTTGCGGCTCCTGCCGCTCACTACGAAAACGCTGTTGCCATCGACTCCGACAAGCTTTTTCAGCGCGCCGATTACTGGAGCGCTCCTTTTTGCGTATGCATAATCCCTGTGTATCGGAATCAGCGTGCCATCGTAATCGAAGATGAAGAGCCTCTTCCTCGAGTTCCTGTACTTTGACAGCATTGTTCCCTCGGAGCTGCTGTCGAGCACCCTGGGCGCCATGACATTGGACAGCCTTATGCTTGTTTCAAGGTCCTCTATGAACCTCTCGGCCCATCTCCTGATGCTTAGCTCCTCGATTTTGCGCATCATGTTCTTGTTTGCGATTGCCGTGCCCTTTCCCTTTGTGGTCATGTACTCCCTGATCCTTCTGACCACCTCGTCCTCGTCATTGGGGTTCACCACAGCGGCCTCGAACAGCTCCTTTGCCGCTCCTGCAGTCTGGCTCAGTATGAGAAGCCCCTTTCCCCCTCCCTTTACCGCAAGGAACTCCTTCGCAACGAGGTTCATGCCGTCCTTGATCGGCAGCGTAAGCATTATGTCAGCGATCTTGTAGAACGCCACGAGCCTGCTGAAGCTGAGTTTTCCATAGGTATACCATATCGGTATCCAGCCGCGCACCCCGTACCTGCTGTTTATTTTCCCGACCATTTCGTCGATGGACCTCTTGAGCATCCTGTAGAGTTTCAGGTTTTCGCGCGAAGGCACAACTGTAAGCGCGTAGACCGCCTTATGCCTAAGCTGCGGATTTTCGCTCAGGAACTTCTTGAAGCTGCTAAGCTGCCTCAGTATGCCTTTTGTATAGTCCAGCCTTGATATCGAGAATATCAGCGTCTTAGGCCCCACTGATTTCCTTATCCTCCTTATCTCGCTCCTGACTTTCGGTTTGTTTGAGGCGCTCCTGAACTTCCTGTAGTCTATGCCCATCGGGAAGGCGCCGACCTTTATCACCCTGTCGTTGAGTATTATCCTGCCGGCGTAGTTGTCGTAGCCGAGCAGCACCCTGACGCTCTCGAGGAATGCTGAGGCGTAGCCGTAGGTATGGAATCCTATCAGGTCGGAATAGAGCGAAGCCTCAAGAAGCTCCTTGTACCATGGCAGCATAGTAACGAGATCGTATGTGGGGAACGGGGTATGCAGGAAGAATCCTATCCTTGCATCAGGCAGCTTCTGCTTGATGTACTTGGGAAGCACCATGTGGTGATAGTCGTTGATCCATATGATGTCATCGGGCTTCGCAAGCGCGGCCACCCTCTGGGCGAATATCTTGTTTACCCTTTCATAGGCTTTCCAATACGACGACGAATAGGAGGAGTGCATGTGCAGCGAGTGGAACAGGGGCCAAAGCGTCTTGTTCGCGAAGCCCTCGTAGTATCTCTCCGACAGTTTCTCGGATATGAAAATGGGGTAGCAGTTGAACTCCCTCTCCATCTTTCTCCTTACGCCCTCCCTGTCCTGCGCGGGCACGTCGGCCCAGCCTATCCAGAGCGCGTTGTAGTCCTTGTAGAACGAGCCCAGGCCTGTTGCAAGGCCCCCTACGTTCTGCTCTATCGTGTATTCCTTCCCCGATTTCTTTATCGAAAGAGGCAGCCTGTTAGAGATTATTATCAGCCTTCCCTTATTTCTCATCTCCATTGATGATACTGGTAACGCAATTGTATAATAATCTTTTCCAATCCTGAGGCGCATTACGGCAAAATCCCGACCGGTGTTCTTATCGATAGGAATAATAAAGCATGCAATTGTAAGATTTAATTGGCGACGTTGCAGTTGCAGGTGAGATTTTGGCTGTTGATGCTACGCAGATAAGCGTGTTGAGTACGGTAGTCGGCATAAGCGCGCTGGTGCTGCTTGCAAGGATGTTCGCAGCGGGAATGCGCTGGCTCAGGATGCCAGAGGTAGTCGGGGAGATACTCGCAGGCATAGTCCTCGGGCCTTTCGCCCTTGGCGGCCTTCTCGTGGTCTTCGGGCATCCGCTGATACAGCTCAATCCGCTCTTCCTTGCCTTTGCGCAGATAGGCGGAATAATAGTATTGCTGTCGGCCGGCCTTGAGTTCAAGCTCAAGGACCTGGTCAGGGCAGGCCTGCCTGCGTTCGTCATAGCGTCCTTTGGAGTCGTAGTGCCGTTCATCATGGGCTACTATGCATCGATAATCTTCGGCCTTGGCAACACCGCAGCCATCATAGTGGGTGCGACGCTAACGGCTACGAGCATCGCGGTTACCGTGGCTGTGCTAAGGGAACTCAACAAGCACAAGACAGAGGAGGCGAAGATCATGATAAGCGCGGCCATAATAGACGACATACTCGGGCTTGTGGTGCTCTCGGTAGCCATAGCGGTCATACAGAGCAGCTCGCTGCCGTCCTACGGGTCTATAGCGCTGACAACGATAAAGGCCTTTGCTGTATGGATAATCGCGCTGATCGGCTCCGTGATACTTGTCCCGAGGGTATTGAACATCCTGGCGAGGTCGCACTCTGAGGGGGCTGTAGAGGCGGGCGTGACTGGTATCACCTTCGGGCTCTCCGCGGTAATCGGGCTCGCGGGGCTGTCCCCGATAATCGGGGCTTTCATAGCGGGCATGGCTGCATCAGAGTCAAAGTACAAGGCGCTCATCAGGTCCTTCGTGCTCAAGCTGAGGCTCATCTTCGGGCCCCTCTTCTTCGCCGTCATAGGAACGTACCTTGACTTAGGAAAGCTAAGCGCAGCCAACGGCCTGCTGATACCGGTGCTGATCATAGTCGCGATAGTGGCCAAGTACATCGGATGCGGGATCCCCGCATCGTTCTTCCTGAAGAGCATGAAGAAGGGCATGCTGGTCGGCTATGGGATGATATCCAGGGGCGAGGTCGGCTTTATAGTCATAGGAATAGCGCTCGCATCGCAGGTCATATCGACGTCGACATACTCTGTGCTTCTCCTGGTGCTGATCATAACGACCATGGCCTCGCCCGCGCTGCTGAAAAGGGCCTACGACCATTATGAGGAATAGGTAAAGGCAATGTTTGTCGAAACCCTGCAGTATCGTCGCTATTCGCGCAGTATCGACGCGAGTGCGGCTTCGACTGAACGCTGGCCGGTCACGTGCCCGTCAGGGTTGTAGTAGTGGTGCACAAGCATGGCGACATGCTCCTCTGTTGTCTTGCTGCCAAGCCTCTGCACTGCGTGGAGTATGGCGTTTCTCGCGTCTTCGTGGCCGTTGCCGTGCTTTCCGTTTGCCCTTAGCGTGCTGTCAAGATACTCAGCCCCGAGCCTTGACTCTTCAGGATACATGCTGACCGTATTTCGCCTGTGCACTTCTGCAAGGCCGTTCCTGAAGCGTTGCATCTCAGACAGGAGCCTCTGCGATTCCCTTAGGTAACCGCGCATTTCAGACAGTATAGGATGCTCGGCGGCGCTCGCCCTTGCACGAGCCGCAGGCTCAACCTTCGCAAAACTGACGGATGCCATCAACATCGCCCAATCCATTCATGGACTGCGGCGTATTTAAAACATTTGATTGCAGTGCAATGGCACACGAACCCCCTCAAAAGATTTAAATATGGTGGAATCCACCATAGTTGTCATAGGTAGTGTGATGCCATTCCAAATGCATTTTGCGGCTGCAATGCGCGGCGCAGGACTCGGACAGGCGCAGATGCTTTGGAACAGCTTCGCTGCCTGATTGTCTTTTCTTCGCGGAACCTTCATGGCGCGGTCCCGTTGAATTGGTGATGCAATAGCTTCGAATGGCGTAGAGCATAGAGTAGCAAAAAGATTCCCCAAAGCACTGCCTGAGAGGAAGGCAAGGCTAGGAAACGAGGAGGAATTCATAGCCGTCAAGAGGAGGGATGGAACCGCTGTCACAGCTGCGGAGAGCGCATACATGATAAGAAGGATAGGCGAGGAGCTCGGGATGAATCCCACAGAAGGCAAGGCAGTGTGGCATAACGAGCATTTCAAGTTCAGCACGGATGTTGGCTCAGGGACGTGGGAGGTGGCCTTCGAGCCCGTAAGGTCGGTAAAGGAGGCGTCGGAGCAGATCGGGCTTATGCATTCGATAACCGAGATTGCAGGGAGGGAGGGCGTGCTCCTTCTGGGACTGGGCGTGCAGCCGGTGAGCATGCCCAGCTGGGAGCAGCTGATGCCCATGGAGAGGTACAAGGCCTTTGCCGACAGGTACAGCACGAACAATGTGCTTGAAAGGCCGCTCGTGGACCTTCTGCTCATAGAGATGACAGCGTCGCATCAGGTCCATGTAGAGGTATCAAGGCAGGACGCGGTAAAGGCGGTCAACGCCTTCAACCTCATTGCACCGGAGCTGATTGCGCTCTTCGCCAACTCGAGCGTTGTCAACGGCGCGCCTGTTGGAATGTCATCGTACAGGGAGCCCTTGTGGGACAGCGTGGTCTCGCTTGAGCAGGACAGGGGAAGAAGAGGCATGCCTCTCAGGAGGTTCAAGGACATGAGCGATTACGTCAGGACTGTGAGCTCATTCGAGAGGATATTCGATGCGAGCAGCAACGGTCACATGGATTTCACGCAGTACGGCTGCGTCTGGTGGGGGGCCAGGCTGAAGCCGGACACAAGGACCATAGAGATAAGGTCGATAGACCAGCAGCCCGGGTTGAAGTCTCTGATATCGGCAACTGCCCTAGTGTACGGGCTGGCATCGAACCTCGACGGACTGCACAGCCACGTTGCTGAAAGGAGCATGGGGACGGCTGGCATTGCCAGGATAGACGCTGCAACGAACGGCTTCGATGCGAAGATAGGAGGCGAGCCGATAACGCAGAAGGTCCACGAACTTCTGGAGATAGGCGCGAAGGGGCTCGAGCTCTCAGGAGAGGACCCCTCGTTTCTCGACAGGCTCTCCGACAGGCTCAGAGGGAGGGAGAACCCGGCTGATGAAGCTAGGAGGATAGTTGAAAGGGACGGGATTTCTTCGCTGATAGAGTCAAGGAGGATCTGAGCAGCACCTTTGTTTATATACTTTTATCGCCCTCAATAATTCATGGCAATGGACAACATAGACAACACCATCGAGTTCCTTAATGATTGGGAGTCAAAACAGGACCGGGGCGGCGCTGCAGCGGCTCCGGGCGGAAGGGTGCTTGTCGGCACTGTAGAGGAATTCTTCGACAGGATCGGCGTTGCGGCCATCAAGTTGACGCAGGGACTCAAAGTCGGAGACATAATAGAGATAGGCACTGATGAAGAGGCCGTGAGGCAGAGGATCTCGAGCATGCAGATAAACAGGAACGGCGTGGACGAGGCAATGGAGGGGGACTCTGTTGGCATAAAACTGAACCACAAGGTTCCGCAGGGCAGCAGCGTCTACAAGGTGCTGCGCTAATCCTAGGATTGCAGCCATTGCCTCTACTTCAGCACCGTAAGATTCTGGACATATAGTGAAGAATCGCTGCTGTTCCATCCGTTATCCCACCTGTGCGTGGTGATTATCATGTGGTACGACTGGTCCGAATAGTTGGCTTTTGAATCGTGGGTTATCACACCGGCAACCCTGCCGTCAACGTAAAAGTAGAAGAGATTGGTGCTGTTGACCTGCGTGATTACATTGGCGCTGAAGTTATGCGGCATGTTGTCATCGTGGAACAGTGGCACTGAATAGAAGTAGGTCCATTCGCCTGCGCGTTTTGTCCCGTCCTGCACGTATCCATATACGATGCCGTCTGACAGGCTTGCCCTGAACCCGTATTCCTGGCCCGTCCAGTTCACGTTGTCATCCACAGCTGTCACAACCTCCTCGTCGAACGTGTTAGGCGCCGAGCCGTTGATCACGAAGGTGCCGGTGAATGAGAATCCCTTCTGCTTCTGAGCGGATTTCTGGTCGACATCCATGAAGCTGTACCTGCAGAGCATGTCCCCTGAAGATACAGGTATGCTGGCCGGATACAGCAGCAGGTAGCTGCCATTAGCATATACAGGCGATGCGACGGATGGGAAGCACGTGGGAAACATCCTGAAATCGTTGGAACTCAGCCGCACACGTGAAGGCACTGAGGAGACAAAGCCTTCCATAGAAGTTGATGCGTTTGTGTTTATTGTGACGGTGCTTGGCATTGGGTTTCCTGAATTCCCCTTATGCAGCAGGACGATAGACATAGACAATGCTATCACAGCAAGCATGATGGCCAGCTTTAGCATTCTGCCTTTCACAGCATCGCCCATTACCAGTAAGATGTGCGCCCTGCCCTAATTAACAGCGGTGTGTAACTTTGGTTTTAGAAAAGGCTTACATCGCTTGTGCGGAATCCTGAGGGGGTTCTGCAGGCCCTGAAGCTACGGAAGGTCCAGGTGGCTCCGGTTGCGCTGACGGCTCCGCAGGTCCCGCTGATCCCGGAGCGCCCGGTGGCTCTGATGGTCCAGTGGGTTCCGATGCTGAGGAGAGCTGCTCCTCGGCAACCTCCCTCCTTCGCAGGAAGGCGAAAACAACGCCCACGACCACTGAGAGGAGGGCGCCTATGGTGCCCATTATCACAGGAAGCGGAAGCGCCGGCGAGGCAGGGCTGAGGGTGCCATTCTTTATCGTGTACCTGTACGTGATGCTGTTGCTTGAGTAGTTGCCGTTTCCAGTGGTATTGAATACGTAGGCATACGTACCTGGCTTGGACCGCGTGTCGCTCATGGTGCTTGTCGTAGTGCCTAGGAGGTTGCCGTTAAGGTACAGCCTTCCCGTAAGCTGGTTGTTGTATGTGGATATGCGCACAGTGGTCGTGCACGATTTGTTGGATGCGTAGGTGTAGTTGCTGCACATTCCCGGGAACGAAAGAGTTGGAGAGGTTCCGCTTTTAATATAGGTCTGTATTGGAGTCGTCTCGCCAGAGGTTACGTCTCTGCCCTGCAGCGAGTGGGGCCCTGATGTCAGCGAATTCTCTGATATGGATGCGTTGCCCCTGCCTGTTGCAACGATGGTGCCGTTGACCAGCAGTTCTACCGTATCATTAGGGTTGGAACTTGTGGCAGTGATGGTGCCGCTGCCTATTGAGAGGCTTGGCGTGCCAGTGCTTGCCTGGACAGCTTTGGTGCCGACTGTTTGCGCCGCGCAGACATCTGCGGTTATTGTCTGCACTATCGGTATGTATGAAAGATCCTTTATTGACACCGTGAAGCTGACGGTTCCGTTCGTCGATGAACCGATGTTCTGCTGCTGGTTCGGAGCCAGGGTGTAGGCGTAGCCGTTCACGCTTATGCCTGCGGTCGTGGGCGTGATGAAGTTCTCCACTATGTTAAACGAGCTCCCTTTAAGGGTTATTGTCTCGGAATTGAGCTGCGAGAAGTTTGTTATCTCATAGCATGCGCCGCTATTTGTTGAAGTGACAGTGGGCTTAAAGCCCCCGCCGCCCCCTACGCTGCTTCCGCCGCTGCCTTGGACTGCTCCGCCACTGCCTCCTCCGGCCCCGCCGCCAGTCGGAACCGTGGTTGTGGTGTTTAGCGTTGACGATGAGGTGGAATTGGTTGTAGAGGTTGAGGAGGGGGCAGACGTTGAAGATGCAGTAGTCGAAGTTGTGGTGGAGGTTGTGATTGATGTCGAGGCTGAAGTTGAGGTAGATGCCAAGGTGGTGGTTGAGGTGGTAACAGGTGACGTTGTTGACGGCATGGTGGTTGAAGTGGTGGTGGATGTTGTAGAAGTTGTCGTTTGGATGGACGTTGTGAGTGCGGTGGTTGAGGTTGAGGTGGTGGTTGAGGTGGTAGAGGTGGTGGTTGGTATCGTTGTTGTGGGTATGGTGGTCGAGGTTGTAGAAGTCGAGGTGGACGGGGTTGTGGATGTAGTTGAAGAGATGGAAGTTGAGATGGTAGTCGAGGTTGTGCTGACTGTTGATGAAGTGGTAGGCGCTGTTGTGGTTGGAGGAATGGTTGTCGTAGCAACCGTTGTTGATGGAGGCGGCGTCGCGATGGCGAGATTAAGAATTAGGGCCGCTGCTGCTATCCAGAATGTTATATTGTAGTGCACTCTCATGGCTCCACGTTTTGCTAGCTTTAAGAGCTTCTCCCCTAGGATTCCTGCCCAAAAGCTGTAAGAAAGACTGGCCTCTTTGCGTTTCATTTTGGATTGGCAGTATATATAACCTATGGGATATATTTAAGAAGATTTGTTTTCCTTCGGTTTCTGCTCCGACGAGAAACAGGAAACGGGCTTTTGGCATGCTTTGTTGCGGCATATACGCCATTGCAGGGTTGGTGCGCATATATTTTATTTGTTTTTGGTGCGTAATCAGTAATCTGCGGTGGTGTTATGGACAAGAGGATTATGCGCGGATTGGAAGCGCATGGGCTTACGGCATTCCAGATCAGGGTGCTTGATGCCACTACGCAAATACCGAAGGGAGAGACAAGGACCTACAAGCAGATAGCAGCTATGGTGGGAAGGCCAAGAGCGTACAGGGCCGTAGGCACGGCGCTGAGGCTCAATCCGTTTCCGGTAACGATACCGTGCCACAGGGTCGTCAGGTCCGACGGACTGGGAAACTATTCTGGTGACGGAGGCAGAAGGAGGAAGATGGAGCTGTTGAAGATGGAAGGTGCTGACATAGACGGGTTACGATGAATAATTGGGGATGCAATGGAGAAGATGGTTGGAAAGGTATCGGATTTCGGCGAAGGCGCAGGGAGGATGGTTTCGGTGGACGGAAAGGCCATTGCGGTGTTCAAGATCGGCGGCAAACTGTTCGCGATAGACGAGCTGTGCCCGCATGCGCACGGACCCCTGCACGAGGGCGCCGTTGAGAACTATATCGTCGAGTGCCCTTGGCACGGTTCGCAGTTTGACATAAGGAGCGGCAGGCTTGCAAGGGGCCCGTCAACGAGCGGAGTGAATACATACAGGATATATGTTAAAGGAGAGGAGGTATTCGTAGACATCTGATCATTTTCATTTCATGGCTGCAAGGCTTTCCATGTACGGCTTTGTCGCTATCCCCTTCTCAGTTATTATCGCGCTTACGAGCCTGCTCGGAGTGATGTCGAAGGCTGGATTGAGAACATCGGCATCCCTTACAGTTATCTGCAGTTTCCCCAGTATGTTCCTTACCTCGTCTGGTTTTCTCTGCTCTATCGGTATTTTCCTGCCTTTAGGGTCTATTGTTGAGGTTGGAGCGGCAACGTAGAAGGGTATCTTGTGGTGCTTTGCGAGTATTGCAAGGCCGTAGGTGCCTATCTTGTTCGCAACAGTCCCGTTCAGCAGGATCCTGTCCGCGCCTAGCAATACCATGCTGACGTTCTCGTCCTTCATAGCATATGCCGCCATGTTGTCCGTGATGAGCTTTGCCGGGATGCCGTCTCTCTTCAGCTCCCACATCGTCAGCCTGGCCCCCTGGTACAGCGGCGCGGTGTGCGTTGCGATGACCCTTATGTCCTTTCCTGACTGCCATGCGGTGCGTATAATGCCGTAGGATGTCCCCCATCCGCCTGTAGCAAGGGCACCGGCATTGCAGTGGGTGAGTATCGTGTCTCCGTCCTTTATCAGCCCGTTCCCGTATCTTCCCATCTGTTTGTTGGCTCCTATGTCCTCACTGTGTATTGCCATGGCCTCCTTGAGCAGCTTCTCTCTTATTTCGACAGCAGGAGCATCAGAAGCCTCAAGGGACCTGAATTTCGAAAGCATCCTGTCCAGTGCCCAGAAAAGGTTTACGGCCGTGGGCCTTGTTTTCCTCAATCGTCCGTAGCATGCAAGCACATTGTCCTTCATGCTGCCAGCTTCCGATTGGTTTGCTGCGGACAGCGCGATACCGTATGCTGCAGCCACGCCTATGGCCGGGGCGCCCCTTATCTCCAGGGATTCTATCGCACTCGCGAGCTCCTCGATAGATTCGCTCACTTTCCATTCTTCCTCCCACGGTAGCCTGGTCTGGTTTATCCAGGCTATTTTCCCGTTGTCCCACTTTACAGGGGTTATGTCGGCAAGTTCTCTCATGTTGATATCCCATTTGATCGATAGGCGCTTCCATGCGCTAGATTATTGATGTCAGCATGAATATAAGCAGCGCTGCGGCTGTCGTAGGCAGCATCATCTTCCACCACGTGTGCTGGAATGTCTCCCTCATTATGCTCGACGCCCCAAGGTAGATGAATTCGCCGGTGAATATTGCAAGTATGATTGCTAGGTACGATTCCGGTATCAATATGGCGTAGGTGGACAGGACGCCCAGGATGGGCGCAAAGGCGTCGAAGAACAGAAAGAGCGCGGCCATCTTTACGTTGTGCTTGTTCCTGAACATTACTGTAACAGTATTGATGCCGTCATTGAAGTCGTGGAGGATGACTGCGAGGGCTACTATGATGCCTATGGCAGGGTTTACTTGGTAGGCGACCCCTATCGCCACTCCGTCGAGGAAGCTGTGCACCACGAGGCTCCCTGCGCCTATCGGACCCATTACGTGGCCCTTCTCGTCGCTCTGGCCCGCATGGTAGTGGTGTATCAGGAAGAATCGCTCAAGGAAGTTGTAGAATAGATACGACGCGACCAGGGCTATCATCAGGCTTCTTATCGGCATGCCTATATCCGCAGCTATGGCAAGGGCCTCAGGGAATATGTCAAAGAACGCCACAGCGATAAGGCTGCCTGCCGCGAATGCGAAGAAGTACGGGAGATACTTCCTGAGCCTTATGGCTACGGTGCCGCCTATTGCTGTAGAGCAAAACGTCATCAGGGCAAGGAAGATTACGGTCAGGTTCATCTGATCAGCTTGGAATGCTGCGGAAGGCCCGTCCGGGTTGTGCAGGAACCGACGTGTCTTGATGGGTTATATGTTAGTTAATATTAATAAATATTCCCATAATAGTTATTAATCACTGATTGTGGGAGCATGGAGATATTGAGCATTTCGATAGACAAGGAGGCGCTGAGGCAGCTGGAAGGGGTGCAGAAGAGGCTGGGCTTCAAGAGCAGGTCCAAGATGCTGAGGAGCGCAATGCAGAGCCTTGTCAAGGATTACGAGGGTATAGAGGCGCTGAGAGGGGATGTGGAGAGCGTCTTCGTGATCACGTACAAGGAGGCTGAGAAGAACCATGTATCAGACATACTCCACAGGTTCAAGGATGTCGTGGAGACCGAGATGCACCACCACCATGCAGGCACAGGCATAGATGTTATCAACCTTGACACGAGCGCAGACAGGACTCGGGAGCTGTTCAACGCGCTGAAAAGGTCAAAGTGCGTGCATTCGGTTAACTGCTCCGTAATAAGCGAGAGGAAATAAGAAAAAAGAGGAGGCGAAGGGCCTCCAACAAAACTCAATGCCTCTTTATTTCTCCATTCCCGAGCCGATGCTGGAGAGCACAAAGCCTAGAAGGACAGCCCATCCCAATCCCGCATTGCCAGCGACAGCGGCCAATGCGAACAGGGATATTCCTCCGTAGACTTCGGTCTTCATGGACCAGCCGGCCATGTCCTTGCTGTTCATCTGGAGGCTTGCCAAGGTCACCAAGAAGAACGATACGGAGAGTACCGCTCCTATTCCCAGCAGTATTGCCTGCCAGTCGCTTGGGGCTCCGTAGTAGGCGCTCCAGAGGCTCCACAACACGTATAGGTATATCAAGCTACCTACGAGCTTCAGTCCGAACGCGGACATGTTTGTTCCCTTTGCCATTACACCACATACCTTTCATAAAGAATACAGGGGATATTCTTTTAAAGGTATCACGGACACTACGACGACTGGATTGGAGAGGGCTGTCCTGGCGCATCGTCAATGCTATGGGGATGGAAAAAGAAAGGAAAAGAAAAAACAAATCAAGGTTCGCTCTGTAGCGTTTTCTTACATCGAGTCCATCGCGGCGCCGACCAGCAGCAGGACATAGCCCAGCAACGCCACCCAACCCCATCCGGAGTTGTGGCTTACTGCAGCGAGGGCAAACAGGCAGAATGCGGAGATTGTGCCTCCCCTCCTTGCCCAGTCCACCATCTCCTTGCCCATTGGCGCCTTCGCGCTTGCCAGAGTCATCAGCAAGAGCGACACAGACAGCACTCCCGCCAGACCCCAAAGTCCTGACAGCAGGACCTCAGCCACAGAAGGGTTTGTCGTTGCCCACCAGTTGCTTGCAAACAACGCATGCCACGTTGTGTACAAGAGATACAGGAAAGCCAAGGTTCCCAACAGCTTCAGGCCGAAGCCTGCCCAGTTTGTTTGTTGTTTAGCCATTCGACCACATACACGTACAAAAATGGGGCGCTCAGGCTTTTAAAGGTATCATGGGGCTACGACTGCGACGCCTTGGCTACCTGAGTATCTGCTGGTCGCATCCCGGCACCGCGCCGAGCTGTCCGCTAAGTATCAGCTTCAGGTATCCCAGGTACGGAATGTCCGCAATTACATAGCCTACGACGTCGCCCTGCGCTATCGGATAGTTAGCGAACTGCATGTCGAGGGCGGGGTTGTTGTCGCCTTTGGTTAGCAGGTAGTAGGAGCCGTTGACATTCATGGCCGCATACGTCCTGTGTATTATGTCACCCTGGAACGAGTCGTGGCCGGTTGTCCTGTACACTATTATCGGGTTGCTGTAGCTCTGGCTTATCGGCCTTCCGTTTATGCTTATCGCAGACGTCTCTATCACGTTGGCAAGCTGCTTTCCTATGCTGATCCTGCCTACAGTGTAATTGTACTGGACGAGATTGCCCTGCTGGCTTGGGACATAGCACCTGTAATTGTCGTTGGGCTTGCCGAGGTAGCTGTTTGCACTGAGGCACTGGGTGTTGTACAGCCCTATGCCGTAGCCGGACGAGGAGCTGTTGACGTACTGGCTGGCATCGGACCTGTTTGATTGCGAGTACGCGAAGAACGCTATGAACTCATTGCTCATGCTCGAGTTCATGGAGCTGAATTGGGATTCGCTGACGTTGACGGTCGGTATGCCTTTGGAGTCGAGGAACCTGGTCATGCTGCCTATCCCATGGAGTATGACAAGGTCGCCCCTGTGCATCGACGGGAGCATGCTGCAGCTCGCAACGACGTTTATCGGGGAGCTCGTCTGCAGGACTATTATGAGCACCACCCAGAAGCCGAGGACGGCAGCGATGGCAAGGACGGTGTCTATTATCGACTTCTTGGTGCCCTCCTGCCTGACGCTTGCCGAGAACTCCATGACAAGAGTCGCTATGACCATCAGGAAGGCCGCGATGCCTATTATTACGTTGTTGTACAGTGCGTATGCCGCTATCAGGATCGCAAGGATTACATAGAGCGGCCACATGCTTTGCTGCTTCTTTGTTCTCTTTTCCGTTTTTGTTCCCAAGCAATCATCATTTCTGCTTGCTGGATATGGACGCGATGTCTATGCCAACAGCGCTCGAGATGCCGTTGGTCTTGACGACTCCTATCGCGGCATCGGCATTGACTATCAATGAATCGTTATGGCTGACAACGACGAACTGAGCGTCCTTCGACATCTGCTTTATGAGCAGCGAGAGCTTCTTCGAGTTCTCCTTGTCGAGGGCCGAGTCTATCTCGTCGAAGATGTAGAGCGCGGACGGCTTCGAGGTGTGTATAGCGAACATGAGCACGAGCGAGACTATGGAGCTCTCGCCACCAGAAAGAGAGCCGAGCCTTCTCTCCTTGCTGCCGCTCTTGAGAGATATGTCGAGCCCGCTGTTCAGCGGATCCTGCTCGTTGTCCAGCTTTATCGTCGCTGTCTCGGGGAAGATGTAGCTGTACAGCTTCGTGAAGTTCCTGTTGACCTCGTTGAGCGTGTGCATGAACGTCTGCAACTTCTTAGAGTCTATGTCCTCCATCATGCGGAGCACCGCCTGCTTCTCGACCTGCAGGGTGTTGACCTTGGCCTGCGCCTCCTCCACATTCCTGCTCTTTTCTACGTACGCTTCTGGCGCCTTGAGGTTTACGTTGCCCAGCTCGCCCAGCTTCGCGCTTACTACGGCCTCCTCTGCCTGCATCTGGTCGATGCTTCCCTTTATCCTCTCTATGGTTCCTGCGTAGGAAGGCAGTTCCACAGCGATGTCATTGAGCCTGGTTTCGCTGGCGCTCCTTTTGAGCCTGACGTCGCCAAGCTGCCTGTTCAGGTTGTCTATCTCTGCGTTCAGCCTCGCAAGCTCGGCGCCGAGCTTGCCGCTCTCCGAATCAAGAGCGCTGAGCCTCTCGTATGCTTTCTTGCTCGCGGTGTTGCTGTGCTTCACCCTGTTCTCTATCTCGGCCCTCGACTTTGCAAGCACTCCGGCCTTTATCTCGTTCTCCTTGATCTGCTCCTTCAGCTGCTTGACCAGCGCGGTCTTTGAGGAGGACTCGACATCAAGCGCCTTGGCCCTGTCCTCGAGCATGCTGTTCTCGGTGCCCAGCTGCGCAGCCTTTATCTTCATCTCGTCTGCAGCCTTGTTCAGCGTCGCGTATCTCTCGGCTTCCGCGTTTCCGGCCTTCTTCCTCTTCTTGCCCGCGCTCATGCTCCTGCTTATCATCCCGCTGAGTTCATCCCTGGATTTCGCAAGCGTGTCGGCAAGCTCCATCTTCTCCCTGTCCTTCGCTTCCATCTCCTTCCTGGTGCCCTCTATCGCCTTTGATACATCTTCGATGAAGCTGGATAGCTCCGATTCGGCAGACTCGAGGCCCTTGCGTTCCTTTGCAAGCGAGGCGATCTCGTTCTCTGCAGTGTTGCGGTCCATCGCAAGCGCGGCCTGCTCCCTCCTCTTCTCAGAAAGCCTTTTGTTCATGGATTCGTTCTCGGCCCTCAGCCTTGCCTTATCAGCCTCATATGCCTTTATGCCGTTCTCTATCGATGCGAGCGACACCCTCCTTTTCTGCGAGCCTCCAGATACGGTTCCAGACTGCTCCACCAGCTCGCCTTCAAGCGTCACGTACCTGTGCTTGCCTATTCCGAACTTCTTCGCGTTCTCTATATTGTCTATTATGTACGTGTTGCTGAAGACGTACTCGAACACTCTTGAGAATCTCTGGTCGTATTTGACGACTCCAAGCAAAGGCTCCAGCCCCTCGAGGGCGCGCTGCTGCCTCTCCACGTTCAGCTCCTTTATCGGTATGAACGTGGCTCTTCCTAAGCCGTTCTTCTTCAGATGGGTTATTATCGCATTGGCTGTGGATATGGAATCGACGACAAAGTACTCCAGCCTGCTTCCGGCGCATGTCTCCACCGCTGTCGCGTGCTCTGCCTTGTAGCTGCACAGCTGCGACGCCCTCCCGTAGAACCCGTCCTTTTCCGAGAACTGCTCGGAGAGCTTCGCTGAGATGTTGCCCTCCCTTGACTGCACGGCAGCCCTCTGCGCTATGAGCTCTATGTGCTTTGAGTCTATGGTTTCCATCTCCCTGTTGTTCACTATTATCGACCTCTCGATGTCGATGCCCTCCTTCTCCGACCTCTCCTGCTTGCCCCTCGAATCCTCGGCCTTCCCCTTTGCAGCCGAGGCGGACGCCTCGTTCTCCTTGATCTGCTTCCTTGCGGCAGCGAGCCTTGCTTCGAGCTCGCTCTTCTGCTTCTCGAGCGATGAAAGGTCTGCGTGGAGCTTTGATACGTACGACTGCGAGTCCAGCATCTTAGCCTCGGTTTCGGTTACAGCAGCGTTGAGCTTCTCCATCTTCTTCTCTAGCTCGCCGCTCTCCATCTCGATGTCCATGAGCTCTATCTCCTTCTCTACCTTCGACAGTTCAGCCTTCAATGAACCGAGGGCCGACTTGTTCACCGCCATCCTCTCTGACGCGGCCTTGCCCTCCTTCTTGATCGTTTCGAGGGCTTTCTCGTTATCGGCCAGCGCGCTCCTTGCGCTTGCCAGCTCGGCCTCGGCCTTGGCGGAGTCCTTGTTGAGCATGTCGAGCCTCTGCCCTATCTCGCTCATCGAGCTCTGGCTTTCGTTCAGCTCCTTTGTAAGAAGCTGGCGCTCGCTGCTGAACTGCTCAATCCTTTTTGCAAGCTCTTCGGCCTTGCGGCCCGCCTCGCTTGCCTTCGAGTCGAGGAGCGCCATCTCCTTGGTGCATGAATCGTACAGCTGCTGAAGCTCCTCCTTCCTGTTCATGAGTATCGTGTACTTTACGCTCCTGAGCCTTGCGGTCAGCTTTGTGAATGCCTCTGCAGCCTCCTTTTCCTTCTCCAGCTCCCTCAGGACTATCATCCGCTCGCTCAGCGCTACGTTGGACTCGCTTATCTTGTTGTCGACCTTCTCAAGCTCCCTCAACGCCTCCTGCTTCTTGACCTCGAACTCCTTTATGCCAGCGGCTATGTCTATGAGCTCCCTTCTTTCCTTGGGATTCAGCTCTATGAGGTCGTTTATCTCCCCCTGCGCTATGGTTGTTGTGTCGTCCGCTCTCACGCCGTACCGTGAGAGCATGTCCATGACCTCTCTCCTTGACATGTGCTTGCCGTTGACCTTGTATGCCGACTTGCCGTCGGCCCTTATCATCCTCAATACGCTTATCTCCTGGTCCCCCGAGAACTCCATCCTTATGTGGGCCTTCGACATGCTGCCCTTGTTCTTGAGGTTGTTGGTTATCAGGCCCTCGAGGCTGCTCACCCTCAGCCTCTGCAGCGACGTCTCTCCCAGGCCCAGGAGCAGCGAATCGAGTATCGCGCTCTTTCCTGAGCCGTTGGGCCCCACGATGCACGTGAAGCCCTTGCTGAACGACAGCTCTGCTCTGTTGAACGATTTGAACCTATCGATGGTCAGTGACTTAAGATACAGCATTTATGCACCGGTCGCATAAGCTTTAGAACTATTAAAGAATAAAAAGCTTTGTCAGCTTTTTGAATCGACATGGCCGGGATTCCTGTTTATCATGTGCAACGAGATGAACGCCTGTATGTGCTGTATCGTGACTATTCCCATCAGCCTGCTGCCGCTTACCACAGCCGCTATCTTCATGTCGCTGCTCTCCATGGAATAGAGCGCGTCTATGAGCTTGGCCTTGATCTGTATGTTGGGGATGGCCATCGCCATGTCCGCGACAGTGCTCCCGGATCCGGAAGTATTCACTACAGCGTATTCGCCCTCCTTCCTCGTTATTATCGTGTACTCCTTCCTCTTCCTTATTATCGGATAGAGCCTCTCGGCCCTGGTCTCAGGCTTGACGTAGACGAAATGCCTGCTCATGGCGTCCTTCAGTGACAGGTGGGCCGTGTTCTTCCTGACTATCATGCTCTCGCGCTCGGCCTCCATGCCGCTGTACAGGAAGAAGACTATTATCAGGTTCCAGAAGAATACGAGCTCCTTGTAGTACGAAGGATACCCTATGCCTACCGTATACAGGAAGACCAGGGTTCCTATTATTATCAGCGCCATAGTGTACTTGCTCACCCTGATCGCGAGCATGGTGGCGTCGTAAAGGCTGTGCTTCCTTTCCAGGTAGCTCCTGAACACTCTGCCCCCATCCATGGGGAATGCCGGGAGGAGGTTCAGCGCGCCCAGCGCCATGTTTATCACGAAAAGCTGCTGTATGACCTGCGTCAGGAAGCCCGGGGGCATGAAGACGACAAGCACGCCGAATATGCCGCCGAGGAAGAGGCTCATGAGGGGCCCGACAACAGCTATGTTGAATTCGACCTTCGGGTTGATTATCTTTGTAGTGTCTATTATCGATGCGCCGCCTATGGGCAGCAGTATTATCTTGCTTACGCTTATGCCGTTCTTTATGGCGGTTACCGAATGCGTGAGCTCGTGCACCAGCACGCAGATGAAAAGAAGCAGCAGTATCAGGAACAGGCCGTATGCCTGCAGCAGGAGCGGCAGAAGCAGGAAAAGGATGAATGTCCAGTGGAGCTCTATCTGTATGCCGAATATCCTTCCTATAGCGAACGATCCTGCAGACATGGGAACCTAGAAGACTATTCTCAAAAGGGATTATTAAGGCTATTTTTATACTTCTATTATGGCAAAAATCTCTTTCATCAAAGGCAAGCCTGCGCTGCTTGTGGGCAAGAGCCTTGTGGTTTCGGACCTTCACATAGGCCTGGAGTTCAAGTTCAGCGGCTCTGGCGTCTACTTCCCAAAAGCCAGTAGGAAGATGGCCGATGAGCTGCTGGGCATATACAAGAAGAGCGGCGCTAAGGACATAATAATACTGGGAGACGTCAAGGAGAGCATCGGGAATGTCACAAGGGAGGAGGAGAATGCGCTCAGGGAGTTCTTCGACGCATTGAGGGGCGTGGGGATAAGGATAGCAAAGGGGAACCACGACGCATATCTCGACAGGATACTGGCAAGGCTGGGCTTCGGCATAAGCATCGAGAGGGAGATACTTGCAAAGGACGCTGCGCTTATGCACGGGAATTCCATGCCTTCGGACGACGCGATGCAGAAGAAATACATCATAGTGGGGCACGGGCACATGGCGGCATATGTCAACGGGGAGCTTGAGAAGGTGTGGTTCGTTGCAGGAACGGGAAGAAACGCGAGGAGGATGTACGGTGCATGCAACAGGGCTGCCAGGCTCGTAATCGTGCCCGCATTCAACAGCATGATAACCGGAAGCGGGCTCAGCAGCGAATCGAGGATGCACATGCCGTTGCTGAGGAACGGGGTTTTCACAACTGAGAAGGCCGAGCTCCGCACCCTCGATGGGCTTAGGCTGTAGCTAATAATAAACTTATATGACAGATACTGTATGGTGCATCCATGAAGACTAGAGTAGGGGACAGGTCCCTGTTTCCCCTGTCCCAGGGAATATTGAGCAAGGACTTCTTGTTCGTATCGGGGCAGATCCACATGAGGGAGGGCAAGCTGCTTGAGGGAACGATAGAGCAGCAGACGCACCAGGTGATGGAAAACGCAAAAGGCATACTCCACGCCGCAAGGCTCGGCTTTAACGACGTTGTAAAGGTGACGATTTATGTCACCGACATGTCGTTGTATGAAAAGGTGAATGATGTTTACCGCAACTACTTCTCCGAGCCTTTTCCCGCGAGGGAGATGGTGTGCGTAAAGGAATTGCCTGCTGGAGCAAGGATTGAAATAAGCATGATCGCGGCTAAGCACAAGGCTTAGACGGGGTTGGGCTGGAACCTTTCCTTGACTTCTCGGAGCTCGGCGTTAACGACGCCCTTCCATGCCATGAATTCCTTCTCTGTCCTTGGGTATTTGGTGTACAGCTCGTTGAGCTTTATCATCTTACTCCTGGTGTAAAGCAGGTTCTTGAACGCGTTGATGTTGGCGACGCCGCTGAGGAGCTTCTGGAACTTCGACGCGAGGGAGATTTCGGGAACGTTGCCGTAGCTTATTGCGACAGCCTCCTCCTCGGAAAGGAAGTGGTGCATGCTGTAGTTTATGAGGTCGTTGTTGAGCGACTGCAGGTATATCCTGAACGCCTCAAGCGCGGCCGTCTTGCTCCCGTAGACCTCGTTGAACCTTACGTTGTACTTCCACAGGAATCCTGTGCTGGTGTCGTTGGCGCTTATCGCCTCTGCAGCAACCTTTCCCGCTATGACTCCCGCCGTCATCGCGGGCCCTATCCCTCCCGCGCTTATCGGATTGGGCATCGCCATGCTGTCCCCCGCCCCCATGTAACCGGGGTATACAAGGCTGTCGAACTGCCTTCTTACCGTAACCGACCAGTATCCCTTTCCGTTCTCGTCGGTGCCGTCTATTTCCGTGCCCTTCATCATCGGGTTCCACTTTACGTATTCATCGATCAGCGTATGCAGCGTATCCTTCTTGTTGAGCTTTGCGTTCCTTACCTCTATCGATTTCTTCTCTACTCCCACTCCTATGTTTACCCTGTTGCCTGTTTTCGGAAACACCCAGCCGTATCCTCCCGGGGCGAGGACCTGGTTGAGATGTATTAGCGCATTCTTAGGGTCGTAATATCTCAGGTCCTCGCCTTCGGGCTTGAACTTGAGTATGTATCTTCCCGTTGACTCTATGTCGTCCGTGCTGACCATGTTCTCTATGTAATCGTTCTTGGGCAGTTTTCTCCTTATGGTGCTCGCCACTCCCAATCCGTCTATGACTATCTTGGCCCTGATCTTGAACTGCTCCCCCTTCTCGTCCCTCCCGAACACGCCGACGACGGTATTGTTCTCTATCATCGGTCCCTCCACCTCTATGTGGGGCCTGTACTCCGCTCCCTGCTTGACAGCGTAATCGACTAGCAGCTTTGCTATCTTAGGCCTGTCAAGGCTGTATCCCTCGCCCTCGAACTGGAACTTCTTGCTCAGATCGGGGCTCAGGACAAGGACTCCGTCCACCTTCAGGTCAAGATGCGGTTCGTTGAGCTTGAGTCCTATCTCGCTTGCTATGAAATCTACATGCGTCTTTGCGACCGCGTCTCCGCAGACCCAGCCCCAGTTCGTCTTCTTACCCACCTTTGAATAGTCGTTCCTGTCAAGCATGACGACCTTTGCGCCTCCCCTGGCTGCGCCGGCAGCGGCAAGGGATCCTGCAAGCCCTGCTCCTGCCACGACTACATCATAAGAATCCTGCATCTAATCACTTCTTCTCACTTCTTCTGGTTCCTTACGACAGCTATCGGTATGACGTCCTCCTCGAACTCCTTCTCTGCGAGCTCTAGGGGGTCGTATATCTCCTTCGGGACTTCTATGAGGGGAGGCGCGCCGTACGCAAGCTGCAGCGCCCTTGCGCCTATGATCGTCGCCTTCTCGAATTTCGTATACTTCATTTTTCAACCTGTATGATAAGCACGATAGATTGTTACAAGAACTATTGCATAAAAAGTATTTTATACTTACCTATGAGCAGGCAGCCGCTGCATAAACGCATATATTGGTTTTAATTCAGATATGCCTATTGGGATCCATGCAGAGGCTTAAGAGAGAGCTTACCCTGCTTGACGCGCTTGCGATCAACATCGGGGCGATAATAGGGGCGGGCATATTCGTCATCAGCGGCATAGCCGCAGGTTCCGCAGGCCCGGCTGCCATAGTATCGATAATGATAGGCGCTGCGATAGCGGTATTCACAGGCATATGCTACGCAGAATTGGCGCATGTATATGCCGAGGAGGGGGGCACGTACGAGTATTCCCGCGAGATCCTCGGGAACTACATCGGCTTCATAGCCGGGTTCCTCAGCATAATAGGGGCCATCATAGTGACATCGGCAGTTTCCATAAGCTTCGGCGGCTACTTCCTCAGCATCTTCAACCTGCATTCGGGCTCGGGCATAGTTGCCGTTGCGCTCATCGCGTTCCTGGGCGCGATAAACTATTTCGGGGTGAAAAGCTCCGCGAGGGCTTCGGCCATCCTTACCGTGGTCAAGATCCTTGTCCTCGCATTCTTCATAGTCGTCGGCCTTTTCTTCATAAAGCCATCCAACTACGTGCCATTCGACCCGAAGGGCCTGAACGGCATATTCGTAGCCTCGGCATTCATCTTCTTCGCATACACGGGTTTCGCCAGGATAACGAACCTTGGGGAAGAGGTGAAGAACGCCAGGGAGGTGATACCGAAGGCGATACTCGATTCGATAGTCATATCGTGCGTCATATACCTGCTGGTTATGCTCGTGTTCATAGGCATGGTGCCCTACGGCTCTGTGGCTGATTCCAAGGCGCCGCTCGAGGCCGCTGTCGCTTACGCGACTCACAATCCCTACTTCAGCTACGTGATTGCGGCTGGAGCGCTGCTTGCCACTGTCAACGTTGCCCTCTCTATGATCCTCGGGCTGTCGAGGGTCGTCTTCGCGATGGCAAGGGACAAGAACCTTCCTGGAAGCTTGTCAAGGCTCAACAGGTTCGGGGCCCCATCGACAGCGTTGGCCTTTTCGTGCATCGTCATGGCAGTGGCGGTCTTTGCGATATCCTTCAAGGAGATAGTGTCGCTGAGCAACGCCACAGCGCTGGTCTCCTACACGATAGCAAATGTCGCGGCCCTGAAGCTGTACATAGACAACAGGGGCAAGCCCGGGAAGCTGCTTTTCAAATCAAGGTACTTCATGCTTGTGCCGCTGCTTGGAGTGATGACGACTCTTTTCACGCTGAGGTTCCTGACAGCGCTGAGCCTTGCGATAACAGCAGTACTGATCCTGGCGATTACAGCCTACTATGCAGCGGTAAGGAAGGCGAACGGGCCGCGGAGATGACCGCAGCCGAAGCGACTGATATTCATCTTATCTGCTTGTAGTCGGTCTGCGGCCGCCTGAAGAGATGGTACCTGAATATGTTCAGCGTATGGTAGACAAAGTATCCGGATATCCCCCATGCGTTTATCCTCCTTATGCTCGTATGCACGACTGCGTCGTTTGAATATGCTATCCTGCCAAGCCTCTTCAGCCTGGTAGAGAGGTCCCAGTCCTCATAGGTCATCAGCCTTTCGTCAAACCCGTGCGCCCTGTCGAACGCCGATTTCCGCACTGCGAAGTTCGATCCCACTATGGAGGGCCTGCCCGCCTTTATGCTCGCCTTGACGAAGACTATCGAGACGAATCTGTACCCCGCGCCTACGCGCCTGCTCGTCTTTTCGAGAGGCAGTATGGGGCCCGTCGCGGCGACGACCCTCCTGTCCCTGAATACGCGGTCGTATGTCTGCAGCAGTTTCCTTGACGGTTTTGTGTCCGCATCCATGAAAAGCAGTATCTCGCCGTTCGCCGCCTTTGCTCCTATGTTCCTGGCAAGGCTTATGCCCCTTTTTTTCTCGACTATGACCCTTGCATACCTTCTGGCTATGGCCTGCGTGCCGTCGGTGCTTCCGCCGTCGACGACTATCACCTCGAAGTCCTTGAACGTCTGCCTCTCAAGGTTCTCGAGGCTGTGCCTTATGTATTTCTGCTCGTTTATGGCAGGTATTATTACGCTTATCCTTACCCTCTTCATCGATTCACATGCTCTCGTACAGCTCCGCCGCGCCCCTGGCCATTATGTAGATGACAAGAAGCGCTGTCAGCATGTATCCGATAACGATGGGGTACCCTATGATGTAGACGAGGGAGAGGTATGAGAACGCAAGGAACTTCACGATGTTTATGCCGCCTCTTCCTATGTTGGAGGAGTAGACGGCCCTTGCGAACCTGGTCTTCATCCTCGACGACGTGCCCTTAGAGCCCATGACTGCGTCGACGAATGAGTGCCTTATGACAACCAGCATAGCGACTAGCAGCGGCACAAGGGCGAGATACGTGAACGTTATCCAGAAGATGTATTCGACAGCGCGGTCGCCGGCGACGTCCATCCTCGCGCCGTGCTTCGCGGTCCTCGATATCCTCTCCTTTATCCTTCGGGCCTCGGCTGCAAGCCTTTTATTCCCGAGCATCGACCTTGCGTATGAGGAGAAGCTGAACCTGCCCTTGCTCTCCTCAGACATCGCAAGGAAGCCGTCAAACGCATCGAGGAATATCACTATCGCTATCAGGGCGACGACTGCGACCGCATTGAACTTCGCCAGCACCATGTACGCTATCACCACCGCTAGGATCACCCTTACGACAGTCGCTATGTCAGCAGCTCTCATCCAACCACTTACTTATAGAACAAAAAACATTTAATAGTGTCCAAAGATAGTAATTTGCCTTCCTGGTATGTATATGTTCGACCTTCAGAAGAACGAGGAATACGTGCTGAGCTACTGGAAGGACAAGAGGATACTTGAAAGGACAAGGGAGAGGAACAGAAACGGAAAGCCCTTCTACTTCCTTGACGGCCCTCCTTTCGTAAGCGGAACGCTGCATCCAGGTCAGATGTGGGTCAAGAGCATGAAGGACGTGCTCCTGAGGTACAAAAGGTTCAGGGGATACAGCGTTTACGACAGGGCAGGCTACGACGTCCACGGGCTGCCGATAGAGAAGAGGGCAGAGGCGCAGCTCGGGGTGACGAACAAGAAGGAGATAGAGACAAGGATAGGGGTCGAGAGGTTTGTCAAGGCGTGCAACGATTACGTTGAATCTTACATAGGCATACTCAACGCAGATTACGAGAGGTTCGGCATCTCGCTCGATTTCTCGAACCCGTACGTGCCTTCGAGGAAGCCGTACATGGAGATAGAGTGGGGATTCCTGAAGAGCATATACGGCAAGAAGCTGCTTTACAAGAGCCTGAGCTCGACCACATACTGCAAGAGCTGCGGGACAGCCCTGTCGCAGGGCAGCATGGAAGTCGAGCACCGAGAGGATGACGACCCATCGATCTTCGTCGCTTTCAGGATCAACAAGGAGCTATCCGAGACGATGGCAGGCATTGACGACAATACCTACCTGCTGATATGGACGACGACGCCGTGGACGCTTCCTGCGAACGTATCTGTGGCTGCGAATCCAAATGCGCAGTACGTTAAGGCCAGGTTCAAGGACAAGATATTCATAGTCGCTAAGAGCAGGCTGGACGTAGTCTCGAAGGCGCTTGGCAGCAGCGCCGAGGTGCTGGAAGGGTTCAGCGGCGAGAAGCTTGAGGGCCTTTATTACATCAATCCGCTTGAGCAGCATGTGCCGATGCAGAAGAGGTTCAGGAAGTACCACAGGATAGTCTTTGCCGAGCACATGGTCTCGATAGACGAGGGCAGCGGGCTCGTGCACATAGCGCCGGGCCACGGCCTTGACGACTATGACCTTGGAAAGGCGCTGGGCCTTCCGATATTCTCGCCCGTTGACGGCTCGGGAAAGTACACGGGCGACGCAGGCGCGTATGCGGGCCTGGAGGTCCCCGAAGAGGCGAACAGGAGGGTGCTTGAAGACTTGAAGAGCAGCGGCTCGTTGATACATCATGGAAGCGTAAGACACAGCTATCCGCACTGCTGGAGGTGCGATACGAAGCTGATATTCATAGCCACGGAGCAATGGAAGATAAGGATACAGAAGGTCAAGAAGAAGCTGGTCAGCGAGAACAGGAAGGTATCGTGGCACCCCTCCGAAGCGCAGAAATGGATGGAGGACCTGCTGCTCAGCGCACCTGACTGGACCGTGTCCAGGCAGAGGTACTGGGGGGTTCCCATGCCCATCTGGGAATGCGAATGCGGCGAACGGCTTGTCATAGGCTCTCTGGCTGAGCTAAAGGAGCATGCTGCGGACAGTGGAGCTGTCGACGCGCTCGAGAACCTTCACAGGCCCTACATCGACAGGATAATGCTGAAATGCGGCAGGTGCGGGAAGGAGATGAAGAGGATAAGCGACGTGCTCGACGTCTGGTTCGACTCCAGCATGGCGTTCAGGGCCAGCCTGAAGGACGACGAGGAATTCAAGAGGCTGTTCCCGATGGACTTCATACTCGAGGCGGTTGAGCAGATACGCGCCTGGTTCTCCTACCAGCTAAAGACAAGCGTGATTGTGTATGGCAAGAGGCCCTACAGGAATGTCGTAACCCACGGCATGATGCTCGGGGAGGACGGGAGGGAGCTCCACAAGAAGCTGGGCAACTACGTGCCTTTGGACGAGCTGCTGAAGACGACCAGCGCCGACGCCTTCAGGCTCTGGTGCACGTCCCACACGCCGCAGCTCGACCTCCTATTCAGCAAGGAGAGGATAAACGAAGCCGAGAAGGTCGTGAGGCTCATGTACAACATCTCGAACCTGCTCCAGGAATATTCGGATTCTATAGGCTACATTCCTAAGAGGGTGAAGAAACCGAGGGCGCTCGAGAAACTGGACCCAGAAGATGCATGGATAGTCTCGAGGATGAACAGGCTGATACGCGACATGACAACGCACCTTGACGACTACGACATATACAAGGCAGCCAATCCTATAAGGAGCTTCATAATCGGCGACCTCAGCAGGTTCTACCTCAAGTCAGCGAAGAAGAGGATATCCTACGGCAGCAGAAAGAAGGCAAAGCAGACAGTGGACATGGTGAACTACCTTTTCTACAACACGCTAGTGCTAATCTCGATATTCACGCCGTTCTCGTCAGAGAGGATATATCTCGAAAGATATGGGAAGGGGGATGGCAGCGTCTTCTTCAACAGCTGGCCGAAATGCAGCAAGAAGCAGATAAGCGACGAAGTAGAGAACTCCTTTGACGTCGCGCTCGAGGCTATAACTGCGATACTCAACAGCAGGGAGAAGATGTCGCTCAGGCTTAGGTGGCCGATCGAGAAAGCGACAGTGGAAGTCAACAACGATTCGGTGCACGAATCGCTGAAGAGGCTCAGCTACATAATAGAGGAGTATACCAATGTGAGGAAGCTGGAGCTGAAGAGGGCATCGGCGGCGCACGTCGAGATAAAACCGCTGTTCTCAAAGATAGGACCAGAATTCAAGCAGAACGCAGGGGCGGTGGCGGAGGCGCTGAAGAATGCGAACGCGAAGGAGCTGCTTGACGGCATAAGCAAGAGCGGCAGCTACGAGCTGAATACAGGCAGGGGAACCTTCAAGGTCACCAAGGACCATTTCGATGCTGTGGAGCAGCTGCAGGGCGAAAACGCGATACAGTTCAAGTATGGAATTGCATACGCAGACAAGAAGATAAGCGAGGAGCTGAAGAACGAGGGCCTGGTAAGGGAATTCGAGAGAAGGGTGCAGATCGCAAGGAAGGGGATGGGGCTCAAGAAGTCTGACAGGATAGAGCTTTACTACGAGGCGCATGACGAACTCTCGAATGCGCTAAAGTCGAATGAGGGAAAGGTAAGGAAGAAACTGAACGCGGTGAAGGTCAGCCCTGGAATAAAGGAGGGCATGAAGGCAACGGAGTTTGAGATAGAGGAAAACATTATCAGGATAGCGATAGCGAAGGTATAGCCTTGGCTATACGGTTTCCTTGGTCGTCCTCTTGAACAGTTTCCTTGACGCCATCTTGCTCCAGTCGTCCTTGCAGATGAATATCCTCTGCACCCTGCTTATCCTCCTCGAGCTCTTTATGCAGTCGTTGCATACCTTCCTCTTGCAGTAGTTGCAGGTGTAGAACTTGTAGATGTCTCTGCTGCATCTGGCGCATATCATGTAATCACTAAGGATTTAAGCAAAACCATTACGGAGTTGGTATTTTTATAAATATCGCTGACTTCTTTTACTTCGACTAGGCGCAGCGCGCATGCCGGCTGACGGCTGAACATGCAGGATTATCCGATGAGGCTGCTTTCCGTTGCACTCGATGCGCGCCTGGCTGGTGCTTATCATGTCGGGGGCACAAGCACCTGCAGCGTTACGGATATAGGAGCGCCGTTTGTCTGGTTATATGTCACGACAACCTTGTCGAGCTGGCTAGACGAGGTCGGATTCGCGAATGTTACGGTCTGCGGCATGTACACCTGCTGCATCGTCGAGCTCTGGCCGTTTACCGTATATGTTATGGAGTAGTTTCCGCCAGGGGGCAGCGTTGTCGATGCGTTGAGCTTCACAACAGTGCCGCTCGGAGTCTGCGTCTTCGCGTCCTCCCATGCATAGAGCGTGCCGTCCGTTGAAACAGCAGGGTTCGAATATGTAGGGTCCGTCAGCACCACTGCACTAGGCTGCACTGAGACCTTGAAGGCAGCGGAGACGTACTTTCCGCTCTTGAGGTATACGACTGCGACAGGCTGTTTCTCAGGCTGCTTCAGCTGCGAGGTGCCCGCCTTTACTACTACAGGCATCCTTGCGCTTCGCACCGTATGTCCTTCGAAAGTCAGGTAGTACAGGCCTTTGGGCACGCTTGCCTTCGCATCGAATGTTATCGTGTCTGCTGTCTTGGCCTTTATCCATACCGATAGCTTGAGCTTTCCGTTTGCACCTCTCGCAGGGTTCCTGTACGTTGGATCCACTGTTGCAGACTTATGAGGAGGATTGTTTGACGTGCCCACAAGGCCGTTGCTCTGCGCCGAGGTTGTCGTGCCTGTAAGGCCACCGTTCTTGGGCGGGTTCTTCGCATTCGCAGCCAGAGCGCTTGCACTGGTAAGAGCAATGGCAGACGCAGCGCCTATCACCGCGGCCCTCCTGACCGACATCAAAGCGTGATTGATATCATTCCTAAGCACGGGTTTTAGGGCATCGACCTTTGCCTCTATCGTCTTTATCGCTTTTGTTTCCCTAACGTTCATGTTTTTCACTGGGTAAAAAGTTGCCCGTTTTAGAGATTGCTCGGTTGGTATTTAAGGCTTTTCTTCCGCTTTTTAAAGATATCATAATTTTTAGGTATTCCTGAAATCGGCGCGCTGGGCTGTTGCCTGCTGCTATTCTTGAGGACTAGCCGAAGAAAGGGTTTTAAGGGTAGAGTGCATTATCCTTAATTATGTATGCTGATGAGATAGAAAAGCTCCTTTCGGCCAACAAAATAAAGGCTGGAGACAACGTGAGCGTGACATTCGGCAGCGAGACGATCGAGGGGGTGCTGATGCCAAGGCCTGATGTGGGCGACAGCAGCATAGTGGTTGTGAAACGGAAGGACGGATACAACATGGGCATAAGATACGGAAAGGGATTTGCGATAAAGAAGATGGGTGAAAGAGGGCAGCATTTCTCATTCCCAAAAAAAGAGGCGCTGAAGGTGAAGGGGCTTCCGAAGCTTTCGATGATATACACTGGAGGGACCATAGGCAGCAAGGTCGATTATGTCTCTGGAGGGGTGTACATGCTCACGAAGCCTGAGGAGCTGCTGTACGAGGTGCCGGAGCTCGAGGAGATCGCTAGCGTGGACATACGCGAGCTGATGAGCATAGCGAGCGAGGACATGACGCACAGTGAATGGGCGAAGATAGCAGAGGAGACCGCGAAGGCGCTGAATGGCGGGGCGAAGGGAGTGGTGATAACGCATGGGACCGACACCATGCACTACACGTCAGCAGCGCTGAGCTTCATGCTCAAGGATATCAACGCGCCGGTGGTGCTTACAGGAGCGCAGAGAAGCAGCGACAGGGGCTCTAGCGACGCGTTCTTCAACCTCATATGCTCTGCGCAGGTGGCGACGAAGAGCGACGTTGCGGAGGTAGGCATATGCATGCACAGCAGCAGCTCGGACAAGGAAAACATTTTCATAAGGGGGACGAAGGCAAGGAAGATGCACACGTCTGCAAGGGATGCGTTCAAGCCCATCAACAGCCTGCCGATATGCAGGGTAGATGCTGCTGGAAGCATAGGGTACATAGGCAGCTATAAGCATGTCGAGGCAAAAAGCAAGAAGAAGGCCAGCGCAGAAACGAAGTTTGAGGAGAAGGTCGCGATAGTCAAGACGCATCCGAATTCCGATCCCGGCGTATTGGGCTATTACATGGACAAGGGATACAGGGGGCTCATAATAGAGGGCACCGGACTGGGTCACGTGCCCACATCTACCGGCAACATGAACATGTCATGGATAGGCAGCATCAAGGAAGCTGTTGACTCAAACATCGTTGTTGGGATAACCTCGCAGTGCATCAACGGCAGCGTCAACGAGAACGTCTACAGGAACTTGAGGACGCTCAAAGGTGCAGGGGCGGTGTTCTGCGAGGACATGCTGAGCGAGGTAGCGTATGTGAAGCTGGGATGGCTGCTCGGAAACCGCAGCAATAAAGAAGCTGCGGAGATGCTGAACAAGGACATCGCCGGCGAGATAAGCCCAAGAAGGGACGCTGACTGGTTCACCGAGTGATTCTTACGAAGGAAAAAGGGCATTATTCTAGTATAGGCTTCAAGTGCGGGCTGGAGATACACCAAAGGCTGAGCACCGAGCACAAGCTTTTCTGCTCGTGCACAGCGAAGCTCACGGACAACATGCCGTATACCAGCATAGAGAGGAGCCAGAGGGCTGTTGCGGGAGAGCTGGGTATGGTAGATAGGTCAACGAGCTTCGAGAGCAGCAGGGAGCGCACGTTCGTATACAACGTATTCAGGGAGAGCACCTGCCTTGTGGATATAGACGAGGAGCCGCCTCACGAAGCGAATCCTGAAGCGATAGGCATTGCGCTAAGGGTCGCGGCATCGATGGACTGCAGGATTCCTGATGAGATAGAGCCGATGAGGAAGGAAGTGGTCGACGGGAGCGATCCCAGCGCTTTCCAAAGGAGCATGATTGTGGGTTACAACGGGAACCTGGACGCCAATGGCAGGGGCATACTCATATCCTCTATATTCCTTGAGGAGGAGTCCTCCGGGATAGAGGACGCTAAGGACAACGTGGCGGTGTACAACGTCGACAGGCTGGGCATACCGCTGATAGAGATAGACACTGCTCCTGTAATAGAGAGTCCGCAGGACGCGAAGGAGGTCGCGATGAAGATAGGGCTGCTTCTCAGGCTTACCGGTCATGCGCAGAGGGGCATAGGCTCGATCAGGCAGGATGTTAACGTATCCATAGCAGGAGGCTCGAGGGTCGAGATAAAAGGGCTCCAGGAGCTGGCTATGATGGACGAGGTAATAGAGCACGAGGTTGGAAGGCAGCTTAAGCTGCTCGAGATAAAGAAGGAACTTGGGGGAAGGAAGGCAAGCGCAGGGAATGCCGTTGAGCTTACTCACCTGTTCAAGGGCAGCAAGGCGAAGATAGTTGGCGATGCTGTAAAATCGGGAGGAGTGGTACTAGGAATGGCGCTGAAAAACTTCAAGGGATTGCTCGGATACGAGATAGACGCCAACAGGAGGCTGGGCAGCGAGATAAGCGATTATGCGAAGAAGGCAGGGGTCAGGGGGATAATCCACAGCGATGAGAAGCTGGACGGGTACGGGTTTGACGATTCGGAGATATCGGCTGTATCGAGGGAGCTGGGGCTCAAGGAGAATGATGCGTTCATAATGATAGCCGCAAAGAGGGATGTCTGCGAGCGTGCAATGCTCTTCGCAAGGCAGAGGGCGGAGATGGCAAAGGATGGGGTGCCGCCAGAGACAAGGGCGGCGAATTCGAAGGATCCTACTACAAGGTTCATGAGGCCGCTGCCTGGAGGCTCGAGGATGTATCCGGAAACCGATTCGAAGCCCATAGCCGTTGACAAGGCACTGCGCAGCGAGGCTGACAAGGGCAGGGTCGACATCGGCAGGATAACAAAGGAGCTTGAAGCGCGGATAAAGAACAAGCAGATATCCGATCAGATGCTGTGGTCCCCTGAGCTGCAGCTTTTCAACAGGATATGCGATGCGCACAGGGAGCTTAGCCCGCAGTTCGTTGCGTCTGTGCTGGTTGAGAAGTTCAAGGAGCTCAAGAGGAGCGGGGTGGATGTGGATGACATAGATGATGACGTGATAGCCTACATATTCGAGAAGTATTCAAGTAAGGGGATAACCAAGAATGGCGTCGAGGAGCTGCTCAAGTCCGTCCCGAAATACGCGGGCCAGGTTGACAAGCTGATAGCGAGCAAGAAGCTGGAGAGGATGGACTATTCGAAAGTAAGGGACCTTGTCAAGAAGCTTGGGATCAAGGACAGGAGCGAGATAATGAGGAGGATAATGTCAGAGCACAGGCTTGCGGTCGATGGTGAAGAGCTCAACAGGGCGATAGGCGAGTATATCGGCTAGGAGAGCACCTGCCTTTCCGTGTTGTCGTATTTTGCAAGCTCCTTCCTGAGCTGCCTGTAGTCGGGACATAATGAGCCTACAGTCTCCCAGAATTCCTTGGAATGGTTCAGATGGGCAAGGTGGGAGACCTCGTGCGATACAACGTAATCGATGATGCTCTCAGGCAGCATCGAAAGGCAGGCGTTGAACGTTATCCGCTTGTTGGATGAGCACATCCCCCATTTCCTCAGCCTTCTTGCCTTGATCTCCCTTACGCCTTTACCGAGCCGTTCTGCTTTCTGGTTTGCAATTGCTACAGTGTGGTAAAGGGTTTGCGCCTTTATCCAATTCTTGAGATATCTATCTGCGCTGGACTTTCTTGAATTCACGATTATTACGCCCGGGTTTAATTCCACCCTGGGCCTTGACGACTCCCTGAACGCCACAGGATACTTTGTCCCAAGATAAGTTACCGCCTTGCTGTCGTACATTCTTATTGAAGACTTTATCTGCTTGTAGTGCTTGAATATCCATGATTTGTGCTTCTCGACAAGGCCGTTCATCCTTCTCTGCGAGCTGCTCACGACAAGTAGCTTGTCATCTACGAACCTTATGTAAGAATTCCTGATGCATGGCTTCTCAACGAACTCGTATCTTATCGGCTCGCCGTATATGTCGAGGAATCCTTCAGCCATCCTTGTCGCCAATTGGTCAATGGTCGGTCATTTATTTATAGCTTCTATTGCTTTCAGTATATCCATGTCTTCGTCGTCGAGAAGGTACGCGTACTTGAACCTGAGTGTTCGTATGTCCTCGTCGCTTATGAATGTGTAAAGGACATCGTTCTCCTTCACCTGCCTCCCGAAGGTTATGTCGTCCATCGATATCGCGACGTTCGCTCCTTTCTTCGCCTCTTCAAGCTTCAGTGCGTTGTCCTGTATCTCCTTGACTCTGCCGATCCTGTCGCCGTTCTTTTTCATGAGGAGATATGAGGGCTTTATCCTGCCAGCCTCGACGCCGACACCGAAGACAGCAGGGTGCGACACCCTGAAGCAGTAGTTCGGCAGCACCTTGACCACTCCGGGGAACGTCAGGCTCTTCTCCAGACTGGCTTTGTCCTTCTGCTTCTCCTTCTCAGCCCACTCCTTGTAATCGTCGAGAACCTTGTAGATTATGCTGCCGCTAAGTATGTTCACGCCAGCGGCCTCGCTCTCGAGCCTTGCATCATCCTCAATTCCGACGCTGAATGCGAGGACGACCGATCCGTAAGGGTCCATCGCACGCATTGCAAATGCATCCAGGACGTCCCTCTTGTTCACTGTTCCCAGCCCTTTCTTGCTTATCTTTATTCCTGCATTGGAAAGCAGCCTTGATAGCGCCTCGAGGCTGCCTATCGTATCGGTCTTGAGGACGAGGCCCGTCTTGTCAACGCTGAACACCTCCTTGATCTCGGTGGCTATCTCCTTCTCGTATCCCGCTGAATTGACTGAAAGTATGAGCGACCCTGGAAGCGCGTCATCGAAGCCGTTGCCGCTGAGCTTGAGGCCTGCTGCCGCGCTCGCCATCTCTATGTAGACGAACTTGCCCGATGACTCGCGGAGCTCCTGCAGCGGCCTCGGCTTGAGCAGTGCGCGTATCTTTGCAGTGCTTACTCCGGAGGCTGTCGCAAACGCAACTGTGTCGTTGGTTCTCAGGGTACCGTTGTACAGTATTACATCCAGCGTGGTGCCAAGCCCCTTCTCCTCCTTCTTCTCTATTATGCTGCCCCTTGCCGGTTCGCTTGGGTCTATCTCAAGCCTCTTCTCGAGGAACCTCTGCGCAAGGCCTGTCGTATACATCAGTAGCTCCGCAACCCCCTCGCCGGTCTTGGCGCTCAACGGTATTATCGATATCTCCTTCCTGAAATCCTTGACCCTGTCGACCCTTTCGCTTGTGAATCCCAGCCCGCTGAGCCTCCCTATGAGCTCGTATATCTTGTTCTCGAGCTCGTTCCTGACGAACTCCTGCTGCTTGTCTACGGACTCGAGGAAAAGCTGCGTGTCCTGCTGCCTCCAGCCCGTGATCAGGTCGACCTTGTTCGCAGCAACGAGGAAAGGAGTCTTGTACTCCTTGAGTATCTCTATGGCCTCGATGGTCTGCGGCTCGAAGCCCTTTGTTATGTCGACTACGAGTATTGCAAGGTCTGATACTGCTCCTCCCCTCTTCCTCAGGTTCGTGAACACCTCGTGGCCAGGGGTGTCTATGAAAAGCAGCCCAGGGATCGTTATCTCTACGTTAAGCCTCTTGAGAAGGGGCCCGCATATCTTGGTTATGACGTCTATGGGCACCTCGCTGGCGCCGATGTGCTGGGTGATGCCGCCCGCTTCCCTGTTAGCTATCGTCGTGTTCCTAATGCGGTCGAGCAGTGTCGTTTTCCCATGGTCTACATGGCCCATTACCGTTATTATTGGCTGCCTTATCATAAGAATGCACCCCAAAGCAGAAGATAATTAAAGATAATATCCTATTACTTATAAAGCTTAAAAATGGTGGCAATGTGGAAAGAACGCTGATACTTGTGAAGCCTGACGGCGTCGAAAGGGCGCTGATAGGCAAGGTCATATCGAAATACGAGGATGCTGGGCTCAAGGTCATAGGAGTAAAGATGCTCAAGCCGAAGAAGGAGACGGTGGAGAAGCACTATGCAGACGACGAGACCTGGCTGCTGAGCGTCGGAAGGAAGGCCAAGCAGTCGTATGTGGAGAAGGGCATGAAGGTCGACGAGACCGAGCGCGAGATAGGCATGAGGATAAGGTCGCTGCTCATGAAGGAGATAACCAGGGGGCCGATAGTTGCGATAGTATTCGAGGGGAACTCTGCATCTGAAGTGGCAAGGAAGATAGGCGGAGGCACTGAGCCAAGGAAGGCGGATCCTTCAAGCATAAGGGGCATGTACGCATCCGACAGCTACGACCTTGCAGATGCGAGCAAGAGGCCTGTCAGGAACATACTGCACATATCCGAGAACAAGGAGATAGCCGAGAAGGAGATTAAGATATGGTTCAGCGACTCGGAGCTCAATGACTACAAGAGGGCGGACGAAGAGGCAATGTACGGCTAGACCTGCATGTTCATCCTTGCTTCCTCGCTAATCATCTCAGGGGTCCACGCAGGCTCCCAGACAAGATCTATCTCAACCTTTCCAGCGTCGGCGATGTGCTCCAGCCTCAACTGGACGTCAGCAAGTATCACGCTGGTTACAGGGCACATCGGGCTCGTCATCGTAAGCCTGACATAGATGTTGTTCGAACCATCAATCCTTATGTTATGGAGGAGGCCGAGGTCGACTATGTTCACGCCTATCTCCGGGTCGACGCACTTCTTCAGCGCTTCGGTTACCTCTGTCACAGTTATCTTGTGCATATAATCGCTATTCCCTTTCAAAGCTTATAATCGTTCCTGAATCTGGGGGTTGCTTCGCGGTCAGTGGCAGTTTGGAGAGGTTATCCAGCTGCACTGGAAGTTGCCCTTGCAGGAGTTGAGGCCATAGTCCGTGCCGCCGCTGGAACTGGCTGACAGGCCGTAGCACGAGATCCCGTAGCCGCTGGAATTAGTCAGCGTGTTCTTCTGAAGGAGAGTGCCTGTGGAGTTGTACATGCTCAGGCCGTAGGAGTCCTTGCTGGCGGTGTTGTTGGAGAGAGAGACGGCTTTTGTCCTGGTCGCGTTTATCGCTGTGCCCGATACGGATATAGTATTGTTCTGCACGTTGTCCCCGTTGTCGTTTGAGAGAACTATCCCCGCCAGCGATCTGTATATCCTGTTCCATGCGATTGTCAGGGATTGGGAGCCGCTTGCTGATATGGCGGTCTGTGAGGAGCTTAGCGTGTTGTTCTGGATCCTTGATGATGACGATGATGCCACTTTCACCGGATTCGTGAAGTTCTTTATGTAGCAGTTCTGGAGCGTTATGCTGCTCGAGTTGGCTATCGACAGGAAGGTCCCGCCGTCTGTGGCGATGACCGTGTGGCCGTTGCAGTCTATAAGGGTGTTGTTCGCGGAGGTGCTCTTCGTGTTAGCGATTGTGAAGCATGTGGAGCCGAAAGGATACACCATGTCCCTGGTCAGCGTTATAAGCGACGGGAGCGATATGGCCTCGCACTGCTGCTGTATGCCTGTGGAGGACTGGAGAGCCAGCCATTTGCAGCCCTGCTTTGTCTCCCCTGTATTGACCCCGCCGCTCTCGTCGTTTATCCCTGAGTCGCTTGATCCGCAATAGAAGTCGTACTTGTCGTTGAGAGAAGCCGTATTGTTCTGTATGTAGTTGTTCTTGGAGTTGGTGATGTAGTAGCCGTACGCGGACTGGTTCGCATGGTT
>JAGWGW010000025.1 GCA_028867135.1 Microcaldota archaeon | reverse complement strand
AATGCGAACAGGATGCCGCACAGCCTGTCCTCCACAGCGTCCTGCGCTATCGTCACGTCCTCAGGGTTCCCAACTATTGCGAGAGAAAGCTTCAGCATCATGGACAGCGCAAAATAAGCGATGGCAATGGCCTTAATTGTTCGCCAGGGTAGGGATTCGAGCCCTAAATCCCTTGCGGGAACTGGTTTTCTTAACATCACTAATCAGCTCTTGAACTGAGTTCAAGACCAGCGCAATACCGGATTCTGCCACCCTGGCATGTTCATATCTATTGCAGGCGAGTATTTAAATCGTTGACTTTATTAATGACGAAGCTTTGAAGAAGAAATATAAAGCCTCTTAATCATATTTAATGGGGTATATGGCAAACAAGCTTAGCCAGAAGGAGAAGGAGGAGAGGCTCCTTATACTTGCCGTGGACGTAGACAATGATCTGCACAGGAAGACGGGGATAAGCGGCCCATTGACAGGAAAGGTGCAGATACTCAACGGGGCCAACCAGCTCGCGCTCGCAGATCCTGAGGACCCGGACTCGAACACGATGTTCTTCGCTGTGAAGCTTTACGACGAGATGAAGGAGGAGGGATACCAGGTCAGCGTAGCATGCATAACCGGATCCGAGGCCGAAGGGTACAGCGCAGACAGGGAGGTTGCAAGGCAGCTTGAGCTGGTGCTCGACTCCAACAAGAGCGACGGCTGCATATTCGTGACAGACGGAGCGAGCGACGACAGGACCCTGCCGATAGTCGAATCTAGGATAAAGGTCAACAGCGTAAGGTCGGTCAAGATGAAGCAGGCGGAGACGATAGAGAACACGTATTTCGCGATACTCGAGAAACTCAAGGAGCCCCACTATTCGAGGATAGTCTTCGGCCTGCCGGCTGTCCTGCTGCTGCTGTTCGCAGTGAGCTACCTAATGGGCATCAGCCTTGTCCTGCCCGTAATACTTATAGGAGTCTATCTCCTGCTAAAGGGCTTCGGCCTCGAGGACTCGTTCATCAACTCGTTCAAGGGCTTCAGCTTCAGCATAGACAGGATGAGCTTCGTGTTCTACCTCAGCTCTATACTGTTCCTGGTCGCATCTCTGTTCATAGCCGTGGGCAACTACGGTTCCAAGTACCAAGTGACCTCGAACCAGGCGCTGTCGATAGCATCGATGGTGCAGGGCTTCCTCATACTGCTGCCCATAGTCATGATACTCTTCCTCATCGGGAGGATCCTTGACGTCAGGGAGAAGAAGTACATGTTCCGCACCTTCAAGTACGGCATATACATAGGATCGTCGATAATCCTATGGGTGCTTGTCTACTCGTTCACATCATGGATAATAGGCCAGATATACTTCAGCGAACTGATGAATTCTCTCATAATAGCGATAGTGATAGGAGTCGCGGTATCAGTATCAGCGACGCTGCTCAGGATAAGGGCCATAAGCACCAAGAAGATAAAGGGCAAGATGGTGGTCAATGAGCTTGGTGCGATGATAGGCAAGATAGGAGGAGTAGACGTAAGGAGGGGCAAGATGGTCATAAACACCAGCTTCGGCAACCCGATAACCTACAGCATTGACAGGATCGTCGAGCTCTCGGACAAGGTAGTGGTCAAGTAGTTGGTTCATTGGAAGGCTACGCTGAATACAAGGTGCCCGACGGGAAGCTTGTTTCCGTGAAGGTCACCTACTCGGACAGGATAGAGAGCCTGCAGATACTCGGCGACTTCTTCATACACCCGGAGGAATCCCTCACAGACATCGAGAACATATTCATCAACATGGATGTGAATGAGACCGAGGGGAGGATAACGGAGATGATCAGAGGCATCGTCATCGCGAAGAAGATAGAGATGATAGGCGTGACTCCAGAGGCTATAGCTAAGACTACGAAGATGGCGATAAAGTGAGATGGCGAGTAATAGGGCTTGAGACGCATCCTGCATCGATGAACATGGGTATAGACGAGGCAGTGTCCGAATCCGTAAGGAGCGGAAGCTCGGCGCCGACTATGAGATTCTACAGGTGGGACCCGAGCGCGGTCTCTATAGGGAGGTTCCAGAGCATGAAGAAGGAGGTCAACACAGATACCTGCAAGGAGCTGGGGGTGGAATGGGTGCGGAGAATAACTGGCGGCGGAGCCGTATACCACGACCTGAACGGCGAGATAACGTACAGCATAATCGCCCCAGAAGGGATGTTTCCGAAAGGCATACGCGAAAGCTACAGCTTCATATGCGGCTGGATAATAAAGGGGCTCAAGGGGCTTGGCATAGAGGCGCAGTTCGTGCCGATAAACGACATAATCGTGGAAGGGAAGAAGATTTCAGGCAACGCGCAGACGAGAAGGAAGGGAATCCTGCTGCAGCACGGGACCATACTATACGACCTCGACGTGAAGAAAATGTTCTCGTTGCTGAATGTGAGCAAGGAGAAGATATCCGACAAGATGGTAAAGAGCGCCGAGGAGAGGGTAACGTGCGTCAGAAGGTACAGCAATGCGGGCATAGAGGAGCTGTGCAAGAACCTCATGAACGGCTTCACCGAGGGAAAGGAGTACGACATCGGGAAGCTGTCGGAAGAGGAGCAAAAAAGGGCCAAGGAGCTCTCAGATTCGGTATACTCCTCAGACGGTTGGAACTTCAGCAGGTAAGCTACCTAACCCTAAGGTACATCATATTGCTGCCAATTCTCCGATTGCCTCGTTTTACAGAACCAGGAAGTGTTCCATAACTTTTAAATCCGAACTTTTTGTAGAGATTTATTGCCTTCTTGTTATTCGAGAACACTTCAAGGACTATTAACTCAAATCTACCTTTAGATCTCTTGATTGCTTCTTTCATCAAAGCGCTACCTATGCCCTTTGACCTGTGCTTCTGGTGTATTGCAATGCCAAGTATTCCTACATGGTCCATCTCGCTATGTGGTCGTTTTGTAGTAACCTCGCATATGCCCATAGGTTTGCCATCAACCTCTGCTATAACTACAACTTTGGTTCCTTTAACTTTCTGATTATACAAATCTTCAAACCAGCGCGACTCCATTTTCATACTTGGTCTTGGTTTGAACAAGGTTATGCCAAGATTAGGGTTCTTTTTTACCTCTTCATAGTAGGTAAAGTAATTCTTGACTAGGCCTTTAAAGTCAGTGCGTTTCAGGGTGCGTATTCTGAACTTGTATTCCTTCATGTGTTTCATCATCATGTTTTTTGCTTATTATAGACTTAATAAAATATTCTCCTGCCTTGTAGGAGCTCCTCACAAAAGGCCCTGATGCCGCGTACAGGAAACCCATCTCAAGCGCAGCCTTCTCGAACTGCTTGAACTTCTCTGGCCTTACAAATTCCTTTACCTCAAGGTGATGCGCAGTTGGCCTGAGGTACTGCCCAATCGCAACGAAGTCAGTTCCTGCGTTCCTCAGGTCATGCAGCGCAGCTATGACCTCATCGTCGCTTTCGCCTATGCCGAGCATCATCGCGGACTTTGTGTATATGCTTGGATCCAGCTTCTTGAAATTCGACAGCACTGTCAACGACTGCGCATAGTTTGCCCTCCTGTCGCGCACAGTTGGCGATAGCCTCTCGACAGTCTCGATGTTGTGACCCACCACATCAGGATGCGCTTCCGCAATCACCTTCAGGCATTGCATGTCGTTCCTGAAGTCCGGGATCAGCACCTCAACAATCGTGTCCGGATTCAGCCTCTTTATCTCCTGTATGCACCTTGCGAAATGTCCCGCGCCCTGATCCTGAAGGTCGTCCCTGCAGACGGACGTTATGACTACGTAATCAAGCCCCCATTTCCGGACCACTCTTGCCAGCTTCTCAGGCTCAAGCCTGTCCACCTCTATTCCCTTGGCCCTCTTGCTCACTGCGCAGAACCTGCAGCCCCTCGTGCACAGGTCTCCAAGGACC
>JAGWGW010000004.1 GCA_028867135.1 Microcaldota archaeon | reverse complement strand
GGTGGTCACATGCGGGCCCCAGATAGCCAAGACGCCTAAGAGGACGCTCAGCGCGCTGAGCAACATGTCGATAAACACCACGATTAGCCCCTATTACGTAGCCAACAGCAGCTACACCTTCGCAGGCAGTCCGTTGTACTTCAGGACACCGGGCTTCGGCATATCCGGAGGGGACTACCTCTACGGCGTAGTGTCGGTCGGGTCGCTGAACGGCACCTTCATGGCGCTCAGCGACTATCCTACCAATGGATGGAACAACAGCGCCGCCCTCCTTGCCAAGGACATCGCGTTCGTCATAGATTCGAGGTACTGGATGGATAGGATAGCATATGGCTCCTACAATGTAAGCATCGCGGCGAAGTACAACGCGACGGATAGCGGGAACCTGACGCTGCTAACGCTGGACTCGATGATAAGGAACATGCCGAACGTGTCCAGTTCGGTGAATTCGTCATATCCCCTCATTGTTCTGAAGTTCTCTAACGGCAGCAACACCACGTACGAGAAGGACATACCGCTTAAGATCAGACTGCCTACGAACGGCTACATCTACACCGCGAGCCCATCGATAGGGGAGAACCAGACGCTGACGATAACGCTGCAGGCGAGGAACATAACGGGACCAGACGCCTTCCACATACTGCTTTACAACACCAGCATGCGCGTGCCCATATACGGATACACGATAGCTGCAGGCAACCTGCGCAACAACGCAGTCTTCTACGAGTACGCGTCGTACAGGCTGCCTAGCGGCTACTACATACTCTCGCTGGTCGACCAGAGCAACAGGACCTATTCGAAGGCGCTGTTCTACCTGCAGAATGTGACGCTCGATCCGCAGCTCGTGGACTTCAAGAACGGCACCTTCATCTTCAGCGCTTACAGCGCAGGAAGGCCGGTGAGCGGCGAGCCCTTCTCCGCAGACGTGGGGGGAGCCTACCCTTATACTGGCGTCGTCAGGAACGGAGTCCTCAACTACTCGCTGCCGAAAGGCTCAGTAATATCGTACGGCAACCAGACGTTCAACATCAGGATGTTCGGCGACCTCTACAGCATAACCGAGAATAACGCGAACAACGGCATACAAATACCTGCATTCTACATAGAGTTCGGCATAGCGGCCCTCTTCGTGCTTGTGCTCAACGTCGTGCTCAAGGCGCCGACAACGGACGAGTACTATGTCGATGTCCCGGACTTCCCTCCCTCGAAGAAGACGAAGATCAAGGAGAATCCCGAGGCTATACTCAATGTCTTCGAAGCGGTCAATTACTACTACCACTGGAAGCACATGCCGCTGAGCCCCGAGGAAGTAAAGGCAGGCATAAGCAGCAACATCCGCTACCAGAACATGCCGATATCGATAACGCTGCAGAACACGCTGGCCGTGCTCAACAGGCTGGTGGACAAGGGCCTGCTTTCCGAATCGGATGGCTTCTACGCGCCCAAGAAGTGGATGGACGAATCCGGGCACAGCATAGAATACCTGGTCATATTCAGGAGGATACGGGACTACTGCATAGCCAACGGCCTCCTGTTCTCGGAGCTCAACGGGAGCGATGCGGCTGACATGATAATAAGCAGCAAGGGAGTCCAGAGCTACGTGCTGATACATTCGGATGAGAAGATGAAGAGGATAGGGCTGGACCGCGGGACCAGGGTATTCATAGTGTTCCTGAACGAGGAAAGGAGGACGGATTTCCTCGGCAAGCTTTACAATTCTTACGGCACGGAGGCTGAGCTGCTCAAGATGGCCATAGACTATTCGGCTGTAAGGCTCATAGACATAAACGAGCTTGGCCAGCTCAGCAGCTGAAACACTATTCCTCGGCTGCTTCCTCCTGCTGCGCTTCGTCGGATGCTGCGGCTGCGGCGTCAGCGCTCTTCTGCTCCTCATCGACCAGCTTCCTGTATCTCTTCTCGACGACCTCCTTTAGCCCCTTCTCTATGCTCTCCTTCTTCTCGCTCGTTATCTCGCTGAGGTTCAGGGCGAGCTGGCTAACGTACCTCATTATCGTGTTGTACTTGGTCGCCTGCATGTTGATGTTCTTCTGGTTGCTGATGTGCCTCTGCAGGCTCCTCGCGCAGTCCATGACGGAGAGCTTTATCTCCTCTATTATCTCGGGCTCCTGCGCTATCGCCTGCTTCCCCACTCCGGAATAGGGTATGTAGACGCTGGACACGTTCACCATCACGCTTATCGGCTCCTGGTCGAAGTCCTTGATCCCGTACCTTTTCCAGTCTATGGAATTGACTGCCTGGCTGATCGCGCAGACGGAGCCGTCGAAAAGCAGCGGAACCTTGTTCCCGAACCTGAGTATCGTTCCCTTGACGCCTTCTGTCGTCTCCCTGCCCGCGCTTCCGCCGTACGCTATGCCCGATTCGACCACGAACGGTATCCCGCCCCTGAACACCTTGGGCTTCCTCTCGACAACGCTCATGAATGCAGGATTGAGTATGTTCTTGATCGTGGCCTTTATCTGCTCCTCGCCTATCGTTGACAGGGTGTCGAGGTCGGGCGCTATCCACTTAAGCTGCTTGAATCCGTTGACAAGCCTCTCCGCCTCCGCCCACGTGAGCAGTTTCGGCTCCTTCTCGAAATCCACATCCTTGACTATGGCCCTCAGCTCGTCCACCTTGTTCTGGCTGACCCTTGTGAACGTATCGACCATGAACGAGGATACCTTCCTGCTGGCAGAGGAATGCGCGAAGTCCAGGAGGTCGCTCGTCCCTATTCCCAGGGGATGCGGTTTTGTCAGCTTGGGCCTCTTTGGTACATCGCTGATAGACCTTGGGAACGCCACCTCCTTTCCGTCAGGCTCGGTCAGCTTTATGCTGCAGTGCGGATTCGAGAGCGCAGTCCTCCTCAGGTATTCGTAGATCCCGTGGTCGCTGTTCTCGTACTTGACATCCCCGAACTCGCCGTACACAGACAGGCCCTTGAAGCTGTTGCCTATCTCCTGGCTGTTTGTGACCAAAGGCTTGTTCGATTTTATGTCTATCGTGAGGTCGCACTCGAATGCCTGCTTGCCAGTGCCTGATTTGACGCGTATCGGCTTCCCCGAGGTTATTTGCGCGAACATGGTACAGCCTGCTGCGCCTATTCCCTGCTGGCCCCTCTGCTGCATGTATCTGTGGAATTTCGTGCCTGCGAGCACTGTTGCAAGCGCCTTGCCGACCAGCTTCGGGGGTATCCCGGGCCCGTTGTCAGTGTTCCTGACCGAGTACTTGCCTTCGGCGAGCTCCTTTATCTCTATCGAGATTTCCGGCAGTATGCCTGCCTCTTCGCATGCGTCCAGGGAGTTAGTCACCCATTCGTGGACAACAGTGGTCAGCGAGCGCACCCTTCCCGAATATCCAAGCATCTGGCTGTTCTTCCTGAAGAATTGCGATATCGAGTGCTCCTTGAACTCCTTGAATATGTCGTCAGCTGAGGTCTGCGTCGCCATGATTATCTCTCCATTAGCTTCTGCTTCTCCTTGTCCATTACCATGTATGCAGTCTTGTGCGTTCCTCCGTTTATCAGCACTGCAAGGGCCGCCTTGGCGACATTTATCTCGTCTATCGTGCCTATAAGGCTTACTGTCGACCCGTAGACGCAGATGCTCGCGTTGCTTACGGATTCCATGTGGCCCTTAGCCCTGCCCTGCTCGCCTATTATCCTGGCTTTCATCCTCAGCATCTGCTCCCTGTTCCTGAACGTGTCCTTGAGGTTTATGTACTCGAAGAAGTAGTCTTCTGAGAGGAGCTTGAATGCGGTGTTGAGGTCGAAGCCCCTCCCGAACGCCTGTATCACGTTCTTCGCGTTGTACTCGGCGTACGGTTCTCCTTCTATGCTCACCTTGTTCTCATCGCTAATGCTAAGCTTGCATCCAACTTTCTTTGCAAGATCCTTGAGCGCCTTGTCCTTGCCCAATAGTTCAGCCCTCTTGCTCGGTATCAGTATCTGCTCCATGCGTAGCACTTGGGATTTTAATTGCATTATGTTACGGAGCTTATAAATGCATAGCGGGAAAACCCACGCATTTCAATCGTGGGATGAAAAGCGAATGCGATAGCAAAAGACGTATAAAACTTAATGGTGCAATAACTATGGTCATCGTGAAAACAGCATACAAATTCAGAGCATATCCTTCAAAGGGGCAGAAGCCTATTCTTAACCGTCAGATGCGGCTTTCAAAGGAACTCTATAATCTCCTTCTTGAAAAGTCCCAACAGCATTTCAAAGACACGGGAAAGGTATTCACAAAATACGACATGAACAAATGGATTGCCAAGTTCAAGAAGGAACATACAGAATACAATGAGGTATATTCACAGGCGTTGCAGAATGTTTCAGACAGGGTTTCAAAAGCCTACGAAAACTTCTTCAGGAGGGTAAAGGAGAAACGTAATGGAAAGAAACAGAAGGTCGGCTTTCCTCGCTTCAAGTCATTTGTTGCATCGCTTACATACCCGCAATCGGGTTTTGAGATTGGGAAGAAGAGGATAGAACTCTCAAAGATAGGAAGGATAAACTTCGTGAATCACAGGAATATTGAAGGGAAGGTAAAGACGCTCTCGATAAAGAAGACCAAATCACAGGAATGGTACATCACGATTGCAGTTGAAAAGGATGACGCAATGCCATTCACAAACGGAAGGGAAGCCGTCGGCATTGATTTGGGGATCAAGAACTATGCAGCTCTTTCAGACGGTTCAATCCTCCAAAACAAACACATCTCTAAATCAGAGAGAAACAGGATGAAGCATCTTCAAAGAGTGATCTCAAGAAGGAGAAAAGGTTCGCAGAAAAGAATAACGGCAATACAAAGATTTTCAAAATATGCAGAGCACATCTCACGGATCAGGGAAGACCATCTTCATAAACTATCATACGACCTTGTGCACTCATACTCATTCATTGCATACGAGGAACTCAAGGTCGCAAACATGGTAAAGAACCATCGTCTTGCAAAGTCCATCAGCGAATCCTCATGGGGAAACTTCATCCAACTGCTGCACTACAAGGCTGAGAGCGCTGGTTGCGTGGCAGTCGGAGTGAACCCCCAGAATACATCAAGGACGTGCAGTGGGTGCGGAAACGTGCAGGAAATGCCTCTGTCTGAAAGGACATTCAATTGCAAAAAATGCGGAATGTCAAAGGACAGGGACTTGAATGCATCGATAAATATATTGCATAAGGCAACTACCGCAGGACTTGCGGGAAGTCACGCCTCTGGAGACAACGCAAGACCTTCGCACATGAGGGCAGTAGTCGGAGAACGAGGAACTACATTTGGTGCTTCACGATGACCAATCAAAAAGCACCATTGGAAGCCAACGACCTTCAGTCGTTGGAGGATGTCACTTTAATATTGGTTCCTTAATTGCGAAGCAGGATGACTCCAGGTGATGATTACAGGAACTCTGGAAGCGCGCGGAACTTCCGGTATTCAGGTTATCCGAGGACAATCTCCCATCTGCGTTTTGCGCGTTTCCCTTCCACTATTATGCTATATAGGAGCAGTTTGCCACAAGCTTTAAATAGGTAATCCTTATACATACATGAATGAATCGTGATTGTTTCATGAAAATGGCATGAAGCATTCATAATGGATTCATGTAATTCCCATGGTTGTGTTTGGATGGCATCTGAGGACAAGAATCAGCTCGAGGAAGAGATAGTGAGGCTGAAGATGGAGGTCAAGGAGCTGACAGCAAAGAGGGATGCCGAGGATGCGGAGCAGTACATAACAGGATTGATCAAGACGATTATAGAGGAGAGGGAGAAGACAAACAGGATGCTCACAGGCATAATGGACAAGGTGCGGGTGCTTGAGCACAAGATAAACAGCGTGAAGGAGATCCCTCAGGAGTACGCTGCGCAGAGGGCGTACAACAGCGAAGGTAGGGAGGAGATGCCCCTGTCTGGGATAGATGTCAAGATCATAGGGTTCGTGCAGACAAAGGACCTGGTCTGCGCAGATGATGTCAAGTCATTCATGAATTACAAGGGAAAGAATGCCGCTTGTGCAAGGCTCAACATGCTCTGCAAGTATGGATTCCTGAACAGGTACCAAATGGGGCACAAGGTTTACTACAGGTTTGATGCTGGCAAGGCGACCAAAAAGCTTATTATATCACCTCCACAGTAATGGGAACTTGGGCCTGCTCTCCCCAAGCAGGCCTTTATGATTAATAAGCTTCTTTCTTTTCCTCTTGCCAGGATTATACTCCCAGCCTTGGCCAGCGCCCTAATGGCTTAGCCATCTGCCCATTATTTCAGAGAAGTATTTCGTTCCCCTCGTCAGGTTACTTACGCTTATGTATTCGTTCGGCGCGTGTATGTTCTTCTTCGTTCCTGGGCCGAAGACCGCGCAGTCTATTCCCGCCATGCGATTGTAAAGCTCGGCCTCGGTATAGCCGTTTGCAATGGTCAGCTCGTCCTGAACCATGGACTTGAGCATCTTGATTATGTACGAGTCCTGTCTCATGCTGTATGGCAACTGCGAATGGAGGGTCTCGATGCCGTAGCTTAACTTGAGGTTCTTGACCTTCTTGTCGATTTCCGATAGCGCAGACCCGGGACTCTCTCCGTTGACCAGCCTCCTGTTGACAAGTATCTCGCAGAAGTCTGGTACGACGTTTGAAGCGGTTCCTCCGCGAATCTCGCCCACGTTTATCGTGCCTTTTCCGAGGAGCGGGTCATTGACCTTCATGTTCCTTGACAAGCCATCCAGCGCTGCTATTACCTTCGCCATCCCGTCTATCGCATTCACGCCCAGCCATGGCCTTGAAGAGTGTGCGCTCTTGCCGTTGACTACTATCCTCATCTCCATCACCCCTTTCTGGGCGATCTGTATCTTGAGATCTGTGGGCTCGGCCACTATCCCGTATTTCACATCCTTGAACAGCGTCCTCTCGTTCTTGAGCAGCCATGTTGATCCCTTCAGCATACCCTCTTCGTCGGCCACAAAAGTCAGCAGCAGCCTTCTCTTCAGTCCATTCGTCTTTATGCTTGGCAATGCGGCCAGGATTGTCGCAATGCCTCCCTTCATGTCCGATGCTCCTCTCCCGTAGACCTTGCCATTGACAACAGTGCCCTCGAACCCGTACTTCCATTTTGTTGCATCTCCGAGAGGAACCGTGTCCATGTGCCCGTTGAGCATGAGCCCTTCGCCATGGCCGAAAGAGGCGGTAACATTGCACCTGTTCTTCTCAAACTCGATTATCTTTGAGCTTATGCCGAGGTTCTCGAGATAGCCATTTATGTACTTCGCAACCTCTTTCTCTCCGGATTCGTGCGGGTCGGAGTTTATGCTGACAAGGTCCCTAGTAATGCTCACCGCATCTGTTTTCATAGGAATCAGATATATTGCGCATAATAACCTTTAAATCTTATTTGCCGAATCCTCGATAAAGTTCTCTTTGGCCCTTTTCGCCTTCATCAGGTCTATAAGGTAGTATTTCCTGTCTGGCTGCATGTCATTGGGGTTACTGTATACAGCGGTTACATTCGCATCGCCGAAGACCCCGAGTAGATTGCTGACCTGGACCGAGTTTATGGTCCTCACGATAGCATATTCGAACCCTGAAGCTGCAATAATGGATCCCCTCATTCCTATCAGGCCTTTCCCTACGCCAATCCCCCTGTACTTCATGTCGACGAAAGTTTCATCGAAATAGAAGGTCTTCTCTGGAGGAAGGCCGTTGCTGCATATTATCTGTTCCGCATTTGCAGCTTTCTCGTCTACGGGAATCTGCATTGCGGACATGCCCCATGACACGCCGATTACCCTACCTTCCTGCGTGTCCACAGCTATCGTTGAGGCAAAGCCGCCAGACTGGGATGCTCTGGTTATCGCTTCGGCTATCACCTCTCTGGTATAGAATGGCTTGATGTCCCTCTTGCTAAGCTTGCCCTCAGCCAGCATCCTGTCCATTAACAGCAATTCGTCCGGCTTTCCCATACGTCTCCAGCTTCCGTTCATCTTTACAAGGTATCTTTCGTACCACGGCTCGTCAGAGAATACGCGGATGTAGAGGCCCGACACGCCCCTTTTCATCGCTGTAAGCTCCTTATCTGAGCACGGCCTTACAACCACATTGTTCCTTATCCTTATCTCGTTTTGCATCGTGTCACCTAATCGCTACTATTTGAATAAGCAGTTTTCCTGCGGAGGTAAGCCTTGCGGTTTCCGAGTTCCCAAAGGCGATCATTCCAAGTTCCTTCAGGCTCCTTGCGCTGCTTTTGAGGGTGGAAATGGATATCCTCTCCCTTCTTGACAAATTGCGCAGGAGGGTCGTTATGGGATATGGGTTATTTGCAGCCTCGGAAAGGATGAGCAGTTGGTTTTTGGTGATTGCCTTGGCTATCAATGCGCTTAGCCCTGCAAGCTGCTCTTCTTGGACCTGGGAAGCGCTAACTCTAGCCTTCCCATCTCGTGTTGGCCAAGAATCGCCCTTCTGTTCACCATAATCACTGTATGATGATTAAATCGAGCCAATATATAAGGCATGCGGGCGAACTTCGTCGCCCTTTTATAAATTTTAGCCCGCTTCCTGCTGAGATAAGCTTTATATTCGGTATTGAGAGATAGTCTAATGCAAAATGTATTCGTCATATCGCATTCCAGCGATATAGACGGTGTAGGAAGCGCCGCCCTGATAGGGGCCAAGTACGGAGTGCCGTCGAAGAACATGCTCTTCACCAATTACTCGAAGGAAAGCGTCGAGTACGTTGAGAAGGAGATGAAGAAGAGGCATGCGCAGGGCATGACGCTCTTCCTTGCAGACCTTGGCGTCAATGAGAGGATAATCGGCAATTTTCTCAGGATCATCAACAGCGTCAAGAGAAGTAACGGAACCGTCATATGGTTCGACCACCATCCGTGGACCAAGGAGTCGATAAGGAAGCTGGCGGGCAGGTGCGATGTAGCTATAGTTGGGGAGAACAAGGACTACTGCGCAACAGAGATAGCATACAAGGAGCTTGGATTGAGGAACTGGTTCCTTGACAGGTTCGTAGGGCTGGTGCATTACTCGGATTTCAACCTGAAGCCAAAGGATGTCAAGACTAGGAGGCTCATAGGCACGTATGCGCTGAGCATCGCGTCGTACGAGATGAAGGGCCCAAGGTCGTATACGAATAGGATGCTCAGGCACATAGTCGATGTGATAAGCAGCTCCAAGTTCACAGACAAAAGGATAGAGAGCGATGCAAGAAGATTTGACATGCTGAACAAGAAAAGGACGAATGACATGCTCAAGGAACTCTACATAAGGAGGGATTTCGCGCTGGGCTTCTCGAATGACGTGCAGACGACTGACGCATGCATGAGGATAATAGAGAGGAGCAACAAGAACATAGGGATGTACATAAACCTGAGGACAGGGACAGGGCACCTGCGTGCACTGAAGGGGGATTACTCGGAGCTTGCGAGGAAGCTGGGTGGAGGAGGCCATCCAAAGGCAGCAGGATTCTACTTCAGCCTCAAGGAGCACAACGGCTTCAGGAAGAAGATAGACAGGGAGAAGGTTGCTGACCTTATCCAGAGCACTATAAATGAGATATACGACTGATCAGTACTCTATCCTTGAGCTTAGGTCTGAGAAGAACTCCTCGTTGGATTTTGTGTCCCCAACCCTGAGCACCACATGGTCATCATCCTTGACGCCCATGATGTCCTTGCAGAATGTCGACTCTCCGGATATCTGCGGGTTGTCCCCCATGTATACGTTAGCATGGTTGCCTTCTCTGAGCAACTCGTCGAGCTTCTGCCTGTGCCTGCCCTCGAGCTTCACGGCGAAGACCCTTCCGCCGTTGTCTATGGCCCTGTTTATGGCCAGCTCGCCGGTGTTTGCGAAAGCTCCGGTGACATCGAATATCGTGAACCTGTTGGATGAAGATGAGTGGTACGTGCCGCCGTGCTTGTCCAGCCTCTGTATCATCATGCCTATCGATACAAGCACAGCTATGGCTATGTAGTACAGGTGTATCGTCTCGCCAAGTATGATGTGCGCGAACAGTATCGTCATGAACGGCGACAGGAAGAATATGTTGGTCACGACGGTTGCCTTGAGTATCCTGAAGCCGTAGAAGTAGGTATAGAAGCCGACTATGTTGTTTGCAACCCCGACATAGAACATCGCAAGCAGCACAAGAGGGCTTATGCTCGAGAAATGCACTCCGGTAGCTAGGAACATGATTGCGGAGAAAGCAAACATAGTGACGTTGAACAGGAGTATCGATGCGTCAATGTCGAAAACATGCTTCTTCATCAGCACGCTAGAGAACGCGTACGCTAGCGCAGCTGCTATAAGGAACAGGACTATGTATATGTCCGCATTGCCCCACAGGCCGAAGAGGTCGCCTCCAGTAACGGCTATGTAAAGTCCTGCAAACGCGAGCAATAGCGCGCCTATCTGGTACTTTGTCAGCCTCTCCCTGAGCACCACGGGCAGGAGCAGCAGCATAAGCAACGGGTTTGTCCTGAATACCACTGTTGCAAGCGATGCACTAACGAAGTGCTCTGCATAGGCTATCGCGTACTCAATCGGTATGTAGCTCAGCAGACCTATAAGCGCTATCGTCCCAAGCTTCTTCCAGTCCTTAAGGTATGATACGACCGTATCCATCTTCTTCGTCTTTACCACAAGGGCCATGGCGAAGGCTATCGCTATAAGATAAGTGACCATGAAGAACTCAAAGATGTCGACGCTGCTCGAGAAGAACAGCATTATCGGCAATAGCGATCCGGTGAATAGGGATGTTATTACGAAAGCATAAGCCCTGCTCTTTATCTGCATGTCAACCGATTCTAAATCGCGAAGGGCGCTTTTAAACACATCCAAAAATGACAATTTTGTGCCTTTTTTTGTTAAAATGGGAAAAGGCTAATAAAGGTGGAGCTGCAGATATTCGTGTATGGACATCAAGTACGATTTCAAGAGCAGCTTCAATGACAGGTACAACCTTGTCACCAGGAGGATACTGAGGATGCTGTCCGAGAACTCTCGCGCGTCCGTATCAAGCATGTCGCTTGCATTGAAGATCTCAAGAAAGTCAGTTGTGGAGAGGATAAGGAGGCTTGAGAAGGAGATTGGAATCTCGTACGCGCTGGAGTTCAATGAGGAGAAGCTGGGTTTATTCAATCCTCATCTCATAAGGGTGAGCTTCAGCAAGGTCCCAGACTGGAGCCACGTCGCTGAACTGTTGAAGGCATCTTACATACCGCAGTTCGCCGCCTCTGTGAAGGGCGACTATGACATGATGATATATGCGAACGCGCCTTCAAGGCAGGATTATGTCCATTGGGACAAGGGCATGCAGCAGCTGCTATCCGATTATGGCGTCAAATGGAGGTCCTCGGAGATAGCGCACAGGCAGCTCGGCTTCTTCCCGCTGCGCGGCGAGCTGCTAGACAAGACGTCGATACCGGACAAGTATAAGGGCATAGCAAAAGTGCTGAACTCAAATGCAAGGATATCCTTTAACGGCATATCCAAAGTGTTGGAGATGCACTTCAATACCGTTGCGTACAACTTCAAGAAGCTGCAGGACACCGGATACATAAAGAGGTTCACAATACTCATGGACAAGCCTGATTCTACCTCAATACTCGTCTACTTCGGCAGCTACACGATATCTGGGAAGTTTGAGGCGAACGCTGTGCAGAGCAGGAAGAACCTGATGTCAGACGACGAGTACTCAATGATCAGCAGGTACCCGTTCTGCTGCCAGCTGATAGGAAGCGCAGATTTCTTCGCAATGGGTATGTTCGACGATGAGAAGGCTGCGCGCAGGTATGGGATAGGAAACTACAAGAAGACCATGGTTGACCAGAAGCCAAAAGTATCATACGGCACGCTGGAGAAGGTTCTGCTTGGGAGGCTTCCGCTGAGGGCCATAGATACGAAGAAGGAGTACAACATAGTGAGGTGGACAACAGACAGCATGGCTATTGCAAAGGAGCAGAAGTGATCAGACCAGCGTTCCGTAGCCGGAGAGCCTCCATCTCTGGGCGAAGTTCCTGAGGATTGATATCTTCGACTTCCTGTCTATGCATATCATATGCTTCAGCTCCATCTCGAGCTTGTTCCTTCTCGCTCTCTTGACGTATCCAACAGCTGTTCCGGTGCCTATTCCCAGAAGCACAGGCTCGTTCTCCCGGAATCCCTGTTTCGGTATGTCATCCCTGTTGAGCGAGGTATAATCGAGCGTTATCTCGTTGTACGATTCGGGAAGCTTGCCCGTATGACCCACTATCTGGCCTACAAGACCGTCCGCCTTTGTAAGCGACGGGTCAAGATCCGTTCCTATGGCTATGAGCCCTCCCGCTATGGCCTCATCAAGGTGCTCCTTGCCCGCCGAAAGCGACTCTATCTTGGTTATTATAGGCATGTACGACTCCTTCTTGGTCTTGTCCTTGGCCGTGTTTATCCCGGGTCTTATCTCTATCTCGTCCCCTATCCTGAACTTGCCCCTTATTATGGAGCCGCCGATCACACCTCCTGAGATGTCCTTAATGGGGGTCCCGGGCCTGTTGACGTCAAAGGATCTCGCGACGTACATCACGGGATCTGATGCCGTGTCCCTCTCCGGAAGCTTCATATTCGCTATCTCCTCAAGAAGTATGTCGACGTTCACGTTCTTGTTCGCCATGACGGGAACAACGGGGGCATTCTCTATGGAGCTGCCTTTCACGAACTGCTTTATCTGCTTGTAGTTAGCCCTTGCCTTCTCCTTCCCGACTATATCTATCTTTGTCTGGACTATTATGACGTTCTTTATCCCGAGCGCGCTTATGACCATCAGGTGCTCCTTTGTCTGCGGCATCGGGACCGCTTCTGTGGACGAAATGACGAACAGCGCAGCGTCGATTATGCTGGAGCCTGCGATGGCTGTCGCCATGAGCGTTTCGTGCCCAGGCGAGTCCAGCAGGGATATCCTCCTGACCTCCCTTGACTCGGCGCCTTCGGGGCACGCGCCCGTCGTGTATGTGACGCCCTCCTTTCCCTCGCACCTCATTATGACGGCATCGGCATATCCGAGCTTTATCGTCATGCTCCTCTTGACCGATTCGCTGTGGACATCGGTCCACGTGTGCGTCAATGCTGATGTAAGGGTGGTCTTCCCGTGGTCCACATGGCCCAACGTGCCTATGTTGAGCTCGCTCTGCTTAAGCATCTTCATCATTGCTCAGCCTTCGCCTTAGGCTTGAACAGCTCCTCCAAAGGTTTCTGGCCGTATTCGGTTATGACGGTGTTTATCTGCACGGTATCTGCGCTTATCGTGTTTCCCCTTAGCATTCTCCTGGTCCTGAACCCTGATTTGCTCTTCCTTATTCCAGGACCCGAGCTCAGCAAAGGCCTTGCCTTCCTCGTGCCTTCTATCTCGGGTCTCGATGGCGCCCCTGTGTTGTCGCTCAGCCCTGTTATCTGAAGCTTGAACCCTTCAAGCCCTATTGCGAAGCCGTCTATCACCTCGCCCATCTTCTTTCCGATAAGCGTTCCTTCGCTCTCCTTGCTTACCTCCTGCTGTGCTGTCTTGCCGCTTTTCTTGTCAGAGTATACTATCTTCATCAAATCACGTTAGTGCAAACTACCTGTACATGCTTTCGGGCTCATCCTTGAACCTCTTTATCCTCTCGCTCACCTCCTTTGGTATGGAGGGCTTTATCTCCTTGAGCGCCTTGTCGAAGTCCTTCATGTTGACTATGTCCTTCTTGTTCCTTATCGCGTTCATCCCAGCTTCACGGCATATGTTCTCTATCTCGGCGCTGGTGTAGTTCTCGGTCTCGTCTGCAAGCTGGCCGAGGTCTACATCCTTGTCAAGAGGCATCCTCTTCGTGTGTATCTTGAATATCTCGAGGCGCGCGTCGCCGTCGGGCATGGGGATCTCTATTATCTTGTCGAACCTACCGGCCCTCAGCAGCGCAGGCTCTATCTTTTCGGGGCTGTTGGTCGCTGCAAGCACGAAAACGTTCTTTGATTCCTCAAGCCCGTCCATCTCGGTGAGCAGCGTTGCGACCACCCTCTCCGCTACAGGCACTCCTCCCTCTCCTCCAGGATAATCGACAGTATTGGTTATCGAGTCTATCTCGTCTATGAAAATGATGCACGGGGCAGCGAGCCTCGCCTTCCTGAATATCTCCCTAATGGTCCTTTCGCTCTCTCCGACGAACTTGTTGAGAACCTCTGGCCCGTTGATTGCTATGAAGTTCGTCTCGCGCTCAGTGGCGATCGCCTTTGCGAGCAGCGTCTTTCCTGTTCCCGGAGGCCCTACCAGCAGTATGCCCTTTATCGGCCTTATCCCCATCTTAGCGAAGTCTTCAGCGTACTTAAGCGGCATGTCTATTGCTTCCTTGAGGTCCTCCTTGGCCTTGTTAAGGCCTCCGACGTCGTTCCAGTGAACGTTGGGCCTCTCTATGAAGACCTCACGTAGCGCGCTCGGCTGTATGCTCTTGAGAGCATAGATGAAATCGTCCCTTGTAAGGTAAAGCTTCTCGAGGATCTCGTTTGGTATCGTCTGCTTGTCGAGTATCTGAGGCAGGAACCTTCTGAGGGTTGACATTGCGGCCTCTCTCACAAGAGCCGTGATGTCGGCGCCCGTGTACCCATGGGTCATGTTAGCAAGCTCGTCTACATTTACATCCTTTGATATCGGCATGTGCCTAGTGTGCACCTGCAGTATCTGCTTCCTCGCATCCCTGTTCGGCACGCCTATTTCTATCTCACGGTCGAACCTTCCTGGCCTTCTCAAGGCGGGGTCTATTGCATCAGGCCTGTTCGTGGCTGCGAGGACTATGACCTGGCCGCGCTGGGCCATTCCGTCCATTAGCGTAAGAAGCTGCGATACCATCCTCCTCTCAACCTCGTTCGTCGATTCCTCCCTCTTTGGCGCTATCGCGTCTATCTCATCCATGAATAGGATTGTGGGTGCCTTCTCGTTCGCACTCTTGAATATCTCCCTCAGCTTCTCCTCGCTCTCTCCGACGAACTTGCTGACAAGCTCAGGGCCAGAGATTGATATGAAGTTGACATCGCTCTCGTTTGCGACCGCTTTCGCAAGCAGCGTCTTTCCTGTTCCTGGAGGGCCGTACAGAAGCACCCCCTTGGGTGGTTCTATTCCCAATCTTTCGAAGAGCTCAGGATACCTTATCGGCAGCTCCACCATCTCCCTTATCTTCTGCTTGACATCGTCAAGCCCTCCTATATCTTCGTAATGCACTTCTGCGATCTTGACCTGCGATTCTGATACTGGCTCCTCCTTGACTATGACCTTCGTATCCCTTGTGACCTTTGTTATCCCGTGAGGCAGAACCTGTATCACCAGGAAGTTAAAGATAAGCCCGAACATTGGTATTGGTATCGAGTCTCCCTTCACGATAGGCCTGTTCTCGAGCCTTCTCTTTGCGTATTCTGCAAAGTCAGGTGAAAGGGGGGGCTTCTGGCCTGGAGGCGGCGCGAGGATGACCTTTTCCGCATCCTTTATCGTTGCCTTTGATACGAATATCTTGTCCCCTATCCCTACCCCCAGGTTCTGCCTCAGGTAACCGTCAATTCTTATGAATCCCAGTCCTTCGTCGCTGGGATGCGCCTGCCATACGACAGCAGCTGTGGACTTGCCCTTGCGCTTCAGCTCTACGATATCTCCCGTGAGAAGGTCTAGGTCCTGCCTTGATTTGGTGTCTATCCTAGCAATGGACCTTCCAGAATCGGTCACAAGAGCGTCGGCGACTGTAAGCTCTATCTCGCTAGCCATAGATATTCCAAAAACATGAGAAAGTACGTTCCCCGAGAATAACGTATATATGATTAGAGAAGAAAAAGGATATAAAGCCTTTCTGTGCCGTTTGCTGATACGATAATGCTACTTTTTATATACGTAATAGCAAAGAGCTTCTCCGAACCTCCCTTTGAAATTTCTAGCTATGTATTCGCGTAAATGATCTACATATTTGAATAGCTGATGTTATAGTTAACGTATTTAGAAAATTGCTAGATCATCGCTGTCGAATCAATTCAAGAATAGTGGCGATTTAGTCAACTATGGTAAGTTTGCTGCTCTCCTTTAACGCCCTATCAAAGGTAGCCAAGTTCGCTATTCCGTTTGCTCGGCATGTTGCAATTATGCTGCAGTCCGTGAAGCTGAGCCTGGATTTTTGCTGCTCCTTGAAGATCTTCCATGTGCTTCCAAATATGTCAGAGTCGATATTCAGGTTTATGAAAAGGGTCGCATCCAGCAACTTGTTACCGTTTTCCACAACCAATTTAAGGTTCCTTGTTCTTGCGAGCAATGTCGTCATGATCTCGTCAAATATATAATCTGTAATTACCCCCATACCGTACTTTCCTCCATCAATTTCTGTCACTATCTCGACGGCTCTGCTATGAAATTCGTCTTCTGCGTTTGCATAAGCCACTATGAGGCTTGTATCAATGAAGATCATGCGCTAACCGTAGACTATCTTATCGACTTCGGTGCTTGAATGCTCAGTGCCCTTGCCCCAATTCGTTATGCTTATATCGCTGAGCCTGCCTTTTGGTCTTTTATTCCGTCCCTTGAGCCACAGTTCGATTGCCTGTGTAAGCGCATCGCCTAGCCTCATGTCCTCTTCCGCTGCCTTGGCCTTGAACTTCCTGAATACTGCATCCTGCAGGCCCCTTATCGTGATATCCATACAAATCACACATGTATTACTTATATGACTAAGTATTAAAGGCTTTGGATGTGAATATGTATAGGTAGATATTTTGCTTTGTTCATGTTCTTGCCTCATGATATGCATAGACAGGAAGTCGAAGATATCAGTACTGAGGAACTTCGCCCAGAGATGGAGACTGTCTGGCTATGGCACCATTGCCTAGCTGATTCTCGGACTACTTTATGGTTTCTAGGACTTTGATTATTTTTCTACCTTTATCAGTAAGGACATAACCATTTGCGTAGTTATCCTTTATTGAAACGGGCACTGATGTTATTAAACCGTATTTCTTCAATTTTGTAAGTTTTACAGATAAGGTTTGTGCTGTAGTTATTTTTATTAAGTCTTTAAATCGTTTAGGAGTTTTTAGTTCTTTTAGTATCTCAACAACATATGGTTGGAGTACTATATCCTTAATTGCCAAATCGTTGGATGACATAGTTACTCAGTGTAAAGTTTATATATTCTAACTTTGTAAAAATAGAGTATAGTCAATTAACCTTGAGTGAAGTAATGAAGTATAGAGTCCAATCAGCGATGGAGTACCTGATGACTTATGGTTGGGCTATACTTGCAATTGCTATAGTCATGGTGTTGCTTTATAGTATCGGAATATTTAATCTTGTCAATCTGCAACCAACAGCAACCCCAGGGTCGTGTCAAGTAATAAGAACATTAGCAGGGACCAGCCTTGCTGGACAGTGTAATAATTTGATTCCGAAATATGTCGCAAAATTTGGAAGCGACAATGGCCTACTTCTGGTATCATCCTCAGTAATCTTAACAAGAAATAGGACAATGCTCTTGTGGGCATATATCTCTGGCACGTATTCTCCTTCTGGCAATCCGCTGATAGGACCCACAATAGGGGTTTGCAATAATGGTTATCTATTCAAGGTTCAGAGCAATTCACCTTATCAGATGTTGTTGGATGATTGCGGCGCTGGAGGCGTATGGCCTCAAAGCAGTGCAAGTGTATCTAGCAATAAATGGAATCAGATTGGCTATACCTACAATGGCATAGATGTTGTTTTTTATGTTAATGGAAAACAAGTTGGAATCGTGGCACAAAATGCATTACCAAATCTTGACCTGAATGGACTTGCTATTGGCAGCGAATCTGGATTCTGCTGCACTTATAATTACTTCAATGGATCCATGTCAAATATACAGATGTACAATATCTCCATTGACAATAACACGATAAAAGCGCTTTATCAGGAAGGAATTGCTGGTGTGCCAATAGATCTACAGCATCTCGTTGCATGGTGGCCGCTGAATGGTGACGCAAACGACTATTCGGGGAACAACAACCAAGGAATTCCAACTAACGTAATTTGGAACGCGAACTGGCAATATGGGTATATCGCATCTTAATAGATTACGTTAGTTAGATTAATTATTATTTTATTTAAGTATCTAAACTTATACTTAGATATATAGAAAAAGATATTTATATCTTTCTGGTCGCTTCATTAAAAGGCGGATTTTGGGTTTTGTTTTATTTTCGGCTAAATAATTGTATATATTTATAAAATCTAACCTGTATGGTATAATCGGATATTAATGTCAAGGAGAGAGAAAGATAATGACGAAATATGGCTTATAAGAAAGCTGCTGAGCAAGCCGAACTACGCGGTCCTGAAGCTGCTGATGGTAAAGTCTCCCAGAACTACAAGAGAACTTTATACGATACTCGGCAAGAAATTCACCAGAAAGACGCTTATCATAACCCTCAGGAACCTTTCCATGAACCTGAGCGTGCTGCAGCCTACGCACATAAGGACTGAAAGGGGATACGACCTTGGGTACAACATAAACCCGAAGCTCAAGGATGTCATAAAGTCGGTAGAGAAGTTCGAGAGAATAGTCGACAGCATAACGAATGCGAAGAGCAGCTAGGCTTTTTCAGGTATGTTGCCCTGGGATTCCTTCATGGTCTTCGAGATTATCTCAACTCTCATCTCGTTGACGGGCAGCTTATCTATTTCATCTCTTATGAAGTTGCTCAGTTCGTCCAGGCTCTGGTGCCCGGTCTTTATTATGAAGTTCCAGCTGCCTATCGGCACGTAGAGCGAATCGACGTTGTTTGACTTGTAGAGCGTGGTCGATACCCTGTCCCTATCGTCCTTTGACGCGTTCCTCTGAAGCTTGATGTATATCAGCGCCTCGAGCTTCCTAGAGATGAGGTTCGAGTCTATCCTTGTGGTGTGGCCTATTATTATGCCTTCCTTCCTCATAGCCTCTATCCGCCTGTATATCGTGGCGTTGGTCGTGTCCGCCTTCTCCGCTATCTTGGACAGCCTTGGAGAGAGCATCGAGGATTCCTGAAGCAGCTCCAGTATGCGCATGTCGAGCTTGTCCAGCTTCATAAAACCAATAAGGATTTAATATGTTCTTGCCTTTATATAACTTGACTAATGTCCTTTTGGCATTAGCCTGTGCATTGCAGGCGCAATTTAATTGGTGTGGTTTGGATGGCTCAACCTGTGCAGGTATCGGAGAAGCTCTACAGGCTTACTGAGAAGATAGACGAGACTCCGGAGGTGCTGACGATAAGGCTTGCCCCCGAAGACGGCGCCGAGATGGGCTTCGACCCAGGCATGTTCATAATGATAGCGGGAATCGACAAGGACAACAAGAGGTACCTTGCGAAATCGTTCTCGATCGCGTCCGACCCTGCGTCGGCTGTCATGGAGCTCTACATAGTCAAGAGGTCGCATATGGGAACCGCGCTTGAGCATACGTCGCATTTCGTTGACGCCGGCATAGGCGACAGCTATTACGTAAAGGGGCCGTACGGGCAGTTCAGGTTCATTCCGAGCGAGAACAGGAAGGTGCTGTTCGTTGCGGGGGGGACGGGCCTTGCGCCATTCGTGTCGATGCTTAGGCAGATAGACAGGCTCAAGTCAGGAAATGACGTAGACCTATTGTACAGCGTGAAGTACCCTACAGAGATAATAAGGAAGGAGGAGCTCGGGCAGCTGGCGAAGAGCATAAACCTCAAGGCCACGATAACGGTCACGAGGCCGCAGCCTACAGACAACTGGAGCGGCGAGAAGGGCCACATCGATGCGGAGATGATAAGGAGGCATTCGCAGGATGTTGCCGAAAGGGCATGCTACATATGCGGGCCCCCGGCATTCGTGAAGGCGATAAAGGATGCGCTGGTCTCACTGGGAGTGAAGCCAGAGAGGATATCAGCAGATGTCTGGGATGCAGGTTCAGGATAAAGGCATCTATATAAACTTTTGATTCGGAAGTAGTATGATTTATCCGGTAATATGGCCCATGCGCCGCATTATCTGGAGATTGCCGGGGGAGCTTTTATGTCAGCAGTTAAATCAGCCAACAGGATGGAACAGCTCAGAAACAGCGTAGACTGCTTTTCCTGCGGCGTATCCGCCAAGACGGGGTTGAAACTGACGGACACTGAAAAGAAGAAGGTAGCGAAGGAGCTGAAGGAGCAGGCCAAGGAGTTCGTGGAATCCAATGCGTCTGAGATAATAGAGGCCGCCTCACCGGGAATCTCTGGGGAAAAGGTGAGCGAAATCAGGGATGCGATAAAAAGGCTCGATGCGCTCGTTGCGGGGGAGCTGCTATTTGCAATACAGGAGACTAAGGACGTCAAGGCATTGACAGACGGCGCTTTCCTCAACTCGATGAAGAGCCTGGATGACGACATAGCCGGCTCGCTCCTGTTTGAGGTAAGGGCAACAGGCAACGTTGCTGCGCTGACCGACGAAAGGCTGTTTGAACAGCATGCCGCAGGCTTCTTCAACAGGCTAGGCACAGAAGCGGCGAGCGAATGGTTCTATTCGATAGGGGATACCGGCAACGTTGCTGCGCTGACAGACAGGGGCGTGATGAGCAACGATGTCATTGATGTGATAAGGCAGGACGGGAAGGTATCGAGCGAGTTCTCCAAGGCGGTAGGGGAAACTGGCAGGATAGACGCGCTCACCGGCAGCGGATTCCTGAACTTCATGAAGAACTCAGATACGTCATTCGCGTCAGAGTACCTTTCAGCGATATGGTGCACCAGGAAGGTGGATGAGCTTACGGACGGCTCTACATTCAGATCCCTCGCCAATGGAGCAACTGAGCTGTGGAAGGACATTGCAAGGATATTCGACAATGGAAAGGATGGTTTGGGCAAGGTCGTGATGGCAAAGCCGGGAGACGAGTACCATGACAGGGGAGCGAAACTGGCGATGCAGGCGCTGTTTGACGCAGGGCACAATGTCATCTATCTGGGCAATGCGCAAAGCCACGGGGAGATCCTTGCCGCAGCGCTGAAGGAGGGCGCAAGCGCGATAGGGTTCAGCATGACCAGCAATCTCCACAAGGATGTCGCCTTGGAGACCGTCAGCGCTGTTAAGAGCCACGACCTGTCCGGAATACAGATTTTCGGAGGAGGGATCATTGCCCCAGATGCAGCGAGGGAGCTTGAGCAGAGCGGCATCAGATTGTTCAGCAAGAGCGGGAGCATGCTCGAGTTCCTGAATGGAAGCGCCGTGCACAAGGGCGAGTTGAATACCAGAATTCAGGAGGGAGGCTATAGGCTTGCCGATAGGGCGGTGTTGGAAGCGCATAACCAGAAGGCGCGGCAGTTTACCGGCCCTCAGTCGATGCATCACGCCAATGCCGGAGCGCATGGCCTACAATATTCCATGCCGCTGCCCATGCACATGCTGAAAAACGGCCAAAAAGCAGGCTCAAAGATGCAGCATGATGCTTCTGGCATGCATACCGAGGAGAAGGTCGCAGGAAAGCCCAGCGTGCATGTCACTCCGAATGGCCATTCGATTCATGGCACTATTATTTCTAGCAGTACGCAGCATGCTGGAGACGGTCCTATGTTATTCGCGAATGCGCAAAACGCAGCTAGCCATAATGCGGTTTACAAGAGATGCATGGAGGTTGCAGCCTGCGAGTTCAGGGTTGGCGCTTCAACCTTGGGCGGCAACTCCGAAATTTCGTTCCTGCATCAGTATCTCAACAGTGCCGTGCATTTCGCCAATGGCAGATATGAGCACGCAAGGCATGCCTATGCTACGCAGATCCAAACTGTTGGGGCCATGCACCATGAGGCGGTCATGCGTTTTGGTAAGGCTGCGCCGGCCATTGCAACCAACCAATATGGAGCTAGCGTTCTAACCAAAAACGATAGCGTAAGAAAGCAGGCAGACGGCACTTTTGCATTGGCTTCTATGAATTACAAGGCTTCCAACAGGAAGGCGCTTGATGAGATGCGGTCTAGGAGTAGAATTGCATACAGCAATTTGGCTGTTTCTTATACGGTTTCCGGCATGAGGATGCGCGGAGGCCAGGAAACTGCGGACAATAAGGCACAAAGGAATGTCCTAAAGGATGGAAAGGAGCAGCAAAAGGCGATAGCAGCTGAAAAGAACATTGCGGTTTCAGCTGTTTCGATGAAAAACAGCAGTGCAATAGGTCTGCACTACATGCCGAGCCGCAATCTAAGCATGATTCGCAGGGCCGATACCTTTGAAGCGCAAAAATCGCCAAAGGCTAGAGCTGTGGGCGTTCAGGTAATCGCATCAACAGCTCAGGAGCCTGAAGCGCGCAGGAAAAACGGCCTTCCCGCCGCTGTAGAAAACAGGCAGCGGATCGGCAAAGGGATTATGGCAAAAACAACTGGAGAAAAGGACAATGCGTACCGACCTATTATCGGCCAGCCCAATGAGCCTTCAAAGGCGATGGGCGGAAGAGCCGCTGCCCGCAGCTCCAGGGGTTTGCTGAGGGCGGTAGTGGCAGCTGTTCTGGGCCTGGTTTTCGGCTCCGGGATGGCGGTTGACGGGGCTGATCCGGGAAAGGTTTCGCATGGTTTGAAGGTCGCCAACCATGGCTTTCCGAAAGATATTAAAGATTTATAGTCCATAGATATCTGTCAAACGGCCATAGGAACGGGGAAACGCCCAAACACATACCGAACTTGGAAGCTAAGCCTGTTCACGATATGCAATACTGCCCTAACGGGTGGGAAAGCATATTGCTGTTTGGCACTATTCTATTTGTGCCTTACCGAGAGCTCGCCCATTGCCGACATCATTATGGGAGTATACTCGTTGTTGGGCAGGTCCTTCATCCTCTGTTCGACAGCCTGCCTTGCCTGCTCCCTGTACTTTGCGGCCTCGTTCTGCGCGTATTCAAGACTCTTGTACTTCTGGATCATCCCCACTATGTACTCTATCTCATTCTTTGTCTTCTGCTCCCTGTCCTTCCCGTATATCCTGTTGAGCTCCGCCCTCTCATTCTCGGCCGCCTTTGAATAAGCGTGAAGCACCATGAGCGTTATCTTGCCTTCATAGAGATCGCCGTACCTCTTCTTGCCGAACACCTTCTCGTCTGCGGTCATGTCCAGCACGTCGTCGACAATCTGGAAGGCCCTTCCAGCAGGCTTCGTTATATGCTCGAGGGTCTCGAGCGTTGAATCCGGCTGCCCTGCGACTATCGCGCCAAGCTGCATCGGACCGTAGACAGTATAGCAGCAGGTCTTGGCATCGATTATCTTGTAGTAAAGCTCCTCTGACGCCCTTGAAAGGTCCCTTACGTTGTATATGAAGTTGTCTTCGAGATACTGCCCTTCCACGGTATGCTCAAGTATCTTGTAGAACTTGTCGAAGAACCTCTTTCCCTTCTCTATGCCGACCTTCGCTACATAGTCGTTGGCCATCTTCCACATTGCCATGTGAGCGGCGTCTCCAGCGTTTATCGATATCTCTGCACCATAAATCTTGTGGAGCGTAGGCTTTCCCCTTCTCATGTCCGAATGGTCCTCTATGTCGTCATGGATCAGTATCCAGTCCTCGGATAGCTGCATCGCAGCAGCAGGCAGCACCAGCTCCTCGGGTTTCGCGCCGAACATCTGACCGCTAAGCATCAGCAGCGCGGGCCTCCTGTATGAACCCTGCCTGTCGCTGTATTCCCTTACTATCTTGTAGTGTTCCACAGGCTCCTTCAAAGGTATGTATTCGCATATCCTCGAATAGATCGCTTTCCTGTGGACCTCTATGTATTCCTTGAAGTTCATTTAGCATTCATCCTTTTGTATCTGCAGAGTCCGGACGCAGGACAATCCTTGCAGATTGGCCTCGTTCTGCAGTATCTCTTGCCAAGCTCGACAAACTGAGCATGGAAGTCGCTATATAGCTCAATATCATCCTTTATATTATCTGTGATTAGGGTTTTCAGATTGTCGTAGTCCATGTCTAGGCCTATTCCATAAACCCGGTTCATTATCCTTTTTGTATACGCGTCTATTACGAAGCTGGGCTTTCCTGCGGCGTACAGCAATATGGAATCTGCTGTCTCGGGCCCTATTCCGTCAAGGGATAGAAGTTCCTGCCTGAGCTCACCTGTCTCCTTGCTGAACATCCGACCAAGGCTCGGATAATTGCCGAATATGTACGACGCAATGCCCTTCAGCCTTCTCGCCTTCTGCCTGTAGAACCCGCTCGGCCTTACCAACATTTCGAGCTTCCTGATATCCATAGCGCTTATCTTGCGGAGATCTACGCCGGCGCTGCTCTTGAGGTTCGATATTGCCTTCTCCACGTTGGACCATGAGGCCTGCTGCGTGAGCATGGCGCCTATTATTATCTCGTCCTTGGTGTCCCCCGGCCACCAATCCCTGAAGCCGAACCTTTTCCTCATCGCCTTGTAAAGCGCATCGAGATTGAGCCTTTTTATTTAATCATCTCTATGTAGACCCCCCTGGCGTGCCTCTCCTTCTCCTCGCTTATTATCTTAGAGTATTCAGGGTCTGCGGAGCTGAGCCTCTCAAGCCTGTCCCCATGGATGAACTTCGGGTCTACGTACCTCAGCTTGTATTTCAGGAGCACGCCCCTGCCATTGGAGACGGAGAACTTCAGCCTTCCAAGGGATGCCTTGAGCATCTGCGCTGCAGTCTCGTTTCCGGAATGGTTTATCTTCTCCATGACTGTTTTCTCGTCCTTGTGCAGGTCTCCCATGCTTATGACCTTGTTGTCTATCGCGTACTTGAGCGCGCTGCCCAGCAGATGATACCTGAGGAGGTTCTCTGGGGCAGCATAGCTCTCCCGTATGTCCGCCACGTAACAGTCTGCAAACGCCCTTGCGGCATCGATGGACTTGAAGACTATCTCGCCGTTGCGCGCGACAAGGCCGTTGAAGGCCTTCTTCACGTTGCCGGCCTGGAGATTGTAAGAGTCCCTTAGCGCGTAATCGACCCTGTCCGCGCATACGTCAGGCGCATTCCTTTCGAGCAGGCCGAATTTGCCCTCGATCTCCATGTTGCATATGCGCTGGAGATCGTGCCCGTACCTGGTTATTATCGCGGCTGCGTCGGATTTTGTGACGTATTCGCCGAGGATGCTGTCCTGGTAGTCCTCCTTCTGCGGATCCCCTATCGCCCAGTCTGCGACATGCGAGAAGGCAGTGTGCGAAAGGTCATGCAAGAGCCCTGCGATCTGCTCGTCTATGCCCGCGCCCAGTTTCCTGAGAAGCAGCATGCAGCCTACGCTATGTTCGTACCTGGTATAATACGGGGGATTGTCGGTGCCCATCTCTGTGGATTCGGGATAGCCTCTCTGCGATATTCCCTTGAGCCTCTGCACGGCCTTTGAGTTTATCAGCTCTATGAGTACGCTGTCTTGTATGTCCTCCCTGCCGTAAATCTTGTCCTCCAAAAGCATCTGTACCACGAGATGCCGTTATTGCAGCCTTATTTCCCCGCTTGCTACCTTTCTCAGGTATTCCCTTGCGTCTGTTCCTTCGACTGTTACGTTCATGCTCTTGCACGTGCCGAGCACCTGCTTGACCTTCGATTCTGTGGAGTTGCCGTATATCGAGAGCTCCTTGGCCTTCGCTACCTTCTTGACCTGCTCAATCGTTATGTTGCCGGCAACCTCCTCCTTGCCCTTCGCGCCTTTCTGTAATCCCAGCTCCTTCAGTATCAGCGCGCTCGTGGGAGGGGAGCCTACCTCTATCCTGTACGACTTTGTAGCTGCGTTGACCATGACCTTTACAGGGATCTTGATCCCCTCGAACGCGGCAGTCTTCGCGTTTATCTCTTCTATTATCTTCTGGACGTTGACGCCAAGGGGGCCCAACGCTGGCCCGAAAGGCGCTCCTCCGGTAGCCTTTCCTCCTTCTATCAATCCGTTTATCGTCACTTCAGCCATATCAAGCACTCTCGGCCTTTTGTATTATCTTGGCCATGTTGGACTTTGTCGTTACAGGGATCTGCACAGGCACATCCATCAGCAGCACGGTCATCTCCTCCTTTGTGGTGTTCACCTTTATTACCTTTGCCTTGTAGCCCTTGTACGGCCCTGAGAAGAACTCCACGACGTCATTGACGCCTATCTCCTGGACCTCCTTCTTCTGCGCCAGCATCTTGTCGAGCTCGGCTTCCGACAGCGATGAGGGAAGCATGCCCTTGACGTGGGGCTCGTTCATTATGAGCTCCCTGCAGGCTATCTCGTCCTTGGCTTCCACTATGATGTAGCCCCGCATGCCGTATGGCATGACTATCGAGTATATGTCCTGGTTGGTGTTGCCGACCTTGTTCTGCAGGATATCGGATGTGATCTTCTCCTGGCTTGCGGTTACTCTTACTATGAAATACAACTATTCACCCAGTAATGGCGCTTAAACAGCCCTGCCTCAGGTAGGGGTGCAAATAAGCAATATTTAATAGAGCGCAAGGAATTTATAACATTCGTTGTGGTGCCTTTGGATAGAGTCAGTTATAGGGATGAGCTGAGGAAAGAGTTTGGCAGGGATTACGACAGCATAACCAAGAGCTACGACGTTCTCGGCAACATAGCGATAACCGAAGGCGACAGGAAGACGGCGTTGAAGAAGGCAAAGGCGATTTTCAGGGTCAACAAGAATGTCAAGACAGTTGTGAGGAAAATAGGCGCGGTCAGCGGAAGATACAGGACACGAAAGTACGAGCATGTTGCAGGCGAGAGGAACTTCATTGCCACATACCGCGAGAACAACTGCGTGTTCAGATTCGACATAAGGAAGACCTTCTTCTCCCCAAGGCTCGCATTCGAGAGGGACAGGATAGCAAGGCTATCGAAGGACCGCGAGAACGTCATCGTGATGTTCGCTGGCGTGGGCCCCTTCGCCATAGAGATCGCTAAGAGGAGCAGGAATTCGAGGATAATAGCAATGGAGCTGAACAGGAATTCGTACAGGTACATGGCAAACAACATCGCATTGAACAGGACGACGAACGTGGTGCAGGAGCTGGGAGACGTCAAGAGACTTGTGAAAAGGCACCCCGGATTCGCGGACAGGATAATAATGCCGCTTCCAATGGAATCCCACAAGTTCCTGCGGTCTGTGGATTATGCCGCAGCCGCTGGGTGCGTTGTGCACTACTATGCGTTCGGTGATATCGATGATCCTTACAAAAGGGCAATAGACGCGCTGAAGAGATTCTTCAATCGAAAAAGAAAGCTTAGGATAACCGGGAAGAGGATAGTGAGACCTTACTCGCCGATGGAAAGCGAGGTGGTCATAGACTTTGTGCTCGGTAGAAAGGTATCAAAATAACAAATACATTCAGTAAATATTGAGGAATAGCTATGCTTAAATACCATGTAAATCCCCTTTATCAGCATGAATTCCAGATACGCTAGGCCAAAGCTGACGCCTGAAGAAAGCTTCAGGATGGTTAGCGCGATGGCGATGAGGCTCCAGGGGAATTTCACGTCGCGCGAGGTGCAGGCAGAGCTGACTTCACGGCTGAGAAAGACCACCGATTACCTCAAGCAGATATCTGAAAGGCACATGCTGGAGGAGATCAAGGGGCTTGCCAGGCTCGACTGCACGCTGGCCAAGGTGCAGGAAGCGCTGCCTACAGTCGAAACCAGCTGGCAGGTGATGGGCAAAACTCCTGAGGAGAGGAAGCTGCTGTACGACGCGATGATGCTTGCGAAGAGGACAGAGATAGTGCTGTTCCATTACGACAACCTCTGATTCATCATTAACCTAACAGTTTTTGCATCTTTAAATATCAGGAAAAAGCGATAAGAATTGGTAAACATGGATAGGCAAAAGGGGCCCAAGGACGTGCAGGCTGAACTGCTCGGCATACTGAGCAGGGCGAACGGCTTCATCGAAAGGATGGGCCATTCGAACAACAGGGCAGCCATAGCGCAGTTCTGCGTGAAGATGGAGGATTCGTTGGACGGCATTGAAAGGCTACTTGGGCTGAGCGACAGCGCCTCGTCAAGGATAAACGCAAACAGGAGGGCGCAGCTGCTCTCCGTTTTCAGGAGGGAGGAGAAGGGCCGTTCGGAAATCGGGCCTTTCGAGGAGCAGCACGTACTGTACGCTGACAGGATATTGAAGCACGTAAACGAGCTCCTCCGCGACGGGATAAGGGTGATGCCGACCGAAACCCTGGTCAACGCATATACCGACGCAAGGGAGAGCTACAAGGAGCTTTTCGCAAGAATAGGATAGATGCTACTTGTATATCGAATGGTACACGTTGTTCGTGTCGTCCGTAATGACTATGCATTCCCCTTCGCACTCTATGAGGCATGCCTGGCATAGTATGCATGCCGGACCTTGCACTGCGACTGAGAGGCCTCCGCTTCCGCCCTCATACTTCTCCTGGAAATGCTTGTGCCCGTCCTGCACGTTCTCCCATTTTGTCTTGACTTCAGGAACGGTCTGTCCTTTCCACTTGTCGTTCTCCGGCGCGACATCGTTGTTGGCATCTGGGCCGCTCCTGTCCTTCATTTCGAAGACGGCAACGGGGCAGACGTCGAAGCAGTGGGCGCAGCCTGTGCACTTTGGCTTTTCAACGTAAACTTGCATCTATTACACCGCTATGGCTGATAATGACATGCTCAGGTTATAAAACTTTACCACGAATTCCGGGAATGGAATGCCAGAAGATGGCGCGCAAGGCTTGCGCTGGCCAATGCAAGGGCATTGATGGCTCGTGCCTTCCATGGTCTAGCCGAATAGGCTTGCCAATCCGCCCGCAGCTTCCTCTTCGCTAACTGCCTTCTCCTCCTTCTCCTCCTTCTTTGGCTGGGCTGCTCCTGCGGCTGGTGCTGCTGCCGGCTGCGCTACCTGTACCGCCTGCGCGTTCTTTATGACGTCCTTTATGTTCACTCCCTTTAGGGAGCTAGCCACGGACTTCGCCATGGCCTCATCAGGGGTCACGCCAGCTGCCTTTACCACGTTGACGAGATTCTTCTCGTCCACTTCCTTTCCTGCTGCATCAAGCAAAAGTGCAGCATAGATGTATTCCATTTCCATTTCACCTAAGTATCATTTTGCAGGCTCTTCCTTCTTGGCCTCTTCCTTGACCTCCTTTGCCTCCTCCTTTATCAGGGGCCTTATGCTGAGCGCCTCCCTGACCGCGTTCGCGAGCAGCTTGTCCGTTATCCCAGGCTCGTATATCTTCGCGGACAACCCGAGCCCGAGCGCTGAGAGGTACCCTTTCCTTATCAGCATGTCAGCGTTGTAGGGGGTCACGAAGCCTATTGCAAGCGACAGCGAGTTGGCCTCGCCGAAGCTTCTTGTTATCTCGTTAGTGACGAATATTGCGTCCACCCCGAGCGCCCCGCTGGTGAACAGTATGTTCTCGTTGAGCGCTACCCTGAGGGTTGTCCCGGTCTCGAACGGCATTATGTCGAGCATCTTCAGCGCCTTTGCGATAGCCGTGCTGATCTTCATGCCCTTTGTCACGAGCACCTTGCTCTTGGATATGACCACCTTGCCCTTGTCTATCTTTACGTCTATGCCCGCTGTCTTGAGGTCCGTTACTGCCTGTCCTGGCGGTATCGTTGTCTCGCCGCTCTCTATGTGTATGTCGTCAGGGGATATCTGGTTGGGCTTTGCGCCGAGCCTCATCCTGTTCCTCTTGACCAAGCTGTTGAGCTCTGTCGGCTCCATGTCCGTGAGCATAAGCGCGAAGTTGCCGTCGGCATAGTCCTTGAGCTTTGAGAGCCTTTCGTCGCCTTCCAGGGTTCGCATGATGAGGCTCTTCCTCGCGATAACGAACTTTACCTTCGGCTTCAGCTCATTCCTGAGCCTCTGCACAAGCCTGTCAGGCACCGCGTCTATCGGCATTATGCCTATCGTCTTGCTCTCCTTGGCCTCTTTCTTGAGCTTCTTTACGAACTCTACCTTCTGTGCTTTCAACATCATAAATATCACATAAGCCTGAACGGCTTGCTCATCGTCAGCTTTACATACGCGCTCCTTATGTGGCTGCTACCCACCTTTTTGGTCAGAGAGCCTACTACCTCGTTGACGTTATCGTATATCTGCTTCGGGTCCATGTCCTCGGTGCCCACAACGCAGTGTATCGTCGGGAGGTTCTTGCCCCTGTTCCTCACCGAGATCCTCTTGTTGAGCTCGTTCGCTATTCCTGAAAGCGTGACTCCTATGAGTGGCTTGGGCATCTTGTTCCTGGGGCCGAGGAACTGGCCGAGGTTCTTTGCGATTAGAGGCATGAGGTTGGGCTGCGCAACAAGGTCGTATTCGAGCAGCGAATTGAGCCTCTTCGAGTCCGCGGCTATTGCGGCTATCTCGTTGCCGTCGAGCACCTGGACGCCGTTCCTTGCGGCCTCGTCCATTATGCTCTTGTCAGTTGCGAAAACTGCTATCCTCTTGACCTTGCCCTTCGAGTACGGAAGCGATACCTCTACGTTGAGCTTGTTGTCCTGCTTCGTGAAGTCTATGCCCTTGAAGTTCACGGCTAGCTCTACTGTCTGTTTGAACTTCCTCTTGCCCTTATTCTCAGCGATAAAGCTGCTGAACTTCTCTATGTCTCCTGCCATGATGAATCCCTCCTGCAATCTTGCAGTGATTGCGGGAAAATCAGATGATAGACATCACTCATCAAAGTATAAAAAGCTTTTCTTGGCAATGGCTTTGTTGAATAAATAGGGTTATTTCAACACTTTTGGGATTATTTCAACAGATATGTTTTGCTCTAAACTTGCCTCCCTTCAAAAGTTCGTTTTAGCTGTTGATGGATTTCTTTAAAGAGGTTCTTGTCGTTTTTCCAACAGCTATCATGATATGCATGGGCTAATGAAATATACTCTATAAATGCTATAGGAAGTCCAAATGCCAAAAAGATAATAGACATAAAATAACTAACGTATTGTATAACATTTGCTGATATAATAAATATACCAAATCCAAAAGATATGATTGAAGCTACACCTGCATAAAATGTGGAGGCTTCTTTTGCTTTATATAGATAGGAAAGCACCAAAAAGAAACCCGAAAACAATAAGGGTAGTATGGTGAAAAGGCTTATGTCATTTACAAGAAATATGTAATTCTGTTGTGTATTCTGAGTTGAAATTTGCAATAAGTAAGGTATGAAAAAACTGATAACTCCAATAGTAATCGTGTTGAAGGATACCATTATTTCTACTGCCTTCCTAAAATATGCAAAATCTACTATGGGCTTGGTCATTTGAGGTCAATGATAGCTAATTTGAAATGTTTATAAACTTGTTGATAGGCTATTTGAGAGGCTTATAAGGCATCATGAAAAGATAAAAAAGGCATTATTTCAACAAAATAGTATTTATTCAACAAAGCCCTTGGCAATGCAGAAGTGCCTCTTACGCATACAGAAGCTGCTTGTAGACCATGCCTGAGTAGTTGAAGACAAGAAGCCTTGGACGCCCCAGCTTGAACGAGACTATGGTTATCGCCGCATATTGCGGGTACATGCTGAACCTGTGGCTCCTTGGGGGCTTGAAGCCTATGAAATGATACACGAGCGCCATGAGGGGATCCCCGTGGCTGACGACCATCGCGTTTCCCCTGCCCTTTTTTATTATCCTCTCTATCGCAGGGATTGTCCTTTTCTGAAGGTCCGAGAACTGCTCCCCGTAACCGGGGTTGTTCATCTTCCATTTCTTCGCTGGCAGCGGGAGAGGCTCTCCCTGGTGCGCGCCCACATCAGTCTCGGTGAACGCTTCGTTGATCTTCACCTTGATTCCTTTCAGCTTCCCCACAGCTGCCGCTGTGTCGTATGCCCTTTTCACAGGGCTGCTGTATATCTCCGATATCTTGACGTATTTCAGCATCTGCGCGAGATGCCTTGCCTGCTTCCTTCCTGACTTTGTAAGGGGATATGGGAGCCTTCCTGCCAGTATGCGGTTCGCATTAGCCTCGGATTCGCCGTGCCTTACCAGAATAAGATTGTCGATCATTTGGTCACAACAGCTTGAGCCCCGAAGTCAGTGCGTCTATCTCCTTGCTATTCCAAGGGCCTGCGCCCAGGGCGGTGACCGTTCCGGGAGGAAGTTCGGTGAGCCCCGCGTCCGTGACAAGGGCGTGGGGTATCTTCTTGTACTTGAACCCTTCTGCAAGTCTTTTCAGCTCCTTGTCGCTCGGCACTTTCAGCACTATCTTCTTCTCGCCTCTGTCAATCCATTCCTGTGCGACATCTTTGTCAACCTTGACAACCTCGAAGTAGCTCATCAAGGATGCGTGAGATCCCTGGGCTATGGACTTCCCCTTGCCCATGTCTATGTCCGTCCTTATGATTATCACCTGCTTGATCTCGTCCATGCTTAGAGAATGATATGAGGAATCATTTAAACCTTGCTAATAGACAATCGCCATGTGAGGACAAAACCTTTTTAGTCTTATACATTGACATTGGGATGTTGGTGTTGGAATAGAGGCGGCTGTGCTCCTTGGCTGGAGCAGGCATCAGGTTCCCAAGCGGTTAGAGCACATAGCGCATCTGCGGACGTTTTTTAGGAAGGACAGAGAGACTCCGAATGATGAGGTATACGAGAGCATAAACGGCAGGAATGTGCACTACTATGACATTGGCAGGCATCATGCGAGGACGATGCTGCTGGTGCATGGCGCCGCGTCCACAGCAGAACGCTCGTGGAACCTGCACATGGAGCATTTTGAGCGGGCCGGCTTCAGGGTCATAGCGCCAGACCTTCCTGGTTTTGGAAAGAGCGAAAGGATGGTGAAAAGGCACAGCATGGATTCATATGCAGAGTTCCTTGATGGCTTCGTCAAGCACCTTGGCCTGAAGGAGATCAGCCTGATGGGCAGTTCCCTAGGAGGGGGAGTTGCGGTGCAGTACACGTTGCGCAATCCTGGCAACGTCTCGAGCCTGATCCTTGTTGACAGCTACGGCTTCTACAGCAACCCGCTCAGCAGGACAGCCCACATGGGCGTCCAACTATTCACGCCAAAGGGCATGAAATGGGTTGTCGAGCACATGTACAGGTTCCCGCCGAGGGTCGTGGGCATGGCGATGAACATGGGCATTCAGGGCAGGAAGATAACTGCAGCTGAAGCAAGAGACGTGAGCGCCTTCTTCCATGAGGACAAGGTCAACGAATCCACATTCGAGTTCGTCAAGGACGATCTTTCGCGCCCCAGGGAGGTCATGGTTCACGGAAAGGGAATACGGGTGCCCTCGCTGAAGCCTGTTGACAAGGTCAAGTCGGATTACACGGACAGGATTGAGGAGCTCAATGCCAGCGGAATCAAGATGCTTGTCATACATGGCACGGACGACAGGCTGATACCGCATGAGAAAGCGAAGAGCGCATATGGGAAGCTGGAAAACGCGAAGGTAGTGCCGATACCTGGAGGGCACATGGCGCACAAGGACAGTCCGCAGCTGTTCAACGAAGAGGTGGTGAGGTTCCTTAGGGAGAGCGAGCACCGCGAGAGCCACCTTGTGCAGAAGGTCATGCACGGGCTCAGGAGGACTGCGTAACGGTTTTATTAGCGAACAGCAATACATTAGCATGCCAGAATTCATGGACAGGGAAGGACTGCCGTTGGTCCTGAACCTGATCAAGGAGTACTACAAGAGCGCAGAGGACATAGCGCCTAGGAAGACAGAGAGTAGGGAATTCGGATTCGGAAACTGGGATGTCAAGATCGCTTACAGGCACTTCAGCTTCTCTGGGAAGGAGGCGCTGAAGAACTATCTTGTCGCGAACCCTCCGCCGTATGTCTCATACTCTGCTGCTTACTACAAGGAGCCCGCTTCGAGACCCATGGAAACGAAAGGTTGGCTGGGCTCGGAGCTGGTCTTCGACCTCGACGTCACGGACATGAACCTCAGCTGCCACCTTGTCCATGAGAAGTCCTGGGTGTGCGACAACTGCCTGGAAAGCGTGAAGCAGGAGACCATAAAGCTTATAGAGGATTTTCTCATCCCGGATTTTGGGTTCTCTGAGAAGGACCTCGAGGTCAACTTCAGCGGCAACAGGGGATACCACGTCCATGTCGACAGGGATGACATCCTAAGGCTGGATTCCCATGCAAGGAACCAGATAAGCGAGTACATTTCAGGGACAGGCATAGAGGTATCGGACTTCTTCCCAACATCGGGGAGGAAGGGCACGGCCCTGATAGGGCCCAGGCCTACTGACAGCGGATGGGGAGGCAAGATAGCGAGGAACTTCCTCAAGAGGCTCAACGACTCCACGGATGCGCTTGCTGAACTGGGGATAGACAGGCAGATGGCGACAAGGCTTTACGGCAAGCGCGCCCTGATAGAGCTGGGCATAAACAGGGGCAACTGGGACATGGTATACATAAAGAACAAGGTGGAGTTCTGGAACAGGATAAGCAACGTGCAGGCGATCATGCAGAGCGACAGGATAGACAGGAACGTCACGAAGGATCCCAGCCACCTGATACGCCTCCCTAATTCCATACACGGGGAAACGGGCCTGATTGCGAAGAAGGTTAAGAGCGTTGCAGAACTCGGCAAATTCGACCCGATGAAGGATGCGGTAGCGTTCAGGAAGAGACAGATGACAATATTCGCAGATTCAAGGTACGGGGTGATAATGAACGGGCAGCACTACGGGCCTTACAAGAGCGCAGAGGTGACTGTACCGATATACGTTGCGCTGTATCTGTATCTCAAGGGCCTTGCCAGGTTCGTTTTCTGAAGATATCTTTTATTAAAATTGCTGGCACAATGTAATGGTGCATTTTATGGACCTTGACTGGGAGCTGAAGTTCCTTGGAAAGCTTGTGTCTATCCCCACAGTATCTGGGGACGGCAAGGCGTACAGGGATATGGAATCATTCCTGGTATCAACGGCAAAGAAGCTTGGCGGGAACGTGTCGGTCGTTGACCCGTACAAGAACGGGGATTCGGACAAGCCGAAGCCGAACATAGTTGCAGACTTCGACTACGGAATGGAAAAGACCGTGGCGATAAACTGCCATTATGATGTCGTGCCTTCAGGAGACGGATGGAAAAGCAAGCCTTTCAGCATGCTGGCGAAGAACGGGAAGCTTTACGGAAGGGGGACATGCGATGATAAAGGACCGCTTGCACTGTCCATGGGACTTGTCAGGGAATTGAACAGCGCAAAGAATAGGAAGTACAACATAAAGCTGGTTCTTACGTGCGACGAGGAGATTGGCAGCGAGATGGGGCTCAAGTACCTTCTGAAGAAAAAAGGGGTAAAAGGCATAGACCTTGCCCTTGTGATGGATGCGCACAGGGTGCCGATCGCAGGATGCAGCGGCGTGGTGCAGGGAAAGTTCAGGATAAGGGGCATGCAATGGCACGCTGGGGAGGACTGGAAAGGGAAGAACGCGATACTTGATGGCATGAGATTCGTGGAAGCGATGCAGGAATTCAAGAAGGTCAGGGCGAAGCACATTTCGAGGCTCAGGCTTTCGGAGACCGACGCGCCATGCAAGAGCATCTTCGGAAGGTTCAACATCACGATGATAAGGAGCGGACATGTTCTGAACGTCCTTCCTGGAGAGTTCGAGGCAAGCTTCGACATGAGGCTCATACCTGAGGAGAAGCCAGGAACTGCAGTAGCAGAGCTCAAGAGCTTTATGAGAAGGGTTGTGGATAAAGCAAGGATAGACGCCGAACTTGAGATAACTGCAGAATGGGATGGGTACATAACCGACCTTGGCAACAAGCTTGTGAAGGATTTCATCAAGGCCGATGGTACGGGCAAGGTATACGGAACATGGGGCGGCCTCGATGGGAGGTTCTTCGCGGAATACGGTGTGCCGACAATGGCGTACGGAATTCCATTAGGCAACAGCACGGACCATGCAGCCAACGAATACGTTGTAATAGAAGACATGAAAAAGGCGAAGGAAACGCTCATGCGCTTCGCTATCGGATAAGCGCCGCGACTCCTCGCTTGCGTTCAGGCCTTCTGCCTGAGCTTCTGCGCGGCTATATGGCTTCCCAAGGAATCCTTGAGCGCGGGCGCCTTGTCCCTTGCCATCTCCATCAGCATCCTCTTGACATGCACAGCTGCAGCCTCGGCCTTCCTTATGGTATCCTTTCCCTTTCCGTTCCTGAAGTAGTCCCGCAGGCCTTCGGCCTCGGGTCCTTCGACAGCGCCGAACTGCCTCATCCTTTCGTTCCTGTCGTGCGCTGCGCTTCCGCCGCCCTTGAACCCGACCTTGTCCATCAAAGACATGGCCCTGTCTGTTAGATGCTCCTGGTTCTCCAATCCGGGGAACATGAAGACCGCAGGATTCTGGCCGGGCATCTTCTTCGCAACGCCGTTCTCGACTATCGAGTACTTCGCGTAGGTGCCAACAGCCTCTGCGCCGACAACCAGAGGTATGAGGTCGTAGATTATCCTCTTTCCGTCTATGACCAGCACCTCCCTAGGGATATGGCCTTCGACAAGCCAGTTCTCGAGTTTCAGCTGCCTGAAGCTGCCGATGAAGCCTTCTATGTCCTTGCTGTCGTGTATCACGCTGACGCCGACCGCTCTTCCGCCGACCTTGTCCGGCTTCACTATCACTATGCCGTGCTCCTTGAGCATGGAGTGCAGCACCTCCCTGAGCTCAGCGTCGTGTTGCCTGTCATTTATGAGTACGTACGTCGGGACGTCGAACCCTGCGCTGCCCGCATTCCTGTATATCTCGGATTTTGTCATCAGCGCGTCTATGGACATGTTGGCGGGGCACCAGCATGCGGTAGGCCAGTTCACCCAGCCCTGCTCAAGCGAAGCCTCGAAATCAGGCGCTCTCCTGATAAGGCTGAAGAGCTTCTTGAGGTCTGAGTCGAGCTTCTGCCTGTTGCTCTTGGCCTCGAAATCCCTGTAGTAGAATATCGCCCTCTCCTCGCCGGTCACTGTAAACCTGCCCTTCCTTACGTCAAGGCCGCCAAGGCCGTATGTTATTGAGACGTCAGAGGCCCCCGCGACATCCTTGAGCAGGTACTTTATGGTGAGGCCGTATATCTCACCGTAGTTCAGCTCTGGCCAGGATGTGCTCCCTACAAGATGCACCTTCTTCCCTTTCATGATTCCTTCCGTTTCCCTCGCAAATGCAGCCTCGACAGCAGGTCCGCTGTTGAGCAGCTGCAGGGAGTAGCCCTCCTGGAACCTGTTGAAGTCCACGAAGTGTATCCCTCCCCTTTCCGATACGACAACGTCGGTACTTGCCTGAAGCAGGACATTGCGCGGCACATCATACGAAGATTCAGATATTGCGTTCATATTTTCACCAACATGATAGCAGATCCCTCCATCTGCGCGGCCAGAGCTGCAGCTGATCCGGTAATCGATTCAAGTTCCGTCTCTGGGGCTAGCCGCAGACCGATAAATCGTATTTTTTTATATTTTAGCCTCATTATTATCACATTTTGCAAAAAGATCCGAAGGAGAGATGGATCTTATGCAGCTGATGTTCCGACCGTTGTAGGAAGAGCGGTGCTAACCGTGCATACGGAATCGGTCTGGAGAATCCTGATTAGAGGCTTTTGCATATTAGCACTTTGCAGAATCTCCCGCTCTTTAGCTATATAAAACTTTTGTGCAGAAAAGAAACGTGTTGGATCCGCAAACATATCCACATCCAGGAACCTATGGGTCTTAAAATTATCGTCATGTTGCAGGCTGGCTGTAATCGCCCTGCCAGTTTGCGCTCCATTTCAAGGTTGACGATGCGCCATTCCTAAAATTTCCAGAGTAGTCGTTTGTGTTCCCGTTCAGCGGCCACCAACCAATCAGATGTTGCAGGTCTATCGGCGCTCCTCCGATGCCCTCTTGGTATAACATCTTTAAGGTCGTATTATCGAGTGACGTGTTGTAGAGCTGGATATTACTGTGAAGATATTGGCCGTCATTGTTGCCACCATATCCACCTATGTAAAGGTTCTGCGTCGTTGTAGTAAGGCTTTTTGTCGATGAAACCGATTGCGACAAAGTATTGTTTAGGTATGATTTCATCGTGGATCCATCATACGTAAATGCAACAAAATACCATTTGTTAAGAGAGGGTGCAGACGTGCATATCGTGTCTGCGGAACCTGATAAGAAACGTTGCAGGCATTCAGTATGCGCATTTTTTTCTGTATATACAAGCCAGCCCTCCCTTCCGTTCCCATCGGTTGGATCGTGATCCAGTTGCCTAATATACGCAGAATTGTACGATTTTATGTCTATCCAGAATATGATTGTAAACGGTGACGTGCCAGAAAACTGAAGGGCTGGGCTATCAGCCACAGATGTAGATGACAGTCCGATATCTTGCGAAACGTATCTGGGTATTAGATTTCCGCACTGCCCAGCAAGGCTGGTCTGAGCCGCTGTCCTTATGACTTGGCATGAGCCGGGTGTCGCAGTTGGCGCAAGGCTCTGGAGGTTGAATATGCCGAGGCTGTAGAGCGAGACCATCACGATTGCAATTGCGATGATTGCCCAGCCGTATGTCATGAGATACTCCATTGCGGACTGCAGCTTTACACTAGTTGGTTTTCTAGGTTCGGCTTTCATGATTGTTATTTTCACAGCCTTAATAAAAAGGTATATATAATTTACAGCAGAATGTTTCTTGCTGCTTATTCATTCGATAAGTGCACAGTTTTCTGTGGTCCCGATGGGAGCTTACAAATACATAAGAGAGAGCATTCAGAACAGGTACAAGGAGAGAGACCAGGTTTTCAAGAGCCGCGCGGCTGTGTGGAGGGACCAGCCCTCGGTATTCAGGATTGAGAGACCGACCAACCTCGCAAGGGCGAGGGAGCTGGGATACAAGGCAAAGCAGGGCATCGTGGTCGCAAGGGTAAGGATAAAGAAGGGACTTAGAAAAAGGGAGAAGGCAAGGGGAGGGAGGAAGCCGTCAAAGGCCGGAAGGTTCTTCGCATACGACAAGTCGATGCAGTCCATTGCGGAGGAGAGAGCAGCAAGGAAGTTCCTGAACTGCGAAGTTGTCAATTCTTATTATGCAGGGGAGGACGGAAAGTTCAAGTTCTTCGAGGCCATACTCGTCGACAGGAGCAATCCTGCGGCGATGTCCGGAGACCTACATAGGCAGGTTGCAAGCAGGAGGGGAAGGAGCTTTAGGGGACTGACAAGCTCCGGAAGGAAGCACCGCGGAATTTGATGGTGCTATCTTGCCAAAGGCTAACATAAGGCTGGAGCTCGGAAGCAATTCGAAGGATTATGTGGAGGTATTGGACAAGCCCAAGCTGAGCGGCGTGACCGTCAGGAGCAGGGGAAGGAACCGGTCCATTGAGATGGAGATCGAGGCCGCGGATTCGGGGGCGCTCATCTCCGCAGTAGGCATAATGCTCAAGCAGCTGAAGGTCGTTGAAAGCGTAGGTTCCCTCATAGAAAGGAAGGTCAAGAAGAGGCAGCGATAAGATTATAAATATATCAAAGATAATAGTAGTACTTTCTGATTCCTTTAAAAGTGAAGGGCATGAGAAAAGGTTCCCTGGAATATTGGCCCCATAGACGGGCAAAAGCGCAGATGCCGAGGATAAGGACATGGCAAAACGTAGCTGAGCCGGGGTTCCTCGGATTCGTGGGCTTCAAGGCGGGCATGACGCACGTAGCGATGGTCGATGACACGAATTCGCCTGCAAAGGGCACTGAGGTAATGAAGCCGGTAACTGTGCTGGAGATGCCCAAAATCTACATATACGGGATGAGGACCTACAAGAAGAGGTACGAATACATAGAGCCGGATATGGTCGCATACGACAAGGAGCTGGCCAAAAGGGTCGGCATAAAGGACACCAAGAATGCTGACATTTCAAGGCTGAAGGAGCAGAAGGACGCGGTCAACGTGCGAGCCCTTGCCTTCATAGACCCTGCGGAGCTCGGCATAGCCAACAAGAGGATCAGGAGATTCGAGATGGGCGTCGGCGGCAAGGACGTCCAGGAGAGGATCGCGTTCATAGAGAAATGGATGGGCAAGGAGCTCAAGATAAGCGATGTCATAGGAACAGGGGATTACATTGACGTGAAGTCCATAACAAAGGGAAAGGGATGGGCAGGCGTGATTAAGAGGTTCGGGGTTGCGAGAGGGTACAGAAAGGCAACAGGCAAGATAAGGCACCTTGGGGTGCTGGGAGCGTGGCATCCTGCAAAGGTGCTCTACACAGTGCCCCATTCAGGTCACATGGGATACAATTACAGGTTGGAGAGGAACAAGAGGGTGCTCAAGATGGGCACGGCGAAGGACGCCCCAGCAATAAACGTCAGCGGCGGATTCGTCAACTATGGATCTGTCAAGAACGATTTCGTGGTGCTTCAGGGCTCCATTCCCGGGCCTGCGAAAAGGCTCGTGAGGATAAGGAAGGCGCTCAGGAACAAGAAGGCGAAGAAGGAACCGCAGATAAATTACATATCTACAGCATCAAAGCAGGGATCTTGAAATGAACGTATACGATCTTGAAGGAAAAGTCGAGAAGAGCATTGAGCTGCCTGAGGCATTCTCTGCAGGATTCAGGGAGGACCTTGTGAAAAGGGCATTGCTCGCGGAGCAGAGCCTCGACTACCAGCCGCAGGGCCATGACGTAATGGCAGGATTGAGGACAACGGCAGTCTATGTAGGCAATTACAAATCGTACAGGACCGGAAGGCACATGGGAATAGCGATCAGGCCAAGGCAGAAGCTTGGAGGAGGTGCGCAGGGAGACGTGAGGAGGATACCTTCTGCGACCAAGGGAAGGAGGGCGCATCCGCACAAGATAGAGAAGACAGTTGTGGAAAGGATAAACAACAGGGAATACGTAAAGGCGATATTCGCAGCGATATCAGGATGCGGCGAATCCGAGATGATAAGGGAGAGGCACAGGTTCAGCGGCGATGCCCCGATAATAATAGACCAGAAGATAGAGAGCGTTTCAAAGACCAAGGAACTTATGCGGATACTCGGCAAGCTGGGGCTATCTGATGACCTTGACGCTTCGCACAGCCCAAGGCTTGCGAAGGGGATGAGAAGGAAGGCGCAGCTGAGGCACTTCAGGAGGAGCGTGCTGATAGTCGCGAAAGACGCAGGCAATATCTCGAAGGCGGGAAGGAACATACCTGGAGTGGAGGTGTGCGGGGTAAACGAGCTTACAATACGAAGGCTCGCGCCAGGCGGGCTCCCAAGGCTGACAGTGTGGTCCGAGAACGCGCTTGCCGACGTGAAGGCTGCCGTGGAGAGCAAAAAACTGAGATGATGATATGAAGGCACTACTCTATCCGCTTGCGACAGAAAAGGCGCTCAACGTTGTAGACAGGGAGAACATAATCTCTTACGTCGTAGACATAAGGAGCAAGAAGAACGAGATAAAGAAGGAGTTCGAGGGCACCTTCAATGTAAAGGTGGAAAAGGTCAGGACAGCGATAAGCATAAGGAACGTCAAGAGGGCCTACATAAAGCTTAATAAGGATTACAAGGCAAGCGACATAGCCAGAAGGCTGAAGCTTGTTTGATATGGTGAAGCTATGGGAAAAAGACTAAGGATGCAAAGGAGAGGAAAGGGCAGCAACGCCTATACAAAGCCGCCAATCAGCTTCAAGGCCGACGTTAATTTCGGCAGCAGGCTTGTGCCTAACAGGATAGTGGGAGAGGTAATGGAATTCATAGACGACCCGGGGCATACCGCTCCTCTGATGAGGATAAAATACGAGGACGGGACCGAGAACACGCTCATAGCGCCCGAGGGCATAAAGGTAGGGGACAGGATACAGGAAGGAAGGGGCGCTGACATACTCCTTGGGAGCATACTCCCGCTTGAGAAGATACCTGACGGGATGCCGATATACAACATCGAGGTGAAGCCGGGCGACGGAGGAAAGATGGCCAGAAGCGCAGGCAGCTACGCGACCATACTCGCGCACATGCCTGGCAAGGTCAGCGTAATGATGCCCTCGAAACACGCGCTCGACATACCGCAGGAGTGCAGGGCCGAGATAGGCGCTGTTGCAGGCGGCGGAGTCTACGCGCAGCCAATCATGAAGGCAGGAAAGTCGCATTACATGCACCATGCCACAAATGACGGATGGCCCGTGCATAGGGGAGTCAAGATGAACCCTGTAGATCACCCGTTCGGAGGGAAGCAGCACCACAAGGGAGCTTCGAGCATGGTCTCGAGGCACGCGCCTCCTGGAGCAAAGGTAGGGCACATAGCCGCAAGAAGGGTAGGAAGGAAGAAGCGTGGTTGATTATGGTAAGAACATTCAGCTTTAGGGGCAGGAGCGTCGAGGAACTGCAGAAGCTGAGCAACGAGGAGTTCTCGAAGCTGCTCAAGAGCAGGCAGAGGAGGGCCATAAAGAGGATGGGCGTGCAATACAAGCAGCTAATAGTAAAGATAGAGAAGGCAAAGAAGAAAGGAGCCGGGAAGACCATAAGGACGCACATAAGGGAAGCCGTCATACTCCCTTCATGGATAGGCATGAAGTTCGCGATCTACAACGGCAAGTCATTCGATGAGATAAACATTGCCCCGGAGATGATGGGCCACAGGCTCGGTGAGTACGCTTACACAGTCAAGCACGTGCAGCATTCTGCCCCTGGAATAAGGGCAACGAGGGGAAGCAAGTTCCTCGCGGTGAAGTGAATGAAATACTCGATGAACGTAAAGAACGAAGGGATAGCCAAGGCGCAGAGCAAGGACGTCAACGCCAGCTACAAGGACCTGGGCGCCGTCTGCGACGCGATAAGGTACACAAGGGCGGACATGGCGCTCGCGCTGCTCGACAGGGTGATAGCGATGGAGATGCCGGTGCCCTACAAGAGGCACAACAAGCACATGGGCTCAAGGCATGAACTGGGAGGAGCCAAGGGAGGATACCCCAAGAAAGCGGCCGCGGAGGTCAAGCACACGCTTGTAAACGCAATCGCGAACGCATCGAATAGCGGCATGGATGCAGAATCCGTGTTTGTCATACACGCCGTTGCCAACAAGACAAGGATAGAGAGAAGGTATCCGTCCAAGGGAAGCCTTGCCTGGGGCAGGGGCATGTACGGAAGGTCGTCGCTCAACCACAGCGACATAGAGTATGCGAAGATAGAGATAGGGTTGTCTGAGCCTGATGCACAGTTCCTCACCAGCAACATGAGGTATTTCATAAGGAAGAACTCACGAACGCTTAAAACGCAGGAAGCCAGTAAACCGCAGAAAAAGAAAGAGGATAAAAGAGGAGAAGCAAAGGTTGATGTGCAGAAAGCAGGCGCGCAAAAGGATGAGGCGAAGATGATAGCTGGCAAGACCGCGCCGCTCGCGATAACAGCCAATAAGGAAGAGAGGAAAGAGGATAGGAAGTGAATAGATGGTAGTGGAGAGAAAATTCATAGAAGACTTGATGATAAAGCACAACATATCTAAGTACCTCGAGAGGAGGCTCTCGAAGGCAGGCTATTCGAGAGTGGACATACAGAAGACACCGATAATCACAAGGATAACGACATACGTGACAAATCCAGGAAGGGTCATAGGAAGGGGAGGAGAGACCATCGACGCGCTTACAGAGGACATGAAGAAGAAGTTCAGCATAGAGAATCCGCAGATAAGCGTAACAGAGGTAAGGAACCAGAAGCTCGAGCCCAGGCTCGTGGCAAAGTATGTCGCGAACTCTCTGGAGAGGGGAGTGAACGCAAGGAGGCTGCTCCATTCGGTGATAAGGGACATAATGAACAACGGCGCGCTTGGAGCTGAGATAGTGGCGCAGGGGAAGCTTGCCGCAAAGGGGGCGAAGGCAAAGTCCATAAAGGTAAGGCTGGGATACCTGCCAAAAGCGGGGGACGTCGTGAAGCTGATAGACGAGGCCAAGGTGGCCTCGTATCCGAAGTACGGCGCTATAGGCATACAGGTCAGGATAGTGCAGCCCGGGACGAAGTTCCCTGACAGGCAGGTCAAGAAGATAGAGCTGCCCAAGAGCATAGCTGCTGCGAGCATAGGGCACCCGAACCAATAGCTATAATAATCAGAAAAACAATATTCAGGGGTATAAAGATGAGGATAAAGGATCTTAGGTCGCTTTCCAACGAAGCTCTTATTGCCAAGCTCGGCGAACTCAGGCTCGAGACAGGCATAGAAAAAAGAAGGATAGCGAGCACGGGGGTCGCGAGCAAGAAGATAAAGACAAGGGAGATGCGAAGGACCGTTGCCCAGATACTTACCATTCTCAGAGAAAAGGGTGCAAAGGCTTAATGCCGGAAATCTGTCCAAAATGCGGTTTGCCAAAGGAGATATGCGTATGCGATATCCTTGACAGGGAGACCAACCGCAGGATAAAGGTCTATTTGGAGAGGAAGAAGTTCAGGAAGTACATGACCGTTGTAGAAGGACTCACGGGGGAGGAGCTCGAGAAGACCGCCAAGGAGCTCAAGAGGATACTGGCCTGCGGTGGCACGTACAAGAACGGCATAATCGAACTGCAGGGAGAGCACAAGGACAACGTCAAGAAAGCGCTGCTGCATATGGGATATCCGGAAGAGAGCATAGACGTGGCATAGGCCCCGCCGCTTCTCTTCTTTCTGTTTTTCATGCCTTCGCGCTGCGGAAGGCCATCCTCAGAGGGCTGGATCTTCCGGCTATGTTCCTTATGGCTTCGCGCTGGGCCCTGTGGCTTTCGAGCCTTGCAGTGACCTCGCTTGCGGATACCTCCTCCTTGCCTGCGGGGCCCGCCTTCTTTTCATGTTCGGTTACACTCTCCGTTTCTTTTTCTCTATGTTTCATTTATTCACCTAGCAGTAAGGATTTCGCTTTTCGTTCACTTGGTCGCAAAATATGGTTTTTATATGAAACATAAATATATTAATAAGTTTTGGGCTCGAATACGACTAATGGTTCAATGAAGGCTTATCTTCCCATGGTCGCGGCTGCGGTCGCGTTGCTCTCGGGAATTGCGGGTGCCACGTACCTCAGCATACAGGGCCCTGTCTCCGGAATGCTGTATGACAACGGCACCATAGCCCTTGGCAGCGTTGGCCCTGGAGAGAGCTTCTACGTGATGGCAAGCGCCACTACGACCAACGCGAGCGGCGCGACGGTAAACATCGGCTGGGACACGCTCCAGGCCGTGAACTCGAGCCTGCCTAGCGGATGGTCGGCCCAGGCATCGCCGCTTTACGAGAACCCGATGAAACTGAAGATAACGACCGCCCCTGACACCCCGAATGGGGTATACACCATAGTCATAAGGGCTGTGAATGTCCAGAACTACTCGAAGCTTGGCAACCTGACGATAAACGCAAAGGTCAACGTGACCCAGAACGTCGTCGATTTCACCGTCTCCCCAACGAACATATCGGTAGGCACCGGGCAGCCGACCAACATAAGGATAACGATAAACAACACGGGCATATCCGACGACCCGTTCTACATATCCGCAAGGGGCCTTCCTGCATGGAACGTCTCTGACCAGGTCATCGCATTGCACTCTACGAAGGGCACCTACATATATCCTGTATACGTCAACGAGCCTGGAACGTACAATTTCAACATGATAGTAAGCTCATCTACAAGCCCCCTGATACACAGCGACTTCGCGATGAGGATGGTCGCGCAGGCAAGCCTGCTAAACGATTACAGCGCAGTGGGCCAGGGGGTTGTGCTGTCTCCGGTAATATTCCAGCCGTCGTATTCGCTCATGCTGCTTCTGTCCGATATCTACAAGGCTCTGACTAATCAGTAAAGTGTTAGTAATGGCACCCAAAACTGCGCAAGGAAAGAGCATACTCTACGTCAAGGTTAGCTCCACAACGGACCTCTGCAGGTACTGCTGCGGATACGACTTCAACACGGACATGCTGCTGCGGGCCGGCGAGGGAAGCTCAAGGAGACTTGTTGCACTGGGGGAGCAGGCAGGCAACGTAACGATAGGCTACTATGTCGAAACGAAAGAGGAAAAGCCCATCATAATCTACAAGTTCCCGGAGTTTGGGAAATGGGGCGAAAGCATCGAGTTCGTAGAGAGCGTGGACCCGCAGCCTGGCAACTACATAAGCGTGATAGACATAAGCTTCAAGGACATCAGGAAGGCCAAGAGACTGAATGCAAAGGATGTCATGCAGGTGGAGATGCGCAAGCCGGACAGCATAGTGAACGCAGCGATAAGGAAGGGCATGAGAAACGAGTCGCTTCCATACCTGTATTCGTTCGAGTTCAGGAAAAAGAGGATACTATGCGGATTCGACCTCATAGAGGGACTGAATGACGACAAGAGGATACTTTACTATGCCGTCATTGACAAGAAGGAGAGCTCAGGATTCATAAGATGGAGCTACACCGCAAACAGGTTCGATTTCACTGACGTGATAGGAGAATACTCTTATATCTATGTCAAGATAATAAATCTTGCAGAGCCATTCTCATTCTTCAAAATGCCCGATTAGCTCAGTGGTAGAGCGCCTGGCTGTTAACCAGGATGTCGCAGGTTCAATCCCTGCATCGGGCGTAATAAAGGCGTATATACCTTGAATTGGATAATAAATATCGATAGAAATGGAAGATAGTCTGAAAGAGTTGCTTAAAAAGGAGATTAAGAAGCACTGGAAGCTATTGGTAGATCTATCCAATGCAAAGGAACCGAGAAGGTCACTCTTATTGAAAGAGGGCTTACATGGTCGACTAGATTAGTCACATTAAGTCATGATCAAGATAGGCCACTACTTCGACACTTTTCTTGATCTCGTTAATCCTATAGTACAAGACATTGTTCTTGATGTGGACTTCCCACACTCCCTTATACCCACTACGCATTGGTTTCCCAAAGTGATAGGGATTTTCAGCAATCTTATCCAGTTTCCTCAGAATCTCCCTGTACGTCTCCTTATCCTTTCTTTTAATCTTCCCGAATAGCTTATCTACGCGTGGTGCGTTGGTTATGGTGTATGGCATCCAAAACACCAGAAAGACTAGGCCAGCGCTCTATCCATCTCGGCTACGTTCTTATACGTTCTTCCTTTGCCGCTATTCAGCTCCTTAAGACCTTTGTCAATTTCGGCTCTTGCCTTCCTGCTAAGCCTAATTCCTGCCCCAGAGCTGCTAATTTCCTCTAGTTCCATGACTAGTTTGTTCAATAGCCTAGTTATGTCATCAAGCCTAGCATCAAGACGCTTGACCTCGCTTTTCTGCACCTGTATCTGTACCATGATATCGCCTGTTACTATGTGGTTATTCTAATTCTTAAAACTTTCTTCGAATTTATATAGCCCATAAGGGGATTGCACCTCTATCTCAATCCCTTCCTTTTCATTATGAGATAGGTAAGAATAAAGAGATATGAAGCTTATGCATCGGGCGCATCTTGATGGTTGTCCTGAGCTCTCTATGGCTGCTGCGGCTTCTTGTTCTTGCCGATTATGTGCCATATGCTGACAGAGTGCATTGCGATCGCCAGCAGGAGCGATGAGAACCCGAGAAGCGTCGCGGGCTGTTTTGCTTGGCCTGCGATCCCTGACATTGCCGAGAATATCAGGATTATACCGATGTTCAGCAGGATGAGCTCCGCGATCGTAACCTTGTAATTCGCGTATGAGGTATGGGACAGCCCTGGTGCGAACATGTATGAAAGGCCGAAGATCAGCATCGTCACGAAACCGTACAGCTCCATTATGAATATCGAGTCCATCTCTATCTGTATGATGCCGAAGGTCCGGAGCGCGAGCAGAAGGGAACCGAGGAACAGGTAGATGAACCCTATCGCCATGAACATTCTGGCCAGCTTCGGGGCCATAGATACATTATCCATAGTATAGCCTATGATTTGGTTCCGGGCTTTATTCTTATAAACCTTGCAATCGCGCTGCAGGCTTTCCCAGGCCCAGCAGAAGCGAGTTGGATACAACAGTCACAGAGCTGAATGCCATCGCGAACGCCGCGAGCAGGGGCAGGAAGCCGTAGATGCTTATAGTGAAGAAGGGGATCAGCGCGCCTGCGGCCACAGGAATCAGGATTATGTTGTAGCCAAACGCCCAGAATAGGTTTTGCCTTATCTTGTGCATGGTCCTCCTGCCGAGCTCAAGGGCCACAGCTGCATCGTATACGCTGTTCCTTATCAGGATTATACCGCCAGATTGTATCGCGACCTCCGTGCCTGCGCCTATGGCTATGCCCAGGTCAGCCTTGGTCAGGGCCGGAGCGTCGTTCACTCCGTCGCCTATCATCGCAACCACCTTCCCCTCCTTCTGCAGTTCGGCTATCTTGCGCATCTTTTCCCCCGGCTTTGCATGCGCGATGACATTCCTTATGCCAAGCTCGTTCGCTACAGCCCTTGCCACTTTCTCGTTGTCCCCTGTTATGAGCCATACCTCCTTGCCAGAGCCTTGGAGCGCCTTTATCGCCTTCATGCTGTCCTCCTTGAGCGAATCCGAGAGCGAGATTATGCCTACGACCTTCCCGTCGACCCCCATTATGAGGCTTGTCCTGCCCTCTTCCTCAAGCGTTTTGAGCCTGGACTCGATATCGGCCAGGTCCTTCTTCGCGAACAGATCCCTGTTGCCCAGCGTGATTTTCCTGCCTTCCCTGTCAACGGCAGTTACGCCGCTGCCCTGAATGTAGCTGAACTTTTTCGGGAATTCTATCTTGGCCTTTTCCTTCCTTGCTTTTTCAACGATTGCCTTGCCTATGACATGCTCCGAATTGACCTCCGCGGCCGCTGCGAGCCTGATGACCTCCCTTGCGCTGTAGCCGCTGGTCGCTATGACATCCGTGACTTCGGGCCTGCCCTTTGTCAGGGTTCCGGTCTTGTCAAGGACTACCGTGTCCACCTTGCTTGCTGCCTGCAGGCTCTCGCCGCTCTTTACCAGTATGCCGTTCCTTGCGGCCTTTCCAGATGATACCAACAGCGCTGCGGGGGTCGCTATCCCGAGTGCGCAGGGACAGGCTATTATCAGCACGCTGACGAATATGAGTATTGCAACGTTAAGCCCCACTCCTCCTATGAAGTACCACAGCGCGGATGCCGCAATGCCGATGGCTATTACAGCAGGCACAAAATATGAGGATATTGTGTCTGCAAGCTTCTGTATCGGGACCTTGCTAGAGGCCGCGTCCTGGACAATCCGTATTATCTGAGCTAGCGCGGTGTCCTCCCCGACCTTCGAGGCCTTTATTCTTAGAGGGCCTGTCGCATTTATGGTTCCACCGATGACCTTGTCGCCCTTCCTCTTTGTTACAGGCATGCTCTCCCCTGTAATCATCGACTCGTCTACTGAGCTTTCTCCCTCCATGACAACGGAATCGGTAGGTACCTTCTCGCCAGGCTTCACAAGGAGGAGATCCCCGAGCCTGATCCTCTCAATCTGCACCTCGATAACCTCGTTTCCTTTCAGCACATGCGCAGTTTTCGGCTGCAGCGCTATGAGCGCAGAAATGGCAGTGGATGCCTTTGACTCTGCCAGCCTTTGCATATATGTGCCGGTAAGTATCAGCGATATTATTATTGTTGATGTGTCGAAGTAGACGCCGCCCGTAGGGAAGAATGAGGGAAACAAGGCTACAACGGTGCTATAGCCCCATGCGGCTGTCGTGCCTATCGCTATCAATGTGTCCATGTTTGCAGACCTGTTCTTTACCGCGTCGAGTATGCCTGCGTAGAACCTCTGGCCAGCATAGAACTGCACTATGCTTGCAAGCACCAGCATTATGTATGGACCGTAGCCGAGTTGCAGGACATACGTGAGTATCGCGACTATTATAGTGAGCGGCCACGAGACAGCCAGGGATGTCTTTAGGTTCCTGAGCTCCCTTTCAGGCCTTTCGAACTGGATTTTGCAGTTGGTGCTGCAGAAGTAGTATTTCCTGCCCTCCCTTGAGCTCGCTAGGGTTGTGCTCTTCTCGTCAACATACATTCCGCATACGGGATCAGTTGCCATCGAATCGCCTTTTCTGCGCCTCGAGGGACTGCGTTGCGATTTTCAGGTTGCAGCTTTTGTGCGTGGAGCACCATGCATGGCACTCCTCTGCAAGCTCCTTGTCCTTGTAATGCAGACCGCATATGCTGCACTGCCTATTCTCATGCTCTTGGGCCTTTTTCATATGGCATCATTTGGAGCTGTCGAACCTGTCCTTGCATGATTGGGAACAGAAATAATATGTTTTGCCGTTTCTGGCGCTCTTGAATTTCGACTTGTCGCTTACCTCCATCCCGCATATCGGATCCTTCATTTCCATCACCTTTCACTTCAGCTTCAACAGCCAGTTGTACAGGATCCCTATGAGTGCGCCTGCAACGGCCCCTAGTATTACATCCAGCAATATCGAGCCTGCGCTGTAGTTGTGGAATGCGCCGCCCATCATGTTCGACATGTATCCCATCATGCCGTAGTAATATGGATACGCAGCGCCGGATCCGTTGTATGGGTATCCCATCATGCCCCCGTAGTACGGATAGTTGCCGCTTGCGGGGCCCATCATCCCGTATCCAGGGAAACTGTACGGGATTACCAGCAGCCAGCAAAGAAAGCCTATGACGGCTCCGGTTATTGCAGCTGCCTTCACATTTATCTCAGAGAATGCTTTAGCCATTTTTCCACCAATTACTTTTTCATCGCGACATACGCCTTTGCGCAGTTCCTGCAGCAGAAGTCAAGGTATCTGCCATTTATCTTCTCCCTTACGCCTCCTTTGTATATCTCGCATTCGCAGTGGGCGCATTTTGTGAGATTCCGCTTTACCGCAATCTCGAGCACCTCGCCGAGCCTGTCTGACAGGGCGCTCAGGAACTTCTTGCCCTCTGGAGTCAGTTGATACACCTTCTTTTCCCTTTCTGACCTTCCTTTCGAGCTTATGTAGCAGTGCTGCTCAAGCTGCCTTAGGAACGGGTATATCTGGCCGGGACTGGGCTTCCTGCCAAGCTTGTTCCCTATCTCCTTCATTATCTCATAGCCATGCATGTTCCTTTCGCTGAGAAGCAGCACAGCGTACAGCTTGGTCAGGCTCCTGATCTCGATTCCGTGCATATATCCATTTACACTATATCAAAAATAGATATATAAAGGCTGTGGCAAAATAGTATTGATCCTCTTTCTTGCTTCTTGGCATTCTTGACATTATGCGCTGCGTTAGGGATTGACGGACCTGAGCAGCTCCTTTAGAGGGTATGTCAATCCTGGCTTGAGCCGTCCGTCTCTCTCTGCAGCCTCAAGTTCGGCTATGGCGGATAAGGAGCTGGAGATCAGTTTGGGGTTGATGCCAGCTGGCGAAAGATTGGGATTTGTCTGTTGTGCGACAACAACGATGGGAACTATGGATTCTGGCCAGTCGTCAGCATAGAGGTACATCCTGGCATCGCTGTAGTACGGGCGATGGACAAACAGAGACAGCGGCCTGTCGCCGCCGCGAGCGCAAGCCCTGCCATTGAACGGAAGCCTTTGCCATTCTTCCTTTGCCACTTTTGCGAAAGCCTCTTTTTCGTAGTCTATCCTGTAATGGCCGTCCATGGCAGTGCCCTTGCCATCTCCAAGGTAGAATTGTCCGCTTTCGAGCCTGCTGAAGAGCTTGGGATCTGTCCTGGCGAGCCGCATAGCCTCCTGCAACGTGATCAATCTGCCGCCGTTCGCCCTCGCTATCGCTTGTGCTTGCACGTAGTCTGCCTTCTGCCTGACTATCTCTATAGGCATCCTGTTTTCTGAAGTGCCAGCTTTTATAGCAATCGGCATCGTAGCCATATGGTCATCCCAGGAAGCCCCTGATCGAAGCTGCCCTGATTATGTTCTCGTTTATGGGGTTGAAGTTGCCCTTCGAATAGTCGTCCATTATTATGCCGGTTATTTTCTGGTGCTTGGGGTCCGGCTCATGCTTGAACATGCCGCTGATCTTCAGCGAGTTGTCCTGCACGCTCTTGGGGAAGTACCTGAGGTTGTCTTTGTTTAGGTATCTCAGCGATTCCTCCATGTCCTTATCAAAGAACGATGTCGATTCCCTGACCGTCTCCAGATCTTTTCCGCTGAGCGCACTCAGTCCAAGCAGCTCTGGGGGCAGGCCCATGCTGTAGAGAGAAGCGCAGAAGGTTATAGCACGGGGCAGTTTGAGCTCGCCTACGGATCTTGAATAGCCGAAGAGGCCTATGTGCAACTTCCTTTTCCTCCTTGATGGTATGAAGCGCGCAAAATCATTCACGATCCCGGCAAGCAGGTTTATCTCCTTCTGGTATTGCGCGGATAATCTCCTTATAATGTCGATGATCTTGTCTTCGTCGCCTATAGCCGTGGCTTTCCCCCTTTTCGATTCCTCCATTGAGCTGACGCTCTCGAAGACCTGCTTTTCTGGATAATCGTACTTGAATGCCGACTGTATGGTGAACGTCTGCACGCTTGGATAAGCCCTGAGTATATCATATGAATTCGTCGGCTTGAGATTTCCCCTGAACGGCGCCGATCCGGTGCCCAATATCGGCAATATCGCAACGGACAGCTCGTTCTCAAGGTCCTCCAGCCTTTTGAGCGCTATCTTGTTGAGAAGGGTTGCGGCGAGCGAGCTGTAGTTGAGTGCAGGGTCGCTCCTTGCAAGCCACACCCTCTGGTATTCAGGCATATCTCTCATGGACTGGAGGTATTCCATGGTTATGCTGTGCGCGTTTAGTATGCCGTTGGTGTCCTCGAACAGCGGTATGACATTTATTTCCTTGGGGCAGAACTCGCCGATCCATGACCTTATCGGTACATCGTCATCCGCTATGCTTGTGCTTTCCTTGCCTACTACTATTTTCCTGTAGTACTCTTTTATCCTGATGAGGGATATGCTGTCCGATGTCATCGGCTGTGCGACCTCAAACACGGGCGCGATTGCGTCGTCGTATGAGCCGTAGAACGTCTTTGCGGCATCGTAGCTCCTTGGTATTGATTCCAGCGTCTCGATCAGCACCTTTGCCTCGTTCTTCTCTACGGTAGGGTTGGGGACCCTGAAGGTCAGGAAGATGTCCCTGCCAAGCTTGTTCCTCGAAAAGAAGTTTTCGTACCTTGACAGGAGCTTCTTGACGACATAGTTGTCTACCTCCTTTCCTTCGAAGTCCCATAGCTGCTCCCTGCTCCTTATGTGGCTGAATGCGTAGAAAGCTTCCTTTATCTCGTCCTCCCCTTCGATGACGCTGCCGTCTGCGAAGAACGGCATGTGCACGTTGTCGGGGTGCTGCGTGCTCATGGTCCTTGGAACGGTCCTGTTCATGCTCTCATCCTACGAACCTGCTTATCCTCGCCATGCCTTCATCTATCTTGTCTTCAGGCAGCGCGTAGCTCAGCCTTATGCACCTGTCGTCTCCAAACGCCTCTCCTGCTATGGTAGCGACCTTTTGGTCGTCAAGCAGCTTCTCTGCAAAAGTCCTGCTCATGGACTGGCCTTGCAGCCTGCCGAATCTCCTTGCAAACGCTTCCGTTATGTCAGGAAATGCGTAGAACGCACCTAGAGGCTTGGCAAGCCTTATTCCCGGGATTGAGGACAGCCCTTTTGCAATCATGTCCCTCCTCCTCTCGAAGATTTTCCTTGTTCTTTCAACGCTATCCTTGTTTCCTGAGAGCGCCTCGACCGCAGCGTACTGCGATATCGATGAAGGCCCAGATGTATGGCTCTGTATGCGGGCCATCGCCTTTACGATCTCGCTGGAGGCAGCCGCGTAGCCTATCCTGTAGCCTGTCATCGAATGGCTTTTCGAGACCCCGTTGATCGTTATGGTAAGTTCCTTTATGTCGCTGCCTAGCGATGCGATGCTCCTGTGCTTGCTCCCGTAGATGAATTTTTCGTATATTTCGTCGCTTATCACAAGAATGCCGTTCTCCACCGCTATCTTCGCTATCTCCTTCAGCAGCTTCTCGCCGTAGACCATGCCTGTCGGGTTGTTCGGACTGTTCAGTATCAGCATTCTCGTCCTTCTCGTGATCTTTTGCCTGATGGATTCTGCAGAAGGCATGAAGCCCTCGCCTGTGTCTGCGAACACAGGCACCCCGCCGCACAGTTTCACCTGCTCCGGGTAGCTTACCCAGTACGGCCTAGGTATCATCACCTCGTCTCCGGGATTTATCGTTGCCATGATTGCGCTGTACAGTGATTGCTTCGCTCCGCTCGATACGATTATCCCTTCGGGAGGATAATCGAGCGAATTGTCATCCTTGAGCTTCTTGGCTATCGCTTCCCTTAGGTCGAGCCTGCCAGCCGCTGGCGAGTATTTGGTGATGTCCTTTCTAACAGCCTCTATCGTCTTCGCCTTTACGTTGTTGGGCGTGCCTATGTCAGGCTCGCCTATGCTGAAGTTTATGACTTCGAAGCCTTCCTTTAGGAGACGCTTGGCCTTTGCGTCTATGGCTATTGTTTCGCTTTCCCGCACCGCTTCGGCGCGCTTTGATATCCCCATGGATGCATCGCTGATTGGTAATGAGTCTAGCTTATTGCTCATGTTAGTAATATATCCCTTATCTACAGCGTATTGGCCATCATTTCGCAGTATGGAAGGACTTTACCGTCCTGACTGTAAGCATATCGCCACAAGGGACATGTCTGCGTAGATTCCCCCACTGGCGGTTGAAAATATTATAAAACGCGCCACCCTTCAGGCTGCTTCTTCGGCAGCATGCAGGACTCCGCTGGTATTTTAAGTTTATTATGCGCCATATGGTACGATTCTATGGATCTTGGCCCTCTGAAGAGCAGGTCGCATTACATTGCGGTTGCGGCCATAGTTGCAGTCGCGCTTCTGGGAGGAGTCTACTGGGCGTTCTACGCCTCGGTTCCCACGGTCGTTGATGGAGACAATGTCTCCGTTTATTATACAGGCAGCTTCACCAACGGCACCATATTCGACTCGAACGTTGGTGGGCAGCCATTGCAGTTCACTGTTGGCACAGGGCAGGTAATACCGGGCTTTGACAGCGCTGTCCTGGGCATGAAGCTGGACCAGGTGAGGAACGTGACTGTGTCGCCTGACCAGGCGTACGGGCCGGTAAACCCCCATCTCATCATGCATGTTCCGCTAAGCAGCTTCGCTGGCCAGAACGTCAGCGTCGGGATGAGCGTTGAGGGGAGCTCGAACGGGCAGCAGATGCGCGGCTATGTCACCAGCGTAAACTCCACGAACGCGACCATAGACTTCAACCCGCCGCTTGCGGGAAAGACGCTGGTATTCAGCGTGAAGGTAGTCGGAATACAGAAAAAGTAAACAAACAGGAAAAAGCGGATTCAGGAGCAGGCATTGGTGCAGTTGCGGGCGCAATGGCATCTGTCTCTGGATGAACAGACGCCATGCCTCCTTTGATCACTTGCCTCCTATCTTGAACATCTTCGTGCCGCAGACCGGACATGAGCCCGTCATGGCCTTCTTTCCGTTCTTCATGGTGACCTCCTTCGGGTCCTTCATATCCTGCTTTTGCTTGCACTTGACACAATATGCTTCCATATCATCGCCAAGTATATATTGCAATCCTTTATTAAAAGGTATGGTAAGATTCTTCGGGAGCCGTCGATGCGCATGCTTTATATATTTGATATTTGCACATCCTTTTACGGTTAAGCAGGGTGCAAGGCGATGCCGATCCAATTGCATGTGGTGTTTGCAGCAACAACACCCATAACGGACACTGGAATGCGAGAAACAAGCTAGCTCCAGGCCCAAGCCGCACCCGGTTTCTCTATTATGAATGCATGCTCTTTAGCCCGAGCATGGACTGCGCTTCGGCAGGAACGCTTGGCTGTGGTGGATATTGATGGTGATTAGGACTAGCAGGAAGGAATCCATGCTCAAGGAGTATACAAAAAACTTCGACAGGCCGCTGCGGTCGAGGAGGATCGGCCCTGAGATAGAGTGCACAGCGGTTTGCAAGGAGACGCTGAGGGAGCCGAGCGTGGCGCAGGTGACTAAGCTTTTCGAGAACATGGCAGCGAGGGACGGCTGGAAGGCTGAGAAGGAGGTGCTGATGACGGATGGAGGGCTCGAGGAGGCATGCACGGGCGCATCGAAGCGAATCGGCGGCTACAACGTGCTTGTGACAACCGATGTGGGCACAGGAACCATAGAGGCGTGCATACCGCCGTCAGTTTCGCTAAAGGAAGCTGAACGGCATATCAAGGACATAATGGGCATGGTGTGCGAGGTTGCGGATATGAGCGGCATATACATACTGGGGCTCGGGTTCTCGCCCGTGTCCGAGCCGAGCAGCAACCTCGTAATGCCGAAGCCGAGATACACGTATTTCACAGAAAAGGTGTTCGGGAGGAACATCGGGGAGATAGCCCTGAGTTCCGCGGCGCAGTGCCACATAGAGGTGTCATCGGACGAGCTTCCAAGGGTGCTTAACGTGCTGAACGGCTTCTCGCCGGCCCTCATAGCCCTGACGGCCAACTCAACGATAGTCGGCGGTGAATTCACGGAATATCTCGAATTCAGGGGAAGGGCGTACGATTCGCTGGTGCGCTCTGGCGGCATAGAGGCGAAAAGGGTGGGCATAGCCGACAGGTTCGGCACTATCGAGGAATGCTACGAATGCATGCTCGACTTCAGGCCCATATTCACGAAGCGCAACGGCGAATATTACGGATACAACGGCAGGGTATCCAGCATGCGCGAGTATCTTGCGAACGGGAAGACAGAGACGCACTCTATACTGAACGGCTCCAGGATGGACATAAAGCCAGAGCTCGTGGACATGTTCTTCCTTGAAGGCACGGTATGGTGGGACGCGAGGCCCAAGGGCGTATACGGCACTGTGGAGCTCAGGCCCTGCTCGTTCCAGCCCAGCACTAATGACCTTATGGCGATAAACGCCGCGGCGCTGGGGCTTGTCGAGAACAGCAGGGAAGCTGAGAGGATGATAACGCGGTATTCGCTACGCGAGATAGAGGCTGCTAGGGCGGACGCGATGGCAAACGGGGTGCGCGCAAGGATAGGGGGCGGCGAGCTGCATGCGTTTGCAGAGGGTATGCTTGGGATAGCGAGCGCGGGACTGTCGTCAATAGGTGAGGATGTAGGATACCTTGCTCCACTGTTCAGGAACCTCGAGAGGATGGAGAGCCCTGCGGACAGGAGCAGGAAGAGGCTTGTCAGCATAGGCAAGGAATCGGAGGGCAGGGATGACGCGCTAAGGACCTTCGTTGAGGCGCACAGGTACAGCCTGTGATGAGCAGGCTTGCAGTCCTAGATGCTGAGCAGCCTTGCTGCGTTTGAATGCAGTATCATATCCTTCTGGCTGTCCTTTATCCCGGCCTTCTTTATCTTAAGGAGCTCTATCTCCTGGTCAGAAAACGGAAAGTCGGAGCCAAAGAGCATCCTGTCAGCACCGAAGCTATCAACCCTGAATTCGATTATCTTTGGCGATGAGACTATGGACGTATCGACAAAGACATTGTCCAGCGCGTAGGCGTCATCGAAGAACCTGTCTGAGTCGCTCGCGAAGTGCCCGAATATGAAGTTCGTGCCAGCATATCTTTTGGCGAGCTTCAGCATCATTACCGGATCTGAGTATGGATAGTCCTCCTTCCTCGAGTGGATGAGCACCGGCTTGCCTGCGTCTTCGAAGAACCTGAACATGCCTTTGAATTTTTTATCCAACGGATTGAATTTCTCCGACCTAGGATGGAGTTTGAAACCATCGAAGCCGTTGCTTATTCCCATTAGCTCGTCTACATGGACTCTGTTCGGGTCGAAACGCAGGAAGCAGAGGAATCTTGCGTCGTTTGCCGACAGGTTTCTTTTGCTCTCTGCGATGAGCATGCTTGAAGAAGGCTGGCGCATTGGAGAGACTGCTGACTTATCTATGCCGTATGCCTTCATGCTGGCTGCTATATCATTCAGCGTCGACCTTATCGGCTTATTCCCGGTATGCGTGTGTATGTCTATTACCATACAAAGACCTCACGTGCTGTGCATGATGTCGCATTTGACGACCTCGAATTCGAGGACGTATGCGTCACCTGCAGCGTAATTTAGGCTCTTGTAGAGGATGTTTATATCCTCTCTGGTGGATTTCGGGACAGAATCTGTGAGCATCCTCCCGTATGCCGCAGGCGCAAGCCTTCTGGACAAGCCATATGACATAATGCTTCCCGCGGCCTTGAGCTCTTTCATGACATCGATGATTCCTGATTCGACGCTGGGATTCTGGGTCCTTGTCGTGATGATGCTGCAGCCTGCGTCAAGGCCTTGCATGATGCGCGCCCTTGTAAGGGCTTTGTATATGCCGTTGCCCTGCCCTTCCTCAGCAACAGCTGCGCCTGCAAGATCGATGCGCCTTCCGTGCGCGCTGCTATCACTGCCGAGATATCTGGAACCGCCGAAGCCGATCGGCTTGCCTGCGCCTGCAAAGGCGACGAATATTACGTCGCAGCTCAGCACATGTTCCATGATCTCCTTGTCGGTCATGCCCTTTCCAAAGCTTTCAAGGCCGGTGCGCACAAGCCCTGCCATCAGTTTCCTGTCCGGTCGGCCTGCGGCCAGCCTTTGTATGGAATAATCAGTTCTGAACGCGCCACCGAAAAGCGTTTTCAGTTGAAACCTTTTCTCCAATGCCTTGCGCGCCATTGCTCGTATTCGTTTGCATGTTCAAAACCCTTTTAGCATGAAGTTGTCAAGATGGCGACTGTGTTTAACTAAGCATGGTTTTTCCATCGTTCCTCGAAGGATGAGAATGCTGCACTGATCGAGGAGATGAACGTTATGCTTTACGCTGCGGTCGACTTGCGCAGCAGATGCCATTGGAAGTAACGCACCATCTTCATTCCTCTTATAGAGATATCGTACTCATGCCAGGTATATAAAGTTAGCGGGCATCTGCGCGAATTCATTGCGCATGGCGCTTGAGGATTCTGTATAGCGCGTACAGAAGGTTCCCTGTCAGGAGCGCGATGAATGCAGGGTATGGGGCAGCGTACACGGCAAGCATAGCGTATAGCATCGCTACGGACACGCCGTAGATAACCTGCATGGCCCTGCCGTGAGGCGACGTCTTGGGATCGGCCAGCATTACGAACGCGAAATAGTAATTGACGCTAAATAGCAGCGTGTCGATAGAGACTGAGGAGATGCCGCTGTGGCTGGAAACAAGATATATGGCTATCGAGACTGCTGCGAAGGAAAGCGATGCTGCAAGCCTTCTGGCCTTGTACGCCGCTATTGCAAGGAGCGGAGTGGCTGAGAGTACGAATCCGTGCAGGTTGTAGCTTGTCGCAGCCCACCACTCATCGCCTATTCCAAAAAACGACAGGGCTATGAGAAGTCCGAACGCAGCTGGGTTGAAGACATTTGAGTGCTTTGCCTTTATGAAAAACTTCGACAATACAGCTATCAGCGATGCAGCTATGACAACAAGCAATGGCGCGTTGATCGGGGCCACGGAACCTATTATCAAGCCTGTAATAATGCCTGAGAAGGGTATCTGGGTCCGCTGCCTGCGCACCAGCCCCGAGAGAGTCGTCTCTGCAAGCGCCGCTGCGGCAACAGACACGATTAATGGCAGCGGGAATGAGCGAAGCGCATAGCTGGACAGGCAGGCAAGCAGCGTTAGAAGCGCTATGGCCCAGATATAGACAGAGCCTATGTCCTGGTTGAGTATCTTCATCGGATCATGGTCAGCTTGCTACATAGCCGTAGTTGTCGACGACTACGAACGCGTCGTCACCAAGGGACGAGTCGGTATCGAAGGAGTCGTCGGAGAAGCTGGTTTCTATGAAATAGAGCTTGTATCCTGGCGACAAGGTCACCTCATTGCTGCCTCCAGTTCCGTTGAATGTCAAGGTGACTCCTGCGGAACCGTTAGCAAATTTGCTGACGGATACTCCAAACCCCGCCATTGCAGCCTTTGACTGCTGCGATATGCTGCCAGGATAGATAAGGTATGCGAAGCTTGCAAACTGCGTATTATTGAAGAGCACCTTCGACGAGTTTGAGCCATGGTTCGCTGCTGTTGCTGGGGCCGCGGTGCCAGGCCCCCTGCCGTGCCAATTCAGCAGCACGACGGCAGCTGCCATTGCCACAACAGTAAGCGCTATCGCGTATACCAATTTTTTTTGCACCATGCTTTAACCTCTTGATTATCTATTCGCTGCAGCTGCGCCGTATCTTTCCTCGAAGACGTCGCCGAAGGACCTGCAAAGGTACATCACCCCCTGCTTGAGCTCGGCCTTCCCCTCATTTGTCAGCGAGTATGTTATCATCTTGCCATTCTTGCTGCCCTTTATGAGCCTGTTCTCCTTGAGCTCCTTCAATGCGGGGTAGATTGTTCCAGCCTTGGGCTTGTCGCCCCTCCTGTTGCCTATCTCCTCGGCTATCTCGTCGCCGTGCATAGGCCTCTTTGAGAGCAGCCACAGCACCTGGAACGACAGCAGTCCGCGCATGTCGCACTTGTTCCCGTGCATCGTTAGCATCCGTTACCTATAGGATACCCTATATATTTAAATATTTTTACTCCATGTATATGATGTCCTATATGATGGTGAGAAAATGTGTGGAATGGAAAACGGGATGAGAAGCTTCCTGACAAAGGAGGAGAAGATAGGCATTCTGAAGGAATACAAGAGGAACCTGGAGAGCGAGGCCAAGGGAGTGGCGGAAAGGATAAGGGAGCTTGAAAAGAATAACTAAGCAAATCCTTTCCTTTTTAATTTTTCTTTCCCTTTTATTTTTAGTTGATATCGATGAGCTGGGAGAAGGTAGCTGATGACGAAGCGATAGGAAGGACTGCGAATGCGCTCAAGGAGAAGGGCTTTGAGGTAGCCATCGCAAAGGACGGCAACGAGGCAAAGAGGATGGCGATGGAGCTGATACCTGAAGGAGCGGAGGTGCTGCGCGTGACATCTGCAACGCTTGACGAGATAGGGCTGGTTCAGGAGCTTGACAGCGACAGGTACAGGTCTTTGAGGAAGGAGATAAACGCGATAGACGACCAGCAGCTCAGGCTCGAGAAGAGAAGGGCCTCGATAAGCCCGGAATACGGGATAGGCAGCGTTCAGGCGCTCACCGAGGACGGCAGGGCGGTCATGGCCTCGGCGAGCGGAAGCCAGCTTCCTGTCTACGTGTATGGCGCCAGGAATGTCATATGGATTGTGGGCGCGCAGAAGATAGTGAAGAACCTTGACGAGGCTTTCAAAAGGATTTACGAGCACGCCCTGCCGCTTGAGAGCGAGAGGATAAGGAATGCGGGCATGGGCCAGGCAAGCAGCGTGAACAAGATACTGATAATAGATAAGGAAAGGCCCAACAGGATAAAGGTAATAATCGTGAAGGAGAAGCTCGGGTTCTAGGCCCGCCTCATTTTGGCTTGAGCAGCATGGAGGTGTGACTTCCCTTTTCGCTATTTTTCGACATGTCTATTATCTCCCTTAGTATCTTCTTGGTCTCCTCAGGACCGCTCACGCTTATGCTATCCACCCCCGCGCGCTTCACGGGATAGTCGTTGCCCCCCTCGAAGAGCGCATCTCCTAGGAAAAGCATCTGCCCTATCGAGTACCCTAGGTTCTCGTTTATCTTCCTTATCCCGTAAGCCTTGTCTATGCCCTTCTTGGTCACATCTATGGATGAGGTTCCTCCTATCCTTACCTCGAATTCGGGTATGAGCTTGTCCAGATAGCCCTTTATGACGAGCCTTTTCTTGCCGTCAGGATCCCAGCTGCCCTTTATCTCCAATGGCGTTTCCTGGCCGAATGCCGAGAAGGTAACCTGCGAGCCCCTGTCCTCGATCTGCTCGCCGTATGTATGCGCAGGCTTCTCGAACCTCGCCTGCTTGAGCGCCGTGCCGAACGCCTCCACTATCCTCTTCTTCTCATCAGGCTTCAGGAGCTCTGAATAGACGAGGGACCATTCGCCATCGTCGAACTTGTAGAACGACGTGGCGTTCGTGGGGAATAGGTACAGCCTTGAGATGTTGCCGCTATTGCAGGAGAGGCCGCCCAGGAACTGCTTCTGGAACTGCCTGTACGCCCCCCCGCTTATCACTGCGAAGTCCTTGTAGTTGAGCAGTTCGCATATGAGGTCCGACATCTGCCTGTCCATGGTCGTCTTGCTAAGGGTGAGCGTGCCGTCGAGGTCTGCAATGACTATCCTCTTTTTCCCTACATCATAATCCATTGCCTAACCTTACATAGGTCTTATTGAAAAAAACTTATTAAGAGTACTCCTTTGCGTACTTCGCTATGAAAGGCATGTTGACGTCGTTTCCCTGCGAGGCCTCCCAGCCTACATAGATCCCGCCGAGCCAGAAGACGATGCCTACGAGGTTCAGCCATGAAAGCAGGGGCAGATGGGCAAGGGCCCAGAGCACCATTATCGCAAACCCCAGAAACATCGCCTGCACCGCGTGGAACTTGAGCTTCCTGTCCTTTTGTCCCAGCGTTAGGTATATCGCCAGCCCGGATATCCATGTCACTATGTAGCACAGTATGTACGCAAGCCTGTTCTCGTCCTGCTTTTGCGAAACAGCCATATTATCGGTAAATCGCTCTCAGGAAAATGCTTTAAACGTTACCCTGAGATTAGGTTGTGCGACGCCATTTATGCCGTAAAACGAAGGTATAAATACCTAATCAGCACATCTTTTACCGTTAAAAGAAGGGATGAAAAGCTTTAGCCAATCGGCTATATCTGCTTCTTTTGTTTCCAGACGGTGTAGATTTGAAGAACTTCTCAGAGATGAACCTAGATCCAGCGTTAGTCGAAGCGCTGAAAAGGGTCAATTTCATAACGGCTACAGATGTCCAGGACCAGGTGATACCTGTGGCGCTGCACGGCACAGATGTCATAGTCAGGGCGAAGACCGGAACCGGGAAGACGGCTGCGTTCCTGATACCGATAATACAGAGCAGGCAGACCAGCAGCAGCACAGAGGCGATAATAATAGTGCCGACAAGGGAGCTTGCGCTGCAGATATACGAATTTGCGGCAAAGCTGCTCCCTAGGAGGGAGGGCATCACAGTAGTATACGGGGGCGCTTCCATAAACGTGCAGATCAGCGCGCTAAGGCGCAGGCCCCGCATCGTCGTGGGAACCCCTGGAAGGATAATAGACCTTGTAGAGAGGGGGGCGCTGCACCTTGAGGGGATAAGGTTCCTGGTGCTCGACGAGGCTGACACCATGCTCGACATGGGATTCATAGAGGACGTGGAGTTCATAATGTCAAAGACGCCGCATGCGAAGCAGACGATGCTCTTTTCGGCTACGATGCCGGAGAGGATAAGGGGCGTTGCAAGGAGCCACATGAGGAATGCTTCATTCATAAGCGTGGGCAGCGAGGAGGAGCTTGTCGTGACCAAGATAAAGCATTATTACGCTTCTTCAGACAACTTCCTGAAATTCGCAACCCTTCTCGCTTACATAAAGCAGAACAATCCGAAGAAGGCCATAGTCTTCGTGCAGACCCAGTACGCTGCCGACGCCATACACCAGGCGCTAAAGGAGCAGGGCATACACGCTATATTGCTGCACGGCGGCCTGTCCCAGGCCAAGAGGGAGTATTCATTGAGGGAATTCAGGAAGGGCGCCCAGCTTCTGATAGCGACCAACGTGGCGGCAAGGGGCATAGACATAAGCGGCATATCGGACATAATAAACTTCGACTGCCCCGAAGACCCGCACGTATACGTGCACAGGGTCGGAAGGTCGGCGAGGATGAACGCGGACGGCAAGGCATTCACAATAGTGAGCAACAACGAGAGGGGGCTCATAAGGGACATTGAAGACGTCACGAACATAAGGATGGAGCAGATAAGGCTCGACACGGCGAAGTTCGCGCACATAAGGGCATTCAAGAGGCAATCGATGGGCCAGGGACGTGATGGCTTCCGCGGCGGAAGGGGAGGCTTCAGGGGAGGAGGCGGAGGGTACCGCGGCAGCTCTGACAGCAGGGATTACGGCGGTCATCCTGGAAGAAAGCGATGGGAGCACGGCAGAAGGTAGGCCCTTTGTGTCTTCAGGCAAGTTTTTAGAGTTTAGCCGGCATTAGCTGAGTATGTTTCAGTTACCACCACTCTCAGTCCTGATACTGATAGGTACCTTCATTCTCGTGGCGATAAGGCAGATAGGCCGGTTCAGGCTGCAGATATGGCAGATTGTGCTGATTGGTGCAGTCTTGGTTCTTCTCACAGGGCAGATTTCGATCGCTGCGGCAGTGTCATACATAGATCCAACGGTCATCGTATTTCTTATAGGCATCTTCATAGTAGGCGAGGCCCTGACTGAAAGCGGCTACATGAGGAGCTTGGTTTACAGGCTCTTCAGGAGGGCAAGGTCGGTAGACGCGCTGGTGCTGCTCATACTGTTCTCTATGGGATTTGCATCGATGTTCCTGCTCAACGACACGGTAGCCGTGATAGGAACGCCGGTAGTCATGCTCTTCGCAATCAGGGAGCACATAAACCCGAAACTCATGCTTCTTTCGCTCGCCTTTGCTGTCACCATAGGCAGCGCGATGAGCCCGATAGGGAACCCGCAGAACATACTCATAGCCTCAAGCGGAATTGTGGGCAATCCGTTTGCATCCTTCTTCTCGTATCTTGCACTACCAACAGCGATAAACTTTATCATCGCATATCTGGTGCTCAGGTTCTTCTATAAAAACGAGTTCAATGGCAGACAGCTGATACATGCGCATATGGGGATACGGGACAGGGAGCTGGCCAGGCTATGCAGGATGTCGCTTGCGCTGCTCGCGATAGCGATAGTGTCTGACATTATCCTTATATCTTCGGGTTCAATGCTGAGACCCAACCTTGCGTATTTGGCCGTGGCGGCTGCGCTTCCGATACTTATATTCAGCAAGAAGAGGTATCAGATCGTGCTGGACATAGATTGGTCTACAATAGTATTTTTCATCGCCCTTTTCGTCCTGGTTGGAAGCGTATGGCAGTCAGGCTTCCTGCAGGGATTTGTAAGCGGGCATAACATTGACCTTCAATCCGTTCCTGCAATACTTATGGCCAATGTCATTGGAAGCCAGTTCATATCCAACGTGCCTATGGTGATGATATACATAAAACTGCTGAGTTCGATGCACGTTCCAGTTTCGGTTGGCATAGCTCTTGCAGCAGGCAGCACGATTGCAGGTAACCTTTTCATCCTTGGCGCAGCGAGCAATGTGATAATTCTGCAGAGCGCTGAGAAGAGATACGGGCAGACATTGTCGTTCATGGACTTTGCAAAAATCGGGTCTGTTGTGACGGCGCTCAACGTCATCGTATACTGGCTATTTTTGGCCTTATGATATTGGCTTAAGAAAAGAAGCGGCCCAAAAATAAGGGCCGCAAGCAATTCACCGCTATTCGCCGCTCTCGTTTTCGTGCTCATGCACGGTGGCCTGCGCGTTTTCGTGCGCGTCATCCTCCATGCTCCTGTGCTGGGCGCTCTGCACATTGTTCTGCGCGTCCTTTATGTACCCGTTGATCTGCTCAAGCTGGTTGCCTGTGTACACCGACGTGCCGACGCTGTTCAGGATCGCAGTTGCGTTGTCGAGGTCGTTCTGCGCTGCCGCCAGCTTCGAGTTTCCGCTGAAGCTCGAGTTCGCCTCAAGCATGTTTATCTCGTCCTGTATCGCACCTATCCTGAACTTCGCTGAGAGGTGCGCGTTTGTGCCGTTTGCACAGCCGTCGAACAGGCAATAGCTGCCCAACGCCGTCTTTATCTGCGTGGCATTTGTGGCGCTGTTGACTGCAAGCTGCAACGGATTGACGATGGTGTTCGTCGCATAGCCTATCAGGTCCTGCAGGTTCGCAATCGACATCCCCCTGCCGCCGAGCATGTTAGCGATGTTCTGGTAGAAACCCATTATCTGCGAATACTGGGCCACCTTCGCATCCGCGTATACCTTCAACGCAGTGTCTTGGTCGCTCTTGCAGTTTGCTATGTACCGCTCCTCAGCCTGCTTCTGCTGCCTGAGGTACGCTGTCTGGTTGTCAGACAGGTTCGCAGCGCTGATCGCGTTGTTTATGGAATTCGTGACCTTCTCGAGCTGCGGATCGTATACATGGTCCTTGTAGCTGCGGAACCCGCTCACGTTAGCTGCTCCTGCAAGCGTCTGGAGCTTCGCGGTGTCGTTCTCAAGGAGCGAAACCTGTGCAGCCACTGTAGAGTTGCTCGTTGCAGCCTCTACGTATCCTGCGTATATCGATGTGCCGTTTGTCGTGCATATCGCATCGCCGTAGGAGCGCTTCAGGTTGTCCAGGCTCCTGTTTGATACGATAAGGCTGTGCATCTCGTTCGCATCGTCCGGGCTGTTGCCCACGGAGATGTTGATCGAGGCGCCGGCAAAACCTCTGGCATGCGCGACTTCTGCGTTTGCAATTCCCGGAATTGCAAGCAGCGCCATGGCTATGATGCCAAGGCCTATAATCTCGTGTCTAGTTACATTCATTTCCTCACCGATAGGATGTTGCAAATTATTTATAAGTAAATTGGGGTTTATTTCGGGATTATTTCGATTTTCCGAGATAAAGATTCGAACGGTCACGGACTGCCCATTTTCCAGGAACCGAAGCAAATCTAATGCAATATATTACGTTGACGGGTATTAGGAGTGTGGTTGAATGGCGTACAAGATGGAAGCTGCTGATGTATACGCTCTGAACGTTAGGATTTCCAGCGTGCAGTGGTGGAACACTCTCGGGTCTGTATTCTTTGTATCCGGATTGATCCTGGTATTCCTCTCATGGTCAGCGCAGCAGATAGTGCCTGTTGTGCCCTTCACTGCAATAGGCTCAAGGTTCATGTATCTGAGCACCGAATCTTTAAGTGTTGGGGTCGTTGGTGCGCTTCTTGGTATAGTCATAATGCTCGTAAGCAAACTGAAGCTTTCAAGTTTGAGCATCGAAAGCATAAGGTACAGGAATAGGGGAGATGAGGATACTGAGGATGAAGGAAAGGAGATTGGAGCAAGGGGAAGAAGGCGCACAAGCGATAAGGATAAGGATGGTGAAGAGGGAGATGAAGAGTCATGATTATGTTACTGCTTATCCCTTTTTCGCATGCCTGCTGAGCCTGGCATTGATTATTTCGCTTTTGTGGCTTGATATGAGTTCTACAGCGCCCCTAGGTACAAGAGCCTGCCAGTGCCACCCCTTCTTTATCATGCCCCTTATCCTGGTTGCTATGAGCCTCCTCCTTTCATGCCATGGTGGCAGCATGACCTCAATGCCATGACCTTTGAATATCCTCCCGACAAGCCTGTTTCTAGAGAATACGATCCCTATGCCTGGTTCCTTATGTATTATGTAATTGCGCCATTTTTCATTGTCATCGAAGTCTGGGATCTCCAGGAACCTTATTCTGCCCGTGTCTATGCCCGCTCCTGACAGCCCGGACCTCAGGATCCTTATCCTGTCTTTTGACGATATGGGGTTTATCTGCGTTCCGCTTTCCTGGGAGCTTCCTATTCCGATAACAAGGTTGCGGCATCTCTCAAGGCAGAACCTGATTGCGTACATATGGCCTTTATGAAAAGGCTGGAACCTTCCGATGAAAAGCCCTATTTCGAATCTCTTCATGACAATCCGTGGAGTTTCATCTATTTAACTGGATGCAGCAGCTGGCATTCTGAAAATGCGGATAACGGCTAGCGAGGCTTGAACAGGTTAGGGCAAGGTTCCAGGAAGCTGCATCCTTATCTCTATCAGCTTTTCCCTGCCCGCATGCCCTCTTATCATCATTATTTGGGATTTCTTAACATTGAAATAGGAGGAAAGCAGGGCGATTACCGCTGCGTTTGCCCGCCCGGCAACTGCCTTTTCCTTCACTTTGAGCGCATACTCCGAAGGCCCAACCCGCCGCACGAGTTCAACCTTGGAGTTCGTGGTCACTTTTACTTTTATCATCATCAAAACACATGGCCGGGTGCGAACCGACCCAGCAGTTCCTATCGATGCATTTAGCTAACAACACGGAAGGCGAGACTCTTGAGTTCGTTATTATTGGCATAAATTATAAGGGTATAGTTGCCAACTTCCTGAGGAAATGAGATGCAGCATGCGCCGTAGCCTCCGCCTGAAGGTAGCGTTGCACTTACCCCCATCAGATCGCCTATCCTGAATATGTTTGTGGCATTTCCGCTTGTCCCGGCCTGGACGGTCGTGCCTGCCGGATAGCTTTCCAGGTGCACTGCGGAAAGGGCCGTGTACGCCTCAGAGGTTACCTGGTCCCCTGGCCAAGGCACAGGAGTTGCCACCCCGGTTTTATCGTTTATGATTTTCGCAGTTATCTTCATGTTGCTAGGGAACATGAGCACTGCAATTAAACCCAGCACTGCCACAACCAAAACAGCTATCACAGCAATCAAAATTTTTTGTTGCATTCCATACGCCCATCCGGATCTTGCCTTGCGGCAGTCATGATACTAGAAGCCCAGGCCCACTCGCATTCCTGTCGCATTCATAGCCTTGGAGACTATTAGAGCCAAGCGACACCATTACGGTCTGCTGTCCTCCCGGAGGGATAGATCCGGTAAGCGGCCCTGCGTTCGGGTTAAACCAGATCGTATGGTTTTTGCTGTCGTCGTTTATCCACGTTACATTGCTATATGGAGCTATTTTGGCCACCATCGGGTCGGTAACGGATATATAATTCCCGCAGCTCTTGATATGAATCGTTTGCGTAGCTACAGCGTTAGCAGCTTCTTGTTGAAGCGAGTGTAAATACTGGCCGCTTGATTGGCCGGGTCCGAAGAACATGGCATTTAGCAGGTAGTATGCAGCAAAACCAAGGATGATGATGAGTACTATAACTCCAGAAATAGTTTTCTTATTCATAAGTTTAGTAAGTGTTAGTGCCTATTTATATCTTCTTATCCGGCGCCAATCCCATTGAAGGGTTTTGTGGGCTCGTTAAGTATACTAAAAATCAACACGCTGGGGTTTTTGGTGAAACTTTTCCTAAAAAGTTTTATGCGACAATCTGTAAAAATACGCGACCGCAATAATTAGCACGATTATTATCACCAAAGCAAACATGAGTATGCCATTGTTTTGAGGTTGCTGAGGTTGTTGAGTATATATGGTAGTGATGGAAGACATTAGGGAACTTCCGGAGGTGGTAGCACTTGTTATCGTCTGGGTTGTCGAACTGGTAGATTGATTGCTGGTCATGGATGTAGATTTACCCAATATATTTGGCCCGCTGATCTGCCTTGAAAAGAATATGTGTGCTGTGGTGCCGTTATATTGCGCGGTGTCAGTCCACACTACATTTAGCCTGCCATCCTTATCAATCGTAATTTGGAAGAAGTCCGCGAGTTTGTGCTCGCCATTGCTGTCGTTTGTATCTGCGCATGTGTAAGTATGCGAGCATATGGATCCTATATGGAATGGGACATTTGCTACAGTACTTTCCTGAAAGGAGGGTTGATTGGCAAGGGCATCGAGAGAGACAGAGACGTGTACATACCATCTGGCATTGGGAGCATTCCATGGTGAAGTGCCGCTGTCATTAGTGCCATACCATGCCACTGCAACATTCCCGGCATTCCCTGCAACTGCCCAGGGCTTGAAATGCTGTCCGGGCTGAGCATTTACTTTTATTGGCGTGCCCCATGAAACCCCCTTGTCTTTAGATACGCTCATATAGACGTTATAGTTACCGGCAGAGTTGTCAGACCAGACCGCATAGAGGTTTCCTTCCTTGTCTATGGCGATTGATGGGAAGCCTCCCAACGCAAAAGCAGATGTATTCATGCTTGGCATTTGCACGATTGTGTGGTAGTTGAATGTACTGCCTCCATCCGTTGATACGGCTACCTTAAGAGATGTCGAGCCCCATGTGACATATGGAATGTATAGGGCTCCGTCCGAAGGGTCAACAGTCAGCGGTGTTGATGAACCACCGCAATCGCATTCGCTACTAGGGACCGCAAGCTTGTGGGAGAAAGTAAGCCCGCCATCTGCAGACACATCGATTGCTGTGCCGCCGGCTCCAGTCCCCGCATTGTAAACAATATACACCCTACTTCCATATGATGCGAGCCACGGCCTATCGATGGCGTTGTTGAATTTGCCCGTGCAGATTTTTGATGTACCGCTAGAGAAGGTTCCATTGCCAAAATCAGTCATAGTGGAAAAGGTTTT